>CAZJOY010000041.1:0-22550 GCA_964547705.1 uncultured Methylobacter sp. | reverse complement strand
CTGCATTTACAGCATAAGGTGCGCGTTGAGCACGGCCGGTTTTCCTCGGTGGATTTGTCGCAAGGCCAGCGCAAACGCTTGGCGCTATTGGTTGCTTATCTGGAAGACCGGTCTTTTTATGTTTTTGACGAGTGGGCGGCGGACCAGGATCCTGAATTCAAGCATTTATTTTATACAGAGTTGCTGCCCGCCTTGAAGGTCCGAGGCAAAACGGTATTAATCATCAGCCATGACGACCGTTATTTCTATTTGGCGGATCGATGTATCAAACTGGAAGAAGGCCGGATTGTAGCCATGGCAAAACCGGTAACGACGGGCAAACCGATGCAGCCCAATGAGGATGCAGTAGAAGCCTGTATTTAAAGTATGATGCGCAGCCGGTTATGTGACAGGCTGGCGCATATAGATTGCAAATCCTGTCACTTAAAATATCGCCACGAACAACTGCATGGGCAGGAAATGATGCAGCCATCTCCCTGACATAAAGTTTACGAAGAAAACAAACAAAACTTCATGTCCTTCGTGACGATTATCTTTTAAAATTTTTAACCGCATTTCATGGTATTTGGATGGCAATAGTGAATATTCGAAAAACGATCTTATATAGCGGCTTAGGGCTGGTCAGTCTGGCAGCGATAGCCTTGGGCGGCGGCTTCTGGGTCTTACATAAGGCTATGCCGCAACTTGACGGTACGGTAAAACTGGACCGGCTTACGGCAGAGGTTAGCGTACGCACCGATGCGCACGGCATTCCGGCCATCGACGCCGCTAACCGTGCCGATGCGGTTAGGGCATTGGGCTATGTCACCGCGCGCGACCGTTTGTTTCAGATGGACCTGATGCGGCGTAAAAACGCAGGGCGATTGTCGGAAATCTTTGGCGACATAGCGCTGGATAGCGATATCAAAGCCCGAACTTACGGTTTTCATCGCGAAGTAAAAGCAATACTGGCGAAGCTGCCGGCAAACCACCAGCATTACCTGCAAAGTTATGCTGAAGGCGTCAACAGTTATATGACTGAATCCGGCAAACTGTCTTTCGAGTTCAAGGTGTTAAATTATCAACCGGAACCTTGGATTCCGGAAGACAGCCTGCTGGTGGTATTAGGCATGTGCGAAACGTTGACTGCCTGGAGCGAGCGCGGCGAACGTATGCTGACCGTAATGGAAAAAACCTTACCGGGTGCGGCGGTGAAGTTTCTAACGCCGGATACCGATCCTTATACCGAACAATTGCAGAATCACGCCGAATCGTTGCGTCCGGCGCAAGCGATTCCTGTCGAGGCTTTGACAACGGCATTAGCCCATCAGCCGACGGACAAAACAGCGTTGGCGCAGATAGTGCAGCAGTCCGATTTAATGGCCGGCTCCAACGCCTGGGCGGTCAGCGGCAAGCTTACCAAGGACGGACGGGCCATTCTGGCTAACGACATGCATTTAGGCATATCGGTGCCCAATATCTGGTATCGCGTTGAGTTGAATTATGGCGACGAGCATGCCGCAGGCCTGACTTTGCCCGGTACGCCGCTGTTAGTGGCCGGCAGCAACCGGCATATCGCTTGGGGAGCGACCAATCTTTCCGGCGATTTCCTGGATTTGGTCAGGCTGGAAATTAATCCGGCCAATCCGGACCAATACCGGGTAGGCGATCAATGGCAGCGTTTCGATGAATATCCGGAAACCATCGCAATCAAAAGCGGCGAAGCCAAGCAGATCATAGTCAAGCAAACGCGTTGGGGGCCGGTTGCCAATCAGCCGTTGCTGGACCAGCCGGTAGCGATTCATTGGACGGCGCTGGATGCCGATGCGGTCAACTTCAATCTGTTTGATCTGGAGCAAGGCAAGACCCTGGAGCAGGCCGTAAAAATCGTCAACAGTACCGGCGGTCCGCAGTTGAATGTATTGTTGGCTGATAATAAAGGCGGCATCGCCTGGACGCTGATGGGTAGAATACCCAAGCGTTTCGGCAATGACGGTTTGGTTAGCCGCTCGTGGGCGGACGGCAGCGTGGGCTGGAACGGCTATGTAGAACCTGAAAGTCTACCGCGCGTGATTAATCCGCCCGAAGGCGTTTTAGTGTCGGCCAACGACCGCCACTTCGGTAAAAATTATCCGTATGTGATCGGTCACCAGTTTGTCAACGGTTACCGCGCTTACAGGATTAGCCGACAACTTAAGCAAATGCCGAAGGTTAGCGAATGGGCCATGTTCAATTTGCAACTCGATACTGAAAGCGAGTTTTATGTGTTTTATCAGCAGTTGGCCTTGAACAGCCTGACTACTGAAGCGATTGCGAAACAGCCGGATTTGGCCGAGGTGCGCGACTACCTGCTGGCCTGGGACGGTCGGGCCGATGCCGGCAGTTTGGGTTTTGCGCTGCTGGTCGAGTTTCGTAAGCAATTAGTCGAGTCGGTGTTTGCGCCGTTTTTATCGGCCAGTCGACAAGCCGATAAAAATTTCAGCTATGCCTGGAGTTATATCGATACGCCGTTGCAAGCGCTGTTGAATGAAAAACCCTCGCAATTATTGCCCGATGCCGCGAATTATCGAAACTGGGACGACTTTATTCTGGGACAGTTGAAACACAGCATACAGCAACTGCAAACCCGGCATCCGGGCGTGGCGTTAATGGAATTGAACTGGGGCATGCAAAACAAAGTCAAGCATAGCCATCCGTTTTCCAAGGCCTTGCCGGTACTGAACGATTTGCTGAATATGCCGGGCGAGGCTTTGCCGGGTTGCTCTTTTTGCGTTCGCGCGGCGGGTCCCGATTTTGGAGCCAGCGAAAGGCTGGTGGTCGCGCCGGAGCATTTTGAAGATGCCATCCTGCATATGCCCGGCGGCCAATCCGGCCACCCGCTATCGCCTTATTACCGGGATCAGCAGGATTACTGGCTAAAGGGTTTACCGATGGCATTGACTGCCGGAAAGTCCGAACATACGCTATTGCTGCAACCGAATGGCGATTAAAAGGTTAAAATATTTTAGATCGTTCGATCTACCCTCCTATCTTATCTGAGATGTGGGCGGATTGGACGGTTTCATAGCGCTGCCAAACTTTACCGGCCTCCTGAATGGAGAGGATTCAGCACAAGGGAATATGATGCAACGCAACTCTTTAACGATTTCATCTGACGGCTATCGGTGCTTATACCCCATGGATTATGTCACTTGTTTATCCGATTATTGGAGAGCTCTCTATGCATAAACCGAGTTGTTACTTATGAAACAGGAAAACGACAATTTGGAGTCCGAGCTTAATAACGATCTTGACGAGCAAGCGGTGACTTGGTTTATACGCTTACAAGCCGAAAATGTCTCCAGTGAGGAAAAAGCGTCATTTCTCCAATGGCTGAATCAGGACGATACGCATCGCGATACTTTTAACGAAGTCAGCAAACTATGGGGTGATGCCGATTTACTGCAAGCGCTTGGCGAAACCGCCCAAAAACAGCGCATAGCGCCGCGTAAAAAAATCACAGCCGCTCATTTCAAGTTGCCGTTGGCGATGGCCGCTTGTCTGGCCTTGGGCTTGTTGTTTAGTAACGAGCTGGGAATTCTGATGCAAGGCGATTATTCGACCAAAGTGGGCGAACGCAAAACCGTCTATTTCGATGACGGTTCCACCGCTATGCTCAATACCGACAGTGTTATCGCAGTCAACATGGATGGCCCGCAGCGTAGCGTCGAGTTGCTGAAAGGCGAGGTTTACTTCGAGGTCAAACCCGATCCCAACCGTCCGTTTATTGTTCGGGCCGATCATTCGACGACTCGTGTACTGGGAACCCGGTTTTTCGTGCATGAAAAGAGCGCCGGCGATGAAGTCAAAGTCGTGTCCGGCCGGGTTGAAGTGAGCGGCCGGAAGGGCTTGAAGCAGCCGTCGATTTTGCATGACCGGGAATCCGTATCGGCTGACGACTCCGGGCTGGGTGACGTGTTGTTGATGGATTCGGCGTTGAGTACGTCGTGGGTGAAAGGTTTCGTGGTGTTTGAGAATGCACCGCTGGAAAACGTGATCAACCAGATCCGCCGCTATCGCACCGGTTTGGTGGTTTACAAGGACGATGCGTTGCGCGGGCTCAAAATCAACGGCCGGATCAATTTGCAGGGGTCGGACGACATGCTGAAAGTTTTGGGTAAAAACCTGTCGATAAAAATGACCTACCTGACCGATTGGCTGGTGATTGTCGGCTAAGGCAATCATGCGGTTTCAGTGCTAATTCTAAAAATGATTTGTCCACGAAAGGCACGGAATCAGTACGTCATACCGGACAACTTATTCATTTCTACAAAAAATGATTCGAAAATAAGTACCTGAATCTAAGTTTCCCGCTCTTATTCAACGCCGGAGTGCAGGCTTTGCCTGCTTTGCAAGCAGAGCTTGCACTCCAAAATATCGGGAAGCTTTAGCTCGATTACTTATCACTACGAAGACAGGCTTATTGTGGCCCAACTGATTTTTATAGATCAATCGGTTACACCCAGCTGTCGAGTGACACAAAGTTAGTGAAAAATTCCGGTATGCGATTCTCGGAGGCACTTTGTAGCTTGTGAGTGTATTTTTTGGATTGATAGCCGGTTTGTTTTATACAGCCGCTATCGACCCTAGTAAGACAGTCGAGCCGCAATTACGAACGTCAACGAAACAGCATAAAGCTGCCCGTCGGAAGACGCGAGAGTGAAGGTCAAAGTGGCTTTTTCTCCTTATAATGTAGCTGTGATTTTAGGAGACAAAAAGCGATGGTTGTTATGAGCTGGGGGTTGTTAGGCCCTGAGAAACTAGACGGAACTCGCCGCACTCGTACCTTAGGCTTGGGTGCGGCGGTGCGGGCGTTTAACGATTTGGCCGTGCCGGGCCTGGGCGGAGTGTGGTTTGGTAAACAATTATTTTTGTCAGTGTTGGGCGTCGCGGTCGCGGAGCAAGTGCGCAACAGCCGAGGACAGGGGGCGAACATAGCGACGGCCAACGCCGTCGAGGCTTTGGCCTGTTGGCTGGCGCTAGACAGCAACGGATGGCAATCCGATTCCCGCCTGCGCGGCGCGAGCAAAATGCAGGGAAAAGAAGACCTTGCTTTCGCCAAAGTCAGCCAGCGCAGCTTCTATGTCTCCCAGCCCATGCGGATGAGAACCGTACAACCCTTGCAGGCATTGGGATTGGTAACTTCAAATTCGCAACGCTTCAGCGGATTCAGTTGCTCGGAGCAAGGCTATGCCTTCATCGAAGAGGCTTGCTCCAAATCAAATCCTTGTTACTATAGCAAGAGCGTATTAGATCATTTGGCGGACTGGGCTAATAAAAAAACAGTCAAGGTCAAACTCGAAAAGCTCCGAACCGCCCTGTCGCCATTGGAGCCTTTGCCTAAGCGTGCCCGCGAAATTCTGCGCGAGCGGCTCGTACAAGGCTCCGGCGATGCCAACAGACGGCGTACCGCCTTAGCTTGGGTTGAAAGCCTGCGCAAATCTCGGCCTGACTCCATTGCTTGGGATTCCAAGCCGGACAGTCTCACAGACAAACATTGGAAGGATCTCCGCGCAGGGGCCAAGTTTTTCCTGGCGCGCGAGGCGGCCATTGCGCTGCTGGATCAAACGGAATCGCAGATGGCAAACCAAAGCGAACCGCGATTGCCGTTGGACTCTGAACTTTCCAAAGCGCTAGTCCAAGCAATAGAATCGCTCCAACAACGCTGCCAAGCCTTTCTTGTCGAGAACCACGATCCTACTCAACTGGCGAGCGAGTTTTGCCGTGAATGTGTGAATGCGAATACTCCCTCCATCGTGTTGGAAAGGCTGGTCAAACGCGACGACCGGGTGTTGCGCCTGCAGGGGCGGCAAGTGGTTCCCGGCGCGGCGTATCGCGGGGCAAGCATCCCCCAACCCGACGCGCCTGCCGAACCCGAAGAGGAATGCCCCAAGCCCGCCAACCAATATGACATCCCTTGGCCTGAAGGCATATCCGAGCGGATTAAGAACCTGTATTGGCTAAACCTGGATTTGCATGGCGAATTAAGCGAAACAGGCACCAGTGACGAGGTGAACCCATGAGCGATTTCAAACCCCTTTCGCTGGCCCAGCATTTTGATGCGCCAGAATACTATCGAGGCTGCTTTGGCTGGCTCTGCGGTTACTCGGCAGATGCTGAATTTCTCAACGACGCCGCCGAACGATTCATGCGGCAAACCCGAGCGCAACGGGCTTACGAAGGCCGTGTTGCCTTGGCCATTATGCTGGATGCCGGAAACTCCCATATACCCCTTGTTGATACGCCCGGTATTCTGCATTTGCCGATGCAAACCCCGGACGAACGGCCTTTCCAATTGCTCCATGCGAAAGTCGCGCTGCTGGGTTTCCGCCATGAATCTCACGCGGAACTCTGGCAACTGCGTCTGATCGTGTCCACCGGTAATTGGACACGGGAAACCTTGGAAGAAAGCCTCGATTTGGCTTGGCGCATTGATCTTTGCAGCGAAGATTTGGATGAGCCAAATACCGAAGTCCGCCTAGCCTGCGCCGATATACTAGCCGCATGGGGTATTCTGGATTGGCAGCGGCCATACTTCGACGCCCGCTTGCTGGACGTGGTGCTTCCTGAAGGACGTGGGAAAAACCTATCCAGACTAGCCAATGATTGCTTTGAGGGATGGATTAAGCAACTTGAAAGAGCCATACCAAAAAAAACACGGCCATCGCCCCGTTTTTTCGACAATCGGGAGCAGTCGCTTCTCTGCCAGCTACCGGCTTTAGTCAAAGACACTGGCAGGAGTACAGCCAGAAACTATTTGGCAATGGGGTCGGGCTTTTTTGAATCCTCGAACAATGGCAATGTCATACCCAAGGTTCTCCAGCAAATCGTTGCCAAATTGCAGAACGGGAATAACAAGCCCCATTTGCTGACCAATGACCCGGAAGTCGATATTGTAGTTAATCCGAAAGCTTGCCAAGCCGTCGCGCAGTCTTTGCAGGCAATCCAAGACGAAGGGTGGACTGTACGTCCCGCACACCAACCCGATTACTTTGGCCCAAACTCGGTTCGTGCGCTACATGCCAAATTCATCTTTAGCGCGAATTACCGTGATAATTCGCCTCTGTGCAATGCCGCTTGGCTATATCTTGGTTCAGGCAATCTCACAGGGCCTGGGTTTGCCAACAAAATGTCCAAGAACAGCGGAAACCTCGAAGCAGGTGTAGTTTTTGCGCCTGGCACTCTGTATTGGGAGTCTGATAAAGGTACTGATCCAAACCAGGTTTTGGGTAACGTCCTGCCGATCCAATGGGAATCTGAAATCGAGGAAGCCTCCGCCGTATCATCAGGCGGCGACATGCCTGAACGGGAAACCGTATTCGCGGCTGCGCCTGTGGCTTGTTTAGTTTGGCATGACAACGAGGACAGGCTAGGCGGCAGGCTTGAATGCCCGGCGGAGGATTCTTCGGCGAATTTTACGGTGCTGAATCCCGATGGGGTAGATTGCGCAGGGGATGCGAAACGCGGATTCATCTGGCAAGGAAACCAGCCTCGGCAAGTGCGAATACGTTGGAATATCCAAGAATTCATGGTGCCTGTGTTGGACAAATATGGCCGCTTTGCAGCAACAGCCTTGCCGCAATTGGATCTTGAAGAGGCTTGGTGGCAACTGGCGAATTTTCCTATGCCGCCAGAAAGTGAGGGCGATAACGAAGATCTAGAGGACGAGCAGAACGGCGGAAAAGGCAATTCGACTAATGGTAGCCATCCAAGCGAATCCCGTTATCCCGTCCGCTTGATGATGCAGTTGATCGAGAATATCGCCGCCAAGCAAACGGCGTTGTCCGAAGCCGATTGGCCGGCTTGGTGTGTGCGGTTGGAACAATGCCTGATGCAGGCAGCCGATACTCAGGCGATCAAAGAATTCGTCCAACTCGAACTGAATCCGCTCAGCCCTTTGTGGCATGAACCATTCCGGCCTAGTTTCGCTGAAAACCACGAAACCCCCGAAGGCCAAAACTATGAAGCCGTTTTGGTAAGGGTGGAGCAGGAATGGAAAGTGAGCAATCTCAACAAAATAGGTGGCTTATGAATCAGACATTCAAAGGCTGGGCCACTGTCGCGGAACATTTACAAAATTATGCTAAATCCCAACCCGAAGCTCGGCTTAATGACGGCCAGCGGGCCAGCTTGTGCGTCATCGCGGAGAGGCTACCGAATAACGGCTTGGTCATCGCCGACGAGGTAGGCATGGGCAAAACCCGCATAGCCGTTGAAACGGCCCGCGCCGTGGTGGAATCGGGTGGCCGGGTGGCGATTTTGGTGCCGCCTGGATTGGGTTATCAGTGGCAGAGGGAGTTGCGGGATGGGATGGTTGAGGCTCCATTCATTCTACGCAGTCTTTGGGCTTATCTGAAAGCCTGGGAATCCAGCCAATCCGAAGAACAGCAAGCTTGGTTTGAGCAGAGCGTGGTGGTGATTTCCCACGCCTTCACGAATTGGCGTTTGGGTGAAAATTCGGCACCTTGGCGATGGGCTTTGCTGCCAGAACTTTACGCACATTGGCGCAGGCGAATCAATGGCCGATATCCACGTCATTACCATGGTGATGATAGACTGTCTGATTTATGGGTTCGCAATGCAGCCGAAAGTGTTTGTGCCGCCCTTCCTGAAGACAAACAACATCCGGCATGGCAGTTGCTTAAATCATTGGCTGAAGAAACTCCATGGCCCGGTGCGTTGGAGGCTGGGGAGTATGGCCGCAATGAAACGTTACGCCCATGGTTGGAAAGTGCCGTTGGATTGGGATTAGGTGTGTTTGATTTAGTCATTCTCGACGAAGCCCATAAAAGCAGGGGAAACGACAGTGGATTCTCGCGCCTTCTGGATAATGTGATCGTGCATTCCGCCAAAGCCCGCCGACTCGCGATGACTGCCACACCAGTTGAGCTTGATATTAGCCAATGGGAACATACCCTAAGCCGTATCGGCGTTGAAAAGCCAAAGATGGATTCAATCAACCAATCCATTAAAAATTATGCTGAGGCGGTTAAGCGTATACGCGAAACTTGGCGTAGTAGCCAAGAGTCCCGTGATAATTACTGCAATGTTTCCAGTGAGTTCCAAAAGGCTTTATCGCCTTATCTGCTACGCAGGGACAAACGCGAAGATCCGACGATCATGCGCTATGTCGAACATTCAAAACTGCCTTTTGAATCCTACCGGCAGGAACGCGAAATCAATGTAGATTTGAACGGGCTTTCTTTGGGATGGAAAAAAGCCGTTTGCGCGGCGGAGGCGCTTTCGGTTGCTGTCCGTAACACGGACGACCCTATCGCCAAGCGGTTGCGGCTGACCATAGGCAATGGTCATGGCGTCGCGGCCTTGCTGGATCAGATTACACGAGACGAGCAAGAAGATAAATACCAGGAAGAACATGACCGGTTATCGGCGAATAATGGGCAAAATCCTGGCTTGCCTGACACAAAGACGGATGATAAGCGCAAAATCCGTGCGCAATGGTGGCTGAATAACATCCAAGCAGCCTTTGCCAAAATCGACGAGCCGCTGTTCGACCATCCGGCCATTTTGGCGGCGGTTCATGCTATTGAAGAAGCCACAAGGCAAGGCGAAAAAGTCCTGGTGTTTGGCCGATTCACACGTCCCTTGAGAGCCTTGGTCAATTTGCTCAATGCTCGTGAAATGTTGCGCCGCCTGGACAAGGGGCAGCCTTGGCCGCAATCCAAAGTGCATGAGGGGAAAAAAGAGGAAATCGACAGCAACGAATGGCCGGCAGTTCGTGCCGCGCATCGTCAACTGGAATCACAAATCCCTTTGGATGAATTGGAGGGCAGGCTGAAAAAGCAGTATGACAAATTAAGCTATCAGCACGAAAAGTTGCGAAAAGAATTGGCCGAAAACTTCAAGCACAGCCTTGAAGAAATCAAGGCAAGTTCCCGTATACAGGCGCTTGCTGACAAGCTGGTCGATCCTATGCACGGCCATGTTGAGGATGCCAATGAACTCCACCCGCTTATCTTGGTCAGCCGGGCCATCGCCGAATTGTCGGGCGATTCAAGCGATGAACTCAAGCCATCGGATTACGCCACGTTATTCATTCAAGTGATTGGGGCAGCAAGCGACCAAGACGCGGGCGATGCCGATGCTGAGGAGGCTTACGACGAGGCCGAAATAACAAACACATGGAAACAATTGACGGAACGGCTGCATGAAGAATACAACCGGCCCCAAGGTGGGTTTGCCCGCTTGATGTATGGGGGGACGAATCCTCATTCCCGCCGGATGATACAGTTGGCTTTCAACCGGCAAAGTGGTTTTCCGAAGGTCTTGGTCGCCCAATCCATGGTCGGGCGGGAAGGGCTCAATCTGCATGAGGCCTGCCGTATCGTGGTCTTGCTGCATCCAGAATGGAACCCCGGCGTGGTCGAACAACAAATCGGGCGGATTGACCGTCTGGGCAGCCACTGGGGGAAAAAGCTGGAGGAGGCCATCCAAACAGGAAGTGAGCCTCCTCGAATCGAAATCCGTCCGGTGATCTTTTCCGGCACGTATGACGGACATAACTGGATGGTGTTGCGCGAACGATGGGATGACCTAAGGGCGCAGTTGCATGGCATCGTGGTGCCTTCAAGACTGAAATTTGATGACCCGGATAGTCAAAGGATAGTTGACGAGTTATCTGCGGCTGCACCGAAGTTTAGTCCTTGCAAGTGAATTATACATCGGAAAGAGCTCTGGCAGGCTGTTACCCTCTCAATTGCTGACAGTCAAAGCCAGAGCTTAGCGGTCAGCTTATGGCCGTATCTTGCCACTCCAAATCCGGGCATTTTATCTAACGTCCACAGCCGCAAAAATTCCTATTCTCAGTGCTAATCCGAAATTTTTCATTAATTGCATCAAGAACACGTATGGTGCGTGACACAAATAATGAAATTTCACTTATTGCGTCACTTGGCACGGGCTTCATCCAAAATCGCATAACAGACCGGCGTTAATATCAGGCTGGCGGTCATGCCCAGCAACAGGCCTGACGACAGCGACAAGGTCATCGGAATCAAAAATTGCGCTTGCGGGCTGGTCTCCAACAGCGCCGGCAAAAATCCGGCGAAATTGGTCAGGAAAGCCAAAAAGATCGGCCGAAACCGTGCCGTGCAGGCTTCGCAAATCAGCTCCGTAACCGGCTTAAGCCGGTCTGCGTGTTCTTTCATATAATCCAGCAGCACCAGACTGTCGTTAACAACCACACCGCTGGCAGCGATCATCCCGACCAGCGACTCCATCGATAACGGCAAACCCGCCAGCCCGTGCGCGATGACCGCGCCGCACCAGGCGACCGGCGCGGCCAGCAGGAAAATCAGCGGTTTTAAATACGAACGGAACGGCACCGCAATCAGCACATAGATCACCAGTAGCGAGATCAGGGTGTATTGGCCCAAAGCTCCGGTCATGGCTTGTTGTTCCTGACGTTCTTGACCGATGGTTATGCTCAGGCCGGGATAATTCAAGCGTAAATCGTTCAATGCTCCGTTTTCCAGTTCGGCATAGATCGCGTTGATGTCGGCTTTTTGCTGATCGACCCTGGCCTGCACTTTCAACACCCGGCGGCGGTCTTGCCGGATCAGCTTGGCGACGCCTGGGGCTAAGGTCACTTTAGCCAGGCTGCCCAAGGGTACGTGCTGACCGTCCGGCAGTTGCACCGGCAATGCCGCCAAGCTGTCCAACGATTGGCGTTCCTCGCGCGGATAACGCACCATTACTTTGACTTCATTACGCCCGCGCTGTAAACGTTGCACTTCATCGCCATAGTAGCCGTGGCGGACTTGTTCGGACAAATCTTCAAGACGTAGCCCCAGGCGTTCCGCCTCCGGTTTTAACAGCAAGCGGATTTCCGGTTTGCCCGGTTCGCTGGAATCGACCACATCGTAAATGCCGGGATAGCCTTCAAGCGTGTGCTTGAGTTCAGCTGCGGCTTTGGGCAGTAGCTCATAGTCGGTCGCGCCAAGATCGAGCTCGATGTCGTAAGGCACGTCGCCTTCCTTATATAGAAAATCGATTTTGGTGCGCCCCAGGTCACCGACCCGTTTGCGCCATTCATTGATAAAATCCTCGACGACTATCCGTTGCCGGCCTTCCGCGGAGAACTCGGTCCAGAAACCGGCGCCATGCTCCCAGATCATGGTTTCCAGCCCGACCACGACGCTGTCATGGCCGGTTTTAGGATTTTCTTTACTGATGCCGTCCAGTTCGTCGCGTAGCGCGAAAAATGCCTGCTCCACCTGGTGAGCCCGGTTACGCACTTCGCTGTAAGGCGCATCCTGAGGCGAGGTCAAGGAAACCCAGAAACTGTCCTTGACGACGTCGGCCTGCAAGGACAGTCGCAGGCGCCCGCTGTCCAGCCATGCGCCGCATAGCAGCAACAATACGATAAAACCGGAGACGGTCAGGTAACGCCAGTCCAGCGCGCATTGCAAGAACGGACAGTAGTAGCGCTCGATAAAACGCTCCAGGCCTCGATTGAGTGTTCCGCGTAAATTATCCAATCCGGATGATGAGCTAACGGCACGGTTGGGAGCCGCCAGATGCGAGGGCAGAATCAGCAGCGCTTCAATCAGTGAAAATACCAGCGTTAAAATCATTACCAGACAGATAGGCCGCATCATCTGTCCCGCCCATCCGGGCAGGAACAGCCCCGGCAAGAATGCCACCAGGGCTACCATGACCGATAAAACCACAGGCAAAGCCACCGCCTGCACACCTCTAATCGCACCGGCAAGAGCGGTTTCGGCCTGTTGATGCGAATACACGCTTTCGCCGATGATAATTGCGTCGTCCACCAAAATGCCCATCGCCAGCAGAAAGCCGAACAACGACAGCATATTCAGCGACACGTCCAACATCGGCATCAGCCACAATGCGCCGAGCACGGAAGTAAAGATACCCACGCCGGCCCAAACCGCCACGCGCAGCCGCAAAAATAAGGTCAATACCAGACACACCAGCACAAAACCGCCAAGGCCGTCTTCGACTAAAGTGCGCACCCGCTCGTCGTAGGCTTGCGAATCGTCCCACCAAGTCGTCATTACCAAACCTTCCGGCAGTTGCGGGTGCATTTTGGCAACATAATCCTTAACGCGGCGCGCCACTTCGACGGCGCTGTATTTGGTGTGGATCTCCCAGCCTTGGGCGGTCTCGCCATTGTGATGCCATTCCGATAGCCGTTCTTCCAGAGCATCCCGGATGACCGCGACTTCCCCCAGATGCAAACGGGTACCGTCGGCATGGGTGCGCAGTACCAGGTTGCCGATACTGGCCGCGTCCTGGGCTTTGCCTTTGACTCTAAGCTGCAATTCGCCGGATAGCGTTTTTACCAGTCCGCCGGTTTGATCCAGCGAGGCGCGGCGCACGGCTTCGGTGACCTCATGCAGCGACAGACGGTATCGATGCAGCTTGGCGGAAGATATTTCGATAGCGATTTCATAAGGGATTTCGCCGTAATTTCGCACCTGGCGAATGCCGGGAATCTGCTCAAGGTCTGTGCGAATACGTTCGCCGAAGCGTTGCAAGGTCAGCGGATCGGTAGGACCGTGTAAAGCCACCCAGATAACGCCGTCGTCGCCGTCGCGAATGGCCGGTTGTACGTCGATTTTTTCCAGGTTTTTCGGTAGCCGTGAGATGTTTTGAATGCGTCCGCGCAAGGAATTGATGAACTGGTCCTGATCGTAATCCGGCAGCATAAACACTTTGACGATGCAACGGCCTTCCTGAATCGCGCTGGTTTGCCGCTTGATTCCCGGCATATCGCTGATTGCCTCTTCGATACGTACGCATACCGATTCTTCGATTTCCAGCGGACCGGCGCCCGGATACTCAGCCGTAATATCGATTTGCTGAGGGTTGAAACGGGGGAACACTTCCTTGTCCATCACCTTAAAACCGACGATGCCGCCGATAATGATCAGGACCATCAACAGATTGGCAGCCACCGGGTTGGAGGCGAACCAGGCCAGCAGGCCGATAAAGCGATATTGTGATGAATTCATCGGTTATTCGACTCTGACTTTCATGCTTTCTACCGGCACCTGAATACCGGAAGTCACAATCCGGTCGCCTGCGTTCAATCCATTTTTCACCAAAATACGATCCGGCTCGTTGCGCAACACTTCAAGATGGCGGATGTGCAGCCGTTGTTCGCCATCGACCAGCAATATTTGCTGAGAGGCGTCGATTGCAACCTGAGGCAACACGAACAGGTTTTGCAGCTCTTTACCTTGTACCTGGGCCTGCACAAATAATCCAGCCAGCAGGGGAGGATGATCGGTTTTTTGCGTATAGGGATTGTCCACTTCGGCAACCGCGTAGAGTACGCCGGTGGTGTCGTCCAGCTTGCCTTCGCTACGTACGATACGGCCTTCCCAGCTGTGCATGCTACCTGCAAAGTCGGCGGTCAGCGTCACTTTAGGACAGGGCAGGGACGCTGTACCGCACTGTCTACTTCCAGCCCCCAGTGGCAAATCAAGATAAGCCAATTGGTCGGTCGGTAGCGGCAGCCTGATTTCGGCAAGATCGGTGGAATAAATATGGGCGAGTTTTTCGCCGGACTGGATAGTCTGTCCCAAGCCCGCAAATTTGGTTTGCAAGCGTCCGGTAAACGGCGCACGCAATTCGCAACGGCTGCGTTTGATTTGCGCTTGCAGTAGATTGGCTTCGGCGGCTTTGAGTTTGGCGCGGGCTTCGGCCAGTTGCGGTTCGCGCATTGCCAGTGATGTGGCTATTCCTTCGCCCAAAGCTTGCCACTCATTATGCGCCTGATCGGCCTGGGCTTCTTCCATGGCTAATTGACGTTTGGCTTCGGCAATTTGTGCCTGGGCTTGGGCAATCGCGTAGTCGTAATCGCGAGGATCGATAGCCACTAACACATCGTTGCGGGCAAAAAATCCGCCGGTGACAAAATCGGGATGAAGCTGGATGATTTTGCCGGAAACTTCCGGTATCAAATCGATTTCATTGCGCGGCGTGACGATGCCTTGAGAATGTACATCGAGCCGCAGCGTTTGCGGTTTTGCCTGAATGACGGTAACCAGCGGCACTTCGGCGCTTGGCGATTGCTGCGCCATTTGCGGACGCGTGGCAATAACAGCCCAGGCGCAGCCGATGCCGGTCAGCAACAGCGCAACGGGCAGTAAAATTTTCAACCGGCTTGTTTCAATTATCAAGTAACGTCTCATAACTATTTTTTAGGTGAAAGGCGAAAAATTTAAGCTTCAACAACACGGCTCCTTTCATCTCAAGTCCCGCCACCCAAGGCCAGATAAAGATCAATACGATTGCTGAGTAGTTGCCGTTGCACGGAAAGATGCGCGCTTTGGGCGTTCAGGGTGCTGCGGTAGCTGTCCAGCAAAGTGAGGATTTCGATCAGTCCCTGACGGTACGAATAGACCGCGAGCTTGCGGCTGGCTTGGGTTTGCTCCACGGCTTCCTTGAGCGCCTGTTCCTGTTCCCTAAGCCATTGTTCGGCGGCCAACGCTTGTTCCACTTCGCGAAAGGCGTTAAGCGCGGTGCTTTGATATTGATTAAAGGCTTCTTCGGTGCGCGCTTCATTCAAGCGTATTCCCGCTTTCAGGCGGTCGCCGGTAAAAAGGGGTTGCACCAGTCCCATGGCTAGATTCCAGGCGACGGCGCGAGGATCGAGCAGTTCCGTTAACGCCGGGCTGCTTGCGCCGCCGGCGGCAGTCAGGGTGATCCGGGGCAACAGCATTTTTTTCGCGCTTTCCACGCGGGAATCCGCCGCTTGCAATCGTGACCAAGCAGCGATTAAATCGGGCCGCCGCACCAACAGTTCCGAGGGCAATCCTGCCGATAAGGCGGCTGGCGGCGTCGGCAAGGCGGAAAGTTTTTTTAGACTATTGGCGGGATAGCGACCCAGCAACACTTCCAACCTGCGCGTTACGATCTGTACCCGGTTCCGTGCGTCGGCAAGTTGTGCTTCGGCATTCGCCAAGTCGGTCAGCACCAAACGCAAATCCAGGCCGCGAGTTAGACCGCGGGCAAATCGGCCGCGCACCAGTTCGACAATAGTGCGGCGATCCTTGATCGATTGTTCGGCGACCTCGGCCTGAAGATTGGCTTCGAGCAATTCAAAATAGCTTTGTGCGGTGCGCGCAGCCAAAGACAGTTTGGCGCCGTGATAATCGGCAGTCACGGCCTCCGCTTCCTGTTCCGACGCTTGTTGGGCCGCCTTGATACGTCCCCAAACATCGATTTCCCAACTCATATTGAACAGCGCCTCAAACGCGCCTGTCTCGCTAGACGTTAAGGAGGCGCGCCGGTATCCCGGTGCAAAAGACAGCTGCGGCCAACGCGCCGCGCCTTCGATACGTGCTTGCTCCCGGGCTGAATTCACTCGTGCGGCGGCGGCTTTCAGGTCATAGTTATTATTCAGCGCATCTTGCACCAATGAGCTTAGCGCCGGGTCGGCAAAAGAGCTTAACCATTGCGTTGCGATGGGATTATTGGAAGCTTTGGCGTTTGCCCATTGCGACGGCGATTTTGTTATGTCGGCGGCGTTGCGCTCCGGCACTGTTGCACAACCAGCCGTGACCAGTAGGGCCGCTGCCGTTATAGCGGCCCTACTGCAAATTCGGCCGGGCAAATTACTGCTCCACTGTCACAAAGGCTATTTTGGCAATGCCGGCATGTTGAACGGTCGCCATCACTTCGGCAACCTTTGCATAAACAACGCCTTGATCGGCATATAAATGCAGGCCGATCTCGGGATTTTTCAAAAGCTCGTCTTTTAAAGCTGTTTCCAGGGCAGTCAAGTCGGCCAGAGGCAGTTTGTTCAGTGTTATAGCGCCGTCTGCATCGACACCGAGCTGTAGCGGTTGCTCCTTAACATCCGCAGTGGTTTCGGCGGTTTTCGGCAAGGTTACATGCACCGATTGGGTGAGTAATGGCGCGGTCACCAGTAAAATAATCACTAGCACCAGCATTACGTCGACCAGCGGCGTGACGTTAATATCGTTGATCGCTCCTTCCTCTTCCGATTGCGGTTTAAAAGCCATGTTTATACCTTGTCCGTACTTGAGGCGATATGCAGAAAACTGGTGACAAAATTTTCCAAACCGGCACGTTGCTGTTTGACCCGGCGCAGGAAAAAGTTATAGGCCAACACCGCCGGCACGGCCACCGCAATACCGATTGCGGTGGCAACCAGCGCATCGCCGATCGGGCCTGCCACGACATCCAGGCTGGTCGAACCGCTGGAGGTGATTTCATGCATTGCATGCATGATGCCCAATACGGTGCCGAACAGGCCGACGAACGGCGATGTGCTGCCGATACTGGCAAGCAGGGTCAATCCGCTCTCCATCCGGTGCTGCTCTTTTTGCATCTGTATCAGCAGGGAGTGTTCCAGCAATTCAGTAGGAGAGCCGATATATTTAAGGTGTTTGCCGTTTGTATATTGGCTTTCGTTCAGCCAGGTAAACCCTTGGTGTGCGATTCGAGCCTGCGGACCGATGGCGGTAGCCGGCGGAACCGATTCTGCTTGCATCAGGTCCGATGCATCCCAGAACGCCTCGTTAAAGCGCTTGTTACGATAGTTGTTATTTGTGAACTCCCAGATTTTGAAAAGAATCACTGTCCAGGTTGCTACCGAGAAAGCCAGCAGGGTATACAAAGTACCGTTGATGATAACTTCCGGCGGAATGTGATAGGGCATTAAGGTCTCCTTTTTAGTTATTAATTGATGTTATGGAGTTGTCTACGAAAAATAGGAATAGAGGTGTTTTTTACAAAGAGGACCGGACAGGCGAAGCCGGCATTCCAATTTTCGTGTTTTTCGTGGACAGTTAGAACATTAGTTATTTAAAACAAAATCAATAGGCACGACGACCGAACTGGCTACCGGCGTCTCACCCCGTTTGGCGGGAATAAATTTCCATTTTTCAACTGCCTCGATAGCGGCTTCGTCGAGTACTTCATGACCGCTGCTGCGTTGTATGGTGACTTCCTCGCTATCACCTTCGGCGGAAACTCTGACCAGCAGTCGCACAGTACCTTCCCAGCCTCGACTGGTGGCAATGCCCGGATATTTCGGTTTTGGGTTGGAGCCGTAATTGGCGCTGAAATTTGCTTCGGTAAAGGGCACGGTTTCTGTTGTTGTCTTGCTTGATACATGCGCGGCAGTGCTTGGTGCTACCGGAGCCGGTGCGGATTCGACAGTTGATGGTGCAGGCAGCATTGGCTCCGTCATAGGCAACGGTTTGGGCAATTCTATTGGCTTGCGGATAACCGGCTTCTTCTTGACCGGTTTTTTATCGGGCTGTTTTTTTTGCTCTACCGGTTTAGGTTGAGCAGGAGCCGGCGCTGCCGCAGCCGGTTGGTTTGGCGCAGCAATCAGGGAGACTTCCATTACCATCGGTTGGGCTTTGGTAACGGATTCGGCAGGTTGCCGCATCCAGATAGCCGCCGATAGATGCAACAACAGTACTAAAGTCAACAACAAACCGCCCATTGACTTGGGCTTTTCTTGACCGGTTAAAGTGTCAAACAGCGACTGCATTTTTTGCGTAGTCGGCATTGCTGCGCCGTCGAAAGGCGTTAACGTACCGTTTTCATGGCTATTGAATAAATACATGGGCAATATTATCTTTATGTTAAAGCACGTGCTCGGGCGGACGGCTCAACAGGGCCATCAAACGCTCAAGTTTTTCGTCGACTTTAGCCACATACTCGTTAAGTTGCGCCAGTTCATTGTGAAGATCGTGCGTATTTTCATGAATATGCTGAAAGTGCACCTGGAAATATCGGGGTAAGGGGAATAAATCGATTAAATCGTCCTCGGTTTTAACACTGCTCTTTTTGGCTGATTTTGCAGGATTTTTTGTACTCTTGGTTTTTTGCACCAGTTTTAACGTTTCCATATCTCCTTCCTCATTTTTTGCGTTCAGTCTTTAGGACTTGCTAATAAAGACGAATAAGCGCCTTCAATCCACGCCAGGATTCTTCAATTAATAAACAGGTTGTTTGTCTTTAATCATCATGATCAGGCTAAAAAAATCCATCCCTGGATAAACCGTAGTTGATACAAAAGAAGAAAGACAAAAAGCCCGGAATTGCAAGCATCTAACTTAACAATTGATTCAAGGGAAAAATCAACGAATTCCGAGCTTCATCTATAAGACGTTTCAGGCGCAAAAAATCCTCACCTGAAAAGAAAAAATTATAAATAACTGATGTTACGTATTCGCATAATAAAAAAGCGTAGTCCACGAAAACCACAAAAAGCACGAAAAGGAACCAGATGCAAAGCGCCTGCCTGAGTAAAAAGGAAGTTCGTGGACTCCAGTATCCGGTCGCTTGCCTGTGCGGAGCGTAGTCGAGGGTGAGGTAATGAGTACTTGGCACTACAACGCAAGCTGGAAATATGCCGCTATGTTTTTTCGTGGCTTTCGTGCTTTTCGTGGACAGCGTGTAAGGTCAATAAATAATCAAATGAGAAAATCAGGCAAGGCGTGCAGAAGTTAGAGAAGTAGCATACGGATAAAAATCAAACCCGTTAGTCGTAGGGCGCGCTGCGCGCGCCAATGATTAAATTGGGTTATCAAAAGGTTTTTCGTGCTTCATGGGTAATGCGCGCCCTACAGCGAGTTCAATACGACAGATACCGCCAGTCCAAGCGAGGTCAGCCCCAATCCGGCCATAGCCAAACGCGAGCCGTGCAGCCTAGTCCACAATAAAAGGCCGGTCAGCGAAAGAAACGCCAAGCCGCCGGCCAGCGTATCGGCCAGCAGCACCCAGGCTGTTCCCATGCCGACGCCTTTATGCAGCCGGGTAATGAAGGCCAATGCGTTGGCATCCTGGCGCTTGACCGAAACAAAAGTATTGCCTACCCAGTATTCGGCATTTACCGATTGTTGCGGACTGTGAAAATCCACCCGCCACTGACCGGGCTGCTGGATGGCCTGGCCGGACCAAGTGACGGTTTTCGACGGTTCGGTAGACACTTTAGTGGCTTCCCGGTCGATGTTTAGTTGTGTCTGCAACCAGCTTGCCAGGGCTTTGGCATCGGCTGGAAGCGGTGTAGGCAAAGCCAACTCGATTTGCGACTGTTCCATTTTCACTGCCGGGATTTTCATTATCATCCGGTGATTCAGTAAAATTCCGCTAATGCCGAATAATAGCCCCAACGCGGCTCCCCACAGTCCAACCCACGCATGGGTACGGCGCAGCCATTTGAGCCATTGAATACGTTTAGGTTGTCGGATTGACCGTTCAGGGCTTTGTACATTCGTCATTACGATGATTTCCTTTAGTGTTAAATGTCTGCCCACATCCGCAGCAGGTTATGGTAAGTCGCGACCAGGGGGATAATTTCCGGGCTTTCGGGCGCGCTGGCCCGTAAACTCTGGATGCCGGCATCCAGCTGAAACAGCAAGCTGCGCTGGGCGACATCGCGAATCATGCTTTGCACCCAGAACACCGCGACATCGCGGTGGCCGGCGGTAATGGGTTCCACCCGATGCAGACTGCTCGACGGATAAAGCACCAGGCTCCCGGCAGGCAGCTTAATTTGTTGTACGCCGTAAGTGTCCTCGATGATCAATTCACCGCCGTCATATTCTTCCGGGTCCGACAGAAACAGCGTGCCCGATACGTCGGTGCGAAAGGTCGTCGCACCGACGCGGATCGCATTGTCGACGTGGATGCCGAAATCCATGCCCGGAACATAGCGGTTAAACAGCGGAGGGCAGACCACTTTCGGCAACGCGGCGGAAACGAATAGCGGATTGCAATGTAAGGCATCATGAACAATATCGGTCAACACTTGCGTTTCCGCCGCGTTGGCTGGCAGTTGCAGATTGTTTTTCACTTTTGCGGCCAGCTCGCCGGCGGTGACCCGGCCATCGACGAATTGCGCTTTGGCGAACAGTTCGCGCGCACCGGCGAGTTCTTCGACGGTTAGGATATTTTCAATGGCAAGTAGCATGGTGATCCCCTGTTTATAATGCTGTTGCAAGTCGGTGTTGTAGCTTATCAGGCGGCCAAAAATGAGTGTCCACGAAAGACACGAAAAGCACGAAAAATGCTATATGGCAAAACTTATCAGCAAAGTACGCACAGCTTACTTTACGGTCTGAGTTGTTCGTTTTTTCGTGTCTTTGGTGCTTTTCGTGGACAAAATTCAATGTATTCAATCGCGCATCAATATTTCACCCGCACCGTCAGCTGCCCCGACAGCGGAACTCCCGGTAGCGCCGAGTTGGTCTGGCCGGATTCGTAATACACTTTGTCCAGCAGGTTGAACGCATTGGCCTGGATGTCCAGGTATTTAGTCGGATGATAAGATACGGTCGCATCCAGACGCGCATAGCCGGGCAAAGTCACTTCGTTGACTGAATCGGCAAAACGCGCGCTCGACATGAACACGCCGCCGCCGATTTCCCATTGAGGCGTAATGTTGTAACTGGTCCAGACCACGCCGCTGTTTTCCGGCACATTCACCGAACGTTTGCCTTTCAGCGATTTGGTTTGCCCGCTGACCGTGCCGACGGCGGTCGTGTTCGATTGGGTTACTTCGGCGTCGAGATAGGCGTAGGTCGCCGACAGGTTCCAGTTCGGCAACAGTTCGCCGGCCAGCCCGAATTCAAAGCCGTCGGTCTGCTGCTCGCCGGACAGGATATTCCGGGTCGGGTCGGCTGGGTCGATAGTCCGGGCATTGGTTTTTTCCAACCGGAATAACGCGCCGGTCGCGCTGATCCGCCCATCGAAAAGATCCAATTTTGCGCCGACTTCCAGATTTTGGTTCTGTTCCGGTTTCAGGTTGGTGGTATTGGTCGCCAGCGAAAAGGTTTCGGCCGAAGGATTGAATGAAGTGCCATAACTAAAATAGTACGATTGCCAATCCTTCGGTTGCCAAACCAAGCCGGCGCGCGGATTCCATTGCCGGTCGGTACGTTCGAAATCGTTGCTGTTCAGGAGTTTGTCGTCCTGCTTCGCCTGGAAAACATCGTAACGCGCGCCGGCAAGCAGCTTCCATTCCGGCGTAATCTCAAGCTGATCGAGCGCATAACCGGCGACCGTGTTGGTTTGCGTGACTCTGTCGGTTGCCAGTACGCCGGAAAAATCGTTGGCGCGCCCTACACCGACGGTTGCTGCCGATCTCGGGTTATAAATCGAAACCGGGGTGACGCCGGTCGAGTTCTTCGAGCGGAAGGTATAATCTTCCCAGCCGATTTCGGTACCGAAAAGCAAGGTGTTGTTAAAGCCGAATAGCGGTTTTTTGAACGTAAAATCGGTCTGGTTGTAATAATTCTGTTGCGGACTGGTGCGCAGCGCCTGGGTCCGTGCAACCGTTGCCGCCGAGCCGGTGCCGGAGACGGAGACGGCGCCAAACAGTAAAGTGCGGTAATCGCGCTGATAATCGCCGTAGCGGAACGTGTTCCGTACCGAAAAATCCGAGTTAAAGCGGTGATTCAATATCGCGGTCGCGACCGAGGTATCGTAAGTTTGCAGCAAGTCGTCCTTGAAACCGTAGAATTGCTTGGTCGGCACGTTGGCGGGTTTGCCGT
>CAZJOY010000040.1:0-22712 GCA_964547705.1 uncultured Methylobacter sp. | reverse complement strand
CCAGGCCGGTGCCGCCGAAACGCCGGGTGATGGAACCGTCCACCTGGCTGAACGGCTGGAACAGTTTTTCCCGATCGACCTCGGACATGCCGATGCCGGTATCGGTCACGCTAAACACTAACTTGGCTTCCGACCGGATTATCGTCTGAACGGTGATCGTCAGCGTGACTTGGCCGTGTTCGGTGAACTTGAGCGCATTGCCGAGCAGGTTGATCAACACTTGCTGCAAGCGCAACGGGTCGCCGACCAAGCCGCGAGGCACATCACTCGCCACGTCAAGGATAAAATCGAGGCCCTTTTGCCGGGCGCGGTCGGAAAACAGGTTACGGAGATTGTCGAGGGTTTCGTCGAGGTCGAACGGGGCGTGATCGATCGCTAAGCGGCCGGCTTCGAGTTTGGAGAAATCGAGGATGTCGTTCAGGATGCTCAGCAGGTTATTCGACGAGCTGCTGATTTTTTCCAGGTAATCCCGTGTCTCCGGAGAAATCTCTTTGTTCAATGCCAGATGCGAAAACCCGATGATCGCGTTCATCGGCGTGCGTATTTCATGCGACATGTTGGCGAGAAATTCCGACTTGGATCGGGCTAAGGCTTCCGCCCGCTCTTTGGCCAGCAGGATGACGGCTTCGTTCTGTTTCCGGCCGGTGATGTCGCGTGCCGAAGCAAACAGAAGCGATCGGCCCTCAACGATGACCGGGACCGAATTAATTTCAACGTCGATAATGCTGCCGTCCTTCCTTCGGTGCTTAGTTTCAAATTGCTTGGCCAAGCCTGAATGAACCAGCTCTTTTAATAGCCGAAGCACTTCTTCTGCCGGCCATTGCACATTCCATTGGGTGATATTAAGTTGTATCGCTTCTGCATGGGAATATCCCAATTGACTGCAAAATGCTTCATTGACGTCAACGATATTTCCATCCAGATCGACAATATGGATACCGTCGGTCGATGATTTCAGCAGAGTCTGGTAACGAAGATTTTGAGCAGTCAGTTTTTGCTCGGACAATTTACGATCGGTAATATCTATACACGAACCGATATAACCTAAAAAGCTTCCGTCCACATCGAATCTCGGCACGCCGCTGTCGTGCAGCCACCGATAGTCGCCATCGAAACGCTTCAGCCGATACTCCATACGGAACGGTTCGTGCCGGTCGAAATGGCTGACATAAATATCCATGCATCGCTGAACATCATCGGGATGAACGCAATCCACCCAACCATCGCCTAATTCCTCCTCCATTGAGCGCCCGGTGAAATCCAGCCAGACCTGGTTAAACCAATAGCAGCGCTTGTCGGTTCCGGATTGCCAAATCAGCACCGGCGCGGCATCGGCAACATTACGGAAACGTTTTTCCGATTCCTGCAATAGAGCTTCTGTTTGCTTACGTACGGTAATATCTTCCTGAACGCCAACGAAATGGGTGATTTTCCCGTCCGGCTGACGGACAGGGGAAATCGAAGCCGATTCTATATATTCGCCGCCATCCTTGCGCTTGTTGATGAACTCGCCTTTCCATGCCTTCCCGGCGTTTAAGGTAGTCCACATGTCATCATAAATTGCTTTGGGCGTCTTCCCCGAATGCAACAGGCGCAAATGCTTTCCTATCACTTCATCGCGCGTATAGCCGGTTGTCTTTACGAAAGCCTCGTTCACATACTCAACTTTCGCACTTAGGTCGCTGACAACGACGGAATTGGGGCTTTGTTCTACGGCCAACGAAAGCTTTCTTAATGATGCTTCGGCCTGCTTGCGCGCAGTAATATCGCGTGCGGAGTTGAATAGCACCGGCCTGCCGTCCAATTCCAGCGGCAAACCGCTAACCTCGACGTCGAAAAGGCTTCCATCTTTACGGCGGTGCCGGGTTTCGAACAGGGACTGGATAGGTTGATCGAATTGCTGTTTAACGATTTGCAGACATTCAGCAGGCGTAGATTGGGCTTCCCACCGGGTAACATTCATGCCGATCATCTCATCACGCCGGTAGCCCAGCATGGTGCAAAAGGAATCGCTAACCTCGATCACATTGCCTTCGCTATCGAGGATATGGATACCGTCGCTGGCGTTGCGCAACAAGGCAAGATTCTTTTCGCTTTCTCTTTGTAAAGATTGCTCGGCGCGCTTACGCTCGGTGATATCGCGAAAACTCCATACTCTTCCGGCGACCTCACCGTCGACACGTTGCGGAATAGAATAGCGCTCAATAATTTGTCCGGTTTTAAACTTAAGCGTATCGAAAGAGCTGGCCTCCGGAGTAGCGTACAGCTCATACATTTTACTCAAAAAGCCATCGCCATCTTCCAATTGATTCAGTACGTAGGACAAGGCGGCGCTATCGTCCTTAGCAGCGAGGATTTCATCGCTGAAGTGCCACAGCTCAATAAACCGTTGATTATGTAATACCCAGGTGTTGTTCAAATCAACAACCAAAATTGCATCATTGCTGGATTCCAGCGTCGCGTGAAGCAACGATAAGGATTTTGCTGTTTGCGCTTCCGCCTGTTTACGGCGGTCGATATTCTCTATCACGGCAACAAAATGATTCGGCGTTCCATCGTCATGGCGGATCAGTCTCACCGATAAATTAGCCCAAATCACTCCGCCATCCTTGCGCACGTACTTCTTCTCTACAGTGAAGCTGTAAATCTCGCCTGCCAGAATTCGCTTTATCATATCGATATCCTGCTGACGATACTCGGGGTGCGTCACTTGCTGGAATGTCATCGTTAGAAGCTCATCCCTGCTGTAACCGAGCAGATCGCAGTAGCCTTGATTCACTACCAAGAACTGGCCGTTTAGCGATGAATTAACGACTCCGACCGGGGCGCTTTCGAAAGTGGATCGAAAACGCTCCTCGCTTTGCGCCAGGGCGGCGGTACGTTCATCCACCAACCGCCGGAGCATGTTGCCGCGGCCGGAAAAGACCAATACGAATGAACTGACCATGCTGGTCAGCAATAAGCCGCACAATAAAATCAGCCACGCGTTATTGGATCTGTGAAAAACAAGATAATGCTGCGTAGGGACAACATCGATCCGCCATGAACGGCCTCCGACCGGAAGCGAGAAACTGCTTGTCAGCGAGAAATTTCTGCCGAAAAGGCCGCTTTCTTGCAAAACCAGGGGCTTTAGCGGTTCCCGGCTATTGGAAAAAATCAACTGCTCTTTCGGGGCTGCTCCTTCGTCGATAACGCTATAGACCAAGCCTGCCTGATTCACATCTTTAAGTGCGTTAGTAACAATGTCTTCACCCCGGAATGCCACCGCCATATAACCTACGATATTACCGCGACGCTGTTCCAAGGCTTGATAAGACAAGCCTTTACGATAAATAGGCAGGTAAGCAAGAATTCCGGGTTGGTTTTTATGTTCCTGGACTAAAATAACCGGCGCTGTAGCAGCTATTTCACCGGTATCGGTGGCCCGGTCGATCGCTTCTTGGCGCACTTGATCGGAGTACACATCATAACCTAACGCCTTGTCATTGCCCTGGAAGGGTTCAACGAAGCCGATCGGCACATATACGGGGCGGTCGCCTGCACGTACAATTCGATTGTCGCTATTCTTTTCGAAGATTTGAAAGTTGGGGTAACCTTCGCTTTGGATGCTGCGCTCGTATGCTTCCCGCTCGGAAAATAGTATGCGCGGATCCCATCCTATCGCCTGAATACCGCTAAAATTGTTTAATGAATGTTCAACAAAAATACGGAACTTGTTCCTGTCAACGCTTTCCGAAGCGGAATAAAAACTTCCCAGCGAACGCAACACATTTAAATGTATCAAAACCGACTTTTCCAGTGCTGCGTCCAACTCTGAAGCCTGTAGATTGAATTCGCGCTTTAACCGCTCATTGTTGCTTTGTGCTTCATAAAAAACGACTGTGGTCGTCAGTATGAACAGCACGACAATCGGCAGGGTGATCGCCAGCCGCCTGTTTCGCCAATCTTCGTTTGAGCGTTGAGCCCAGGCCAAGGCCAATGGGGTAAAAATAAAAATGCCTAATGCATCTCCCATCCACCAAGTGGCCCAGTTAGCCAGGGAGTTCTCTGCCGGCATTCGCGCCGCGGCGACTAATGTTGAGACTGCAATAGTCGAATTGACCAGGGTACTTAAGATGCCGCCAAAGAAAAACAGTAGGAAAACCTCTTTTTCCCTGACTAGCGGATTGGGAAAGCCGGCAAAACGGCGAACCAAATAAGCGCCTGCCACGGCTTGCAGGCTCGCTCCAGCGCCAATGACCAGCGTAATGAATATCGAAATCAGCGTTTCTGCCGGAGAACCAGAAACGAGCGAGGTCGAGAGATTAACCAGAAAAGATCCCAGTATTACGCCCGGCCACACACGGTAACCATAGATCAGGATGCCGGCCAACGCGATTCCGGAAGGCGGCCAAATGGCCGTTGCATAGCCGGGAGGAATCGCCAGGAAAGTGCCGAGTTTGCCGGTTACGAAGTAGGCTGCCGCCAATCCTATAATTTGAAGCATCCAAACGTAATATCGGATACCTGGAAATAAGGAATCCGGCCTGTAGCTATTTTTAGACATATGAATTTAACTTTGATTTCCAGTTAACTGAGCCCGGCCGCTCAAACTTACGCAATTAAGCATTGTTATTCATGTTAAAAAAGAGCGCCCTGTTGCAATGGCGCCTTAATGCTGAATCGGTACAAGCCTGCCCTCATAACAAGTACCACCTGTATTCAGCAGGAGTTGCCGTTCCGTTCGTCAATAACGTTAAAAAGGTACTGCCAAAATGCAGCGGCGGAAAATCGAATAATACATCGATGCAGCGAGGGCATCCGAAAGTACGTCCGGCTTGATGCGCTTCATTCAAACTGACCCGTGATACGGCAACGGAACTGTAGTGATCGCCGATGGCGATCTGCAGGATTGCATTCATGCTGGATACCGACGAACAATAGGCCGTGGCGCTCTCAATAAACAGCAAAGCGTTAACAATATGTCAGTCAGCGTGTGAATAGGTTGGGCGGAAAAGAAATTTGCAAACTGTCTGGACACACGCATCTCCTGCTTTTTAAGGCATTCTTTGTCAATTCCCGTATACGGGTAGTTTAACAAGGCGTGTTTCCGGGCCTCAGGAATTTGGCGCCGGGGTCGGGGGCAAACCAAAATAATTGTAAGTTATATCTTACATGTTATTTAAAAGCAAAAAAAGATTTTCCTAATTTCCAAGATTTAAGGCTTCACTTGCGCGAATAATGTCTATCGCAAGTTCGGATAACTTGCAGCGCCGGCTGCGTGCTGTTTTGCGTAACAGTTCAAAAGCGGCCTTTCGAACAAGCCGGTATTGCACCATGGTAATGCCGATAGCAATACTGATTTCCCGCTCGCTTTCAAGAGCGTTTTGCAACTGCTGTCCAGCTTTCCTCAAACCATGCAGTTCTGTGGCGCGAGCCAATGCCGCTTCAATGGTTGGCACCAGTTGCCGTATGTCGACCGGTTTCACCAAATAACCGAGTGCACCGCATGCGGCCGCCTGCTCTACGATATCCTGATCACTGTAAGCGGTCAGCAGCATGAACGGAATATGATCAAATGAGCAAAGCCGTTCAGCCAGTTCCAGCCCACTCCGCCCCGGCATACTAACATCAAGGATGACCAGGTCCGGCCGCTCACCACCCGCCAGCGTAGATTCGGCCTCGTCCACGGATTCGGCGGTATTGACCCTATATCCCACACTGGACAATCCTATGGACAGGGTCGTCAGCACCAAGCGTTCATCGTCGACCAGTAAAAGACTGCGCTTGCTATTAGGGCTAGAGTTCATAGTAACGGCAATAAGGTAATTATAATTGGATGACGGTCGTCCGGACGCGCAACTCAATAATACCGCCCTTTGCGTCCTGACCGTTTGTTCTCAGGATTTATCGGTTAATTCTAACGGTAAAACCATAAGTCTAAAAGTTCTTCAATATCCACAAATTCGGGCTATACGATAACACGTTTCGATAGCCGCAATTGCTGCTGAATGTATTGAATAATCCAATAAAGATCATTATAGTTAAGCCCTTTTTTACCCTACAATCGTTTAGCCATGCCTTCTTTCGACATTATTTCCGAATTCGACAAACACGAGCTTACTAACGCCGTTGACCAAGCCAATAAGGAAGTCAGTACGCGCTTTGATTTTAAAGGTACCGACTCCAGCTTTGAATTGAATGACGATAAAGTGATCATGATTTCCCAATCGACGTTTCAGTTACAGCAAATGTTCAGTGTTATCTGCGCCAAACTCACGCGACG
Source organism: uncultured Methylobacter sp. (assembly GCA_964547705.1). GTDB lineage: Bacteria > Pseudomonadota > Gammaproteobacteria > Methylococcales > Methylomonadaceae > Methylobacter_A. The sequence continues at coordinate 16,447 of CAZJOY010000040.1, read as the reverse complement.
CGGCATTGATATAGCTTGCATGGAGACTGGTGATCCAAAGCCTAGCGGTAAGGGGATGCGCCAGGAAATCATTATGAAGCAGGGGCTGGATAAGGAGATGGCCAAAAAAATCGTTAAATTGATTAAAGATAAAAAGCTGAAAGTCCAGGCCGCCATTCAGGGCGACCAGGTCAGGGTAACCGGAAAAAGCCGGGACGATCTGCAAAGCGTCATTAAAATGTTGAGGGAAGAAAAGCTGGAAATGCCGTTGCAGTTTGAAAATTTCAGGGATTAATACGCACTTTTTTATAAACAAAGTAGCCGACGATGGCGAGGCTGAGCCACGCGGTTACTAAGGGTCCGACGGTATTATTATCAGTGCTGACCAAGTAGAGATATTCCGAGTTCATATTCGTATTGAATATGCTGTTATTCATTTTGATTTGCCAGACCCACCCGGCATGACAGCCGATACATAGACCTAAGCTTTCTTTGACTTGTGTTCTGATTACGGCGAGAAAAATGCCGACGACCAGCAATGAAACAAATGCCGATGCATTTTTCGGGTTTACCACGTTAGCAAAGGCTTCTCCCAATAAGATAAAACCACTGAAGATATCAAAGTCCTGCGGGGATATTTCGGTTCTGCTATCCAAAAAATGCAGTGCGGCAAAGTAAGTTGAACTGATCAAAACTGCCGCGACAACCGGCATGTTCTTTTTTAAGCCGGCCAATAGCATCCCGCGAAAAACGGATTCTTCAATGACCGCAATCAGCAGTGCCAGCAGCAATGACAGAATCATTTTTTTAGCGACTAAACCGGTTGTCCATGGCTGTGATTCATCAACAACATTGATGCCGAGCGCATACAAGATGATGAATATCGGCATCAGGGTGATTAATCCAAGCCCGAATCCTTGCGGGAGCTGCTTTAAGAAAGCCGGTCTTGCTGTGAATCCCAAGTCTTCTTTTTTAAATTTCAGGTAAGCCATTGCGGGGAAAATACTCAGCAGCAGGAATATCTGAGTTAACCGGGTGATTAGTTTACGCAATGTAGACGGATCTTCCAGCCCCAGCGCGATCAAATAGCTTAGCACGCAGGCCGTTGACGTAGCCGCCAGCAAGACCAATAAAGGTATTATTGAATAAGCAATATATCGTCTCATTGCCGACTCCCAATTTCCGGGTTTGTAATTTTGCTAAAATCGCCCCACAACATCTGTACCGCGGCTAAAGCGGCAAGCGAAGCGGTTTCGGTTCTTAATATGCGGCTACCAAGTCGAACTGGAATAAAGCCCGAGGCTTTCGCTAGTTCTCGTTCTTGACTCGAAAAACCGCCTTCGGGACCGGTAAGTAAAGTTACTTTCATCGTCTCAGGTTTTAATTCCATTAACGTCGTCTCCGCATAAGGGTCGAGAAATACTTTGAGACCCTGTTGGTCACTTACCCAGTTCTGTAGCTGCTCAACCTCCAGCAATGCAGGCAAGGCGGTTCTTCCGCTTTGCTCGGCAGCATGTTGAACTATTTTTTGCCAATGTAATAAGCGTTGCGGTTTTTTTTCGCCTTTGAATTGCACCACACAGCGCTCGGTTAATAAAGGCGTGATGTGATTAACGCCCAGTTCTACGGCTTTTTGTACGGTCAAATCCATTCTGTCACCCCGAGAGATACCCAAGCCCAAGATGACCTGCAACGGCGATTCCACAGTGCGATCATTCCATTGATCAACATCAATCAGTACGGCCTTTCGGCTAACTTCGGCAACAGTGCACAAATATTCTCCACCTTGACCGTTAAATAAGATAATTTGGGCATCCTTTTTTAGCCGTAATACCGTTCTGACATAATGTCCGTTATCATCATCCAGTTCGATAGCTTTGCCTGTGACCAGCGGCATTGGTGTATATAATCGGGAAACTCGCATAATTAATCCTTAACAGCTAGTTGTATGCCTTGCCAAGCGACATCGGCAATTAATAAAAGCTGCTCCTCGGTCACAACGTAAGGCGGCATAAAATAAACGACATTGCCTAAAGGACGCAACAATACCCCCTTAGATAACGCATATTGATAGACTCTAAGCCCTCGGCGTTCCTGCCAGGGATAAGGCTCTCGGGTGTGTTTGTTTTTGACCAGCTCAATCGCCAGAATCATACCGGTTTGCCGCACTTCGGCAACATGCGGATGATCATGAAAACGCATCGCCGCTTTCGCCATAATCTCCGCCAAGGATCGATTTTTCTCGATGACGTTATGCTGTTGAAAAATCCCCAGAGTAGCCAGCGCTGCCCGACAAGCCAGCGCATTACCGGTATAGCTGTGCGAATGCAAGAACGCGGTCAACGATTGATAGTCGGCATAGAATGCCTGATACACCCGATCAGTCGTTAACACTGCCGACAATGGTAAATAGCCGCCTGTTAAACCTTTGGATAAGCACATGAAATCGGGACTGACTGCCGCCTGCTCACAGGCAAATAATGTCCCGGTGCGCCCGAAACCGACCGCGATTTCATCGGCGATAAAATGCACATTATATTTATCGCAAGCTGCGCGCAGTAATTTCAAATAGACCGGATCGTACATGCGCATATTGCCGGCGCATTGCACTAAAGGTTCGATGATAACTGCACAAACCGTATTGCTATGTTGTTGCAGCGTTTGTTCCATCAGCGTGAAGCGACGGGTGGAATAATCCGACCATGATTCGCCGGGTTCGCGGTGATAGCAATCCGGGCTAGGTACGGTGATGACGTCCATTAATAACGGTGCGTAGGTTTCTTTATACAGCGGTACATTGCCGACCGCCAGCGCGCCTAAGGTTTCACCATGATAACTGTTTGCCAACGTGATGAATTTGGTTTTTTGAGGCTGGCCTTGGTTGCGCCAATAGTGGAAACTCATTTTGAGCGCGACTTCCACCGCAGAAGAGCCATTGTCAGCATAGAAACAACGGTTTAGCCCTGTCGGTGTTATTTCAACCAGATTTTCTGCAAGTGCGACGCCGGGCTCATGGCTGAACCCGGCAAAAATGACATGCTCCAGGGTATCGAGCTGATCTTTTAGCGCTGCGTTGATAATTGGGTTGGCATGTCCGAATAAGTTGACCCACCATGAGCTGATCGCGTCGAGATAGCGATTACCGTCAAAATCCTTCAACCAGACGCCCTGCCCTTTTTTGATTGGGATGATTGGAAAAGTCTCATGATCTTTCATTTGTGTGCAGGGATGCCACAAAACGGAAAGATCCCTGCTGGAAAAGGACTGGTTAGACGACATAGACTAGAGTTCAGTTAATGCTTGTTTCCGTTCGCCAATTGGTAACCGAGTAAAACTCTATGGATTTTAAACATTCGCTTGCCTGATTTGCCTTTAGTCGCGGGGCTTAATTTGCAAGTTCTCTAAAATTGCCAAGGTAGGCGCAGACTGGTTCATCGTATAAAAATGCAATCCCGGCGCCCCACCCTCCAGTAAACGCTGACAAAGACTGCTGACAACATCCAGGCCAAATGCTTGTATCGCTTCCTTGTCATCGCCAAAACTTTCCAGGCGTTTTCTGAGCCAGCGCGGAATATCCGCACCGCACATTTCCGAGAAACGGAACAGTTGCGAATATTGGGTAATCGGCATAATACCAGGCACGATAGGAATGGTTATGCCGCTTTTTTCGCAGGCATCGACAAAATGAAAATAGGCTTCGGCATTGTAAAAATACTGGGTAATGACTGCGTTTGCGCCCGCAGCCACTTTGCGCTTGAAGTTTTTAAAATCTTCCGTGCCGCTGACGGCTTGAGGATGTACTTCGGGATAGGCGGCAACATGAATCTGAAAATGATCGCCGGTTTCCTGACGAATAAACTCTACCAGCTCATTCGCATAACGGAATTCGCCCGCTGACATCATGCCGGAAGGCAAATCACCTCTTAACGCGACAATTTTCGTAATGCCATGATCCTGATAATCTTTCAGAATCGCGCGAATATTGGCTTTGGTTGAGGCAACACAGGACAAATGCGGCGCGGCAGATATTCCTTTAGATTGAATATCGATAACCGTCGCAAAAGTTTTATCGCGAGTCGAACCGCCCGCACCGAAAGTAACGGAAAAAAAGTCCGGATTGAGTTGGGCTAGTTTGCTATGAACGACCTGCAAACTTGCAGCACCATCTTCTGTTTTTGGCGGGTAAAATTCGAAACTGAATAACTGAGGGTGTTTTTTTTGCGATTGCATTTTATGGTCTCACGGACGGGTATCTGACGACTGCATGGATGCGGTAGAGCAATTGCCGGAATATCGTTCCTACGGTTTCTGCCGGAATACCGCTGTGGACGCATTGCGTCCGGTGCCGCAGGAGCGGCACGGACTGCATTCCCACGGAGATTGTGGGAACGATGATTAATCAATAACGATAATGATCAGCTTTAAATGGCCCTTCAACAGGAACATTAATGTACTTGGCTTGCTCATCGGTTAAAACCGTCAGTTTCACACCTAATTGTTTAAGATGAGATCTAGCGACTTTTTCGTCCAATTTTTTAGGCAGTATGTAAACCTTGTTTTCATACTGAGCGGAGTTTTTCCAAAGTTCCATTTGTGCTAGAACTTGATTACAGAATGAGTTAGACATCACAAAGCTTGGATGGCCAGTAGCGCAACCTAGATTAACCAGACGACCTTCTGCCAGAACGATCAAGCGCTTGCCGTCAGGAAAAATCACATGATCGACTTGTGGCTTGATATTTTCCCATGTGTATTGACGCAAGGAGGCAATGTCAATTTCCGCATCGAAATGGCCGATATTGCAAACGATTGCCTGATCTCTCATCGCCAGCATGTGCTGATGGGTAATGATATTAAAGTTACCGGTTGCGGTAACAAAAATATTAGCCAGTGGAGCAGCTTCTTCCATGGTTACAACGCGATAACCTTCCATAGCCGCTTGCAATGCACAAATCGGGTCGATTTCGGTAATCAATACTGTCGCACCCAGTCCGCGTAGTGATTGCGCGCAACCTTTACCAACATCGCCGTAACCACAGACAACCGCAATTTTTCCGGCAATCATCACGTCGGTAGCGCGCTTGATGCCGTCGACCAGCGATTCACGGCAACCGTACAGGTTATCGAATTTTGATTTGGTGACCGAATCGTTAACGTTGAAAGCAGGAACTTTTAGCGCGCCTTTGGCAACCATTTCATATAGACGTAATACACCGGTAGTGGTTTCTTCGGACAAGCCTTTAATGTCGGCCATCAATTCTGGGTATTTTTCATGCATCATGACGGTTAAGTCACCGCCATCGTCCAAGATCATGTTCGGGCGCCAGCCGTCAAGACCGTCAATAGTTTGGGCAATACACCATTCGGCTTCTTCTTCCGTTTCGCCTTTCCAAGCAAAAACAGGAATGCCGGCTGCCGCCATTGCCGCAGCAGCATGGTCTTGAGTAGAAAAGATATTACAAGAAGACCAACGAACCTCTGCACCTAATGCAGTCAGGGTTTCAATCAATACTGCTGTTTGAATAGTCATGTGCAGGCAGCCGGCGATACGAGCGCCTTTTAATGGCTGTTCTGCACCGAATTCTTCACGCAGAGCCATTAAGCCCGGCATTTCAGTTTCGGCAATATTGATTTCCTTGCGACCCCATTCCGCCAAAGCAATGTCGGCGACTTTATAATCTGGTTGGCTCATGACGTTTCTCGTATTTAGTATTTAATTAAAGACCGGCAGCATCTTTCAATGCGTCAACTTTATCTGTTCTTTCCCAGCTAAAGGAATCTTCGGTGCGACCGAAGTGACCATACGAAGCCGTTGGTTGATAGATCGGTTTTAACAAGCCTAACATGGCAATCAAACCTTTAGGTCTTAAATCAAAAATATCTCTGATGATTTGCACCATTCTGTCTTCACTGATTTTACCGGTACCAAAGGTTTCAACAGTGATAGACGTAGGCTCTGCAACGCCGATGGCGTAAGAAACCTGGATTTCGCAGCGCTCAGCTAAACCGGCAGCAACTATGTTTTTTGCCACATAGCGCGCCATGTATGCCGCAGAACGGTCAACTTTTGAAGGATCCTTGCCTGAAAACGCACCGCCGCCGTGTCTCGCCATACCGCCGTAGCTATCAACGATAATTTTACGCCCGGTTAAGCCACAATCGCCGACCGGACCGCCGATGACGAATTGGCCGGTAGGATTAATGAAATATTTAGTGTCTTTGTGCAACCATTCTTTAGGCAAAACCGGTAGGATGATTTCATCCATTACTGCTTCATGCAATGATTTTGTAGCAATTTCAGGCGAATGCTGAGTCGATAAAACAACTGCGTCAATTGCTACGGGTTTGTTATTTTCGTAGCGGAAGGTAATTTGGCTTTTGGCGTCAGGACGCAACCAAGGCAAGGTTTTATTTTTGCGTACTTCCGCTTGGCGTTTAACCAGCAGATGAGAATAGGTGATTGGAGCCGGCATTAATACATCGGTTTCATTGCTCGCGTAACCGAACATTAAGCCTTGATCGCCCGCACCTTGCTCGTGGTCATCGGCCTCATCGACACCCATTGCAATATCCGCCGACTGTTTGCCGATGGCGTTTAAAACGGCGCAACTTTGACCATCAAAGCCTATATCGCCATGATCGTAACCGATTTCACAAACAACTTTTCTAACTAAGGCTTCAAGGTCAACCCAAGCATCGGTGGTAATTTCGCCAGCTAAAATGACCATGCCGGTTTTTACAAGTGTCTCGCAAGCAACACGTGAACGAGGATCTTGCGCCAATAACGCGTCAAGTACCGCATCTGAAATTTGATCCGCAACCTTATCAGGATGTCCTTCTGAAACTGATTCTGATGTGAAAGTATAATTATTGCTCACGATACCACCTTTAAAAATGTAAAACCCAGATGTACAAAAGGCTGCATAGGCAGCCTTCTTGTGTTTGGTGGGCCCTGTAGGACTTGAACCTACGACCTGCCGATTATGAGTCGGACGCTCTAACCAACTGAGCTAAGGGCCCTATATATTATTTACTCACCATCCAAAAAGCATCTTAATTGCTCTGATCTTGAAGGATGTCTAAGTTTTCTCAATGCTTTGGCTTCAATTTGACGGATTCTCTCACGCGTCACGTCGAACTGCTTGCCTACCTCTTCCAGCGTGTGGTCGGTATTCATGTTAATACCAAAGCGCATACGCAGAACTTTTGCCTCTCTTGCAGTTAATCCTGCCAACACATTTTGTGTCGATTCACGCAAACCAGCAATTGTTGCAGCTTCAACTGGGGACAATACTTTAGCATCTTCTATGAAATCTCCCAAATGAGAATCTTCATCGTCACCAATAGGCGTCTCCATTGAAATAGGTTCCTTGGCAATTTTCAATACCTTACGAACTTTGTCTTCCGGCATTTCCATGCGTTCCGCCAGCTCTTCCGGCGTTGCTTCCCGTCCTAATTCCTGAAGAATCTGCCTGGAAATTCGATTCAGTTTATTGATCGTTTCGATCATATGCACTGGAATGCGAATGGTTCTGGCTTGGTCAGCAATCGACCGGGTAATGGCCTGCCTAATCCACCAAGTGGCATAGGTAGAAAATTTGTAGCCACGGCGATATTCAAATTTGTCGACCGCCTTCATTAAACCAATATTACCTTCCTGAATCAAATCCAAAAATTGCAATCCACGGTTAGTATATTTTTTAGCTATCGAAATGACCAACCTTAAGTTAGCTTCAATCATCTCTTTTTTCGCGCGCCGTGCCTTGGCTTCACCAATAGACATGCGTCGATTAATATCTTTTAGCCCGCTAATGGTTAAACCATACTCAGCCTCTATATCGGCTAATGTCTTTTGGGCTTTTCTTACTTCTTTTTCACGCTCTTTTAACGCTTCAGAATACTTACTTCCTGGACTTAGATACTGATCAAACCATTCTGAACTGGTCTCATGCTCAGGAAAAGAGGCAATGAACTCCTTGCGAGGCATCTTTGCATAATTAACGCAAATATCCATAATAAGCTTTTCTTGTTCACGCACAGCAGTAACGCCATTAGGAATAATAGCCGTCAACTTCTTTAAATATTGCGGCGTCCATTTGAACTCCATGAACAAGTCCGCTAATAACTCAAACTCTTTTTCTGTTTTATCGCTCGAATAGCCATGTTTTTTGATTGCTGCAGAGGCCGTTTTCAACTGCTTTCTTAGCCCCTCCACTTTCTCTTTGACTTCTTCGTAATTCAGGCCCTTTGGCTCTTCTTCTGCCGGAGCTTCTTCAACATCATCGCCCACAGGCAGGGCCGTAATAAAATCATCAGGCTCGCTTAAATCTACGAAACCGGAAATCAAATCAGTCAGGCGAATACCGCCCTCTTCACCTGAGATATTATCAAATGAATGTAAAAAATCATCAACAACGATACAGGAACGAGCAATAGCTTTAACCAGTTGCTGCTGACCTTCTTCGATGCGTTTGGCAATTTTCAACTCGTCTGAACGAGTCAACAATTCTACCGACCCCATTTCCCGCATGTACATGCGTACTGGATCTGTGGTTCTACCAAACTCGCTATCAACAGAAGCTAAAGCCGCGACTTCTTCGGCATCCTCATCATCCGTTGTAACGGCTGCTGAATCAGTAATAAGGGAATCTTCATCCGGCGCAACTTCGTAAACCTGAATCCCCATATCATTGATCATGCCAATAATATCTTCAATTTGCTCAGGATCAACAATATCACTCGGCAGGTGATCATTAACCTCAGCATAAGTCAGGTAACCCTGGACCTTGCCTTTGGCTATCAATTGTTTAAGTTGGGACTGTTGCTGTTCTTGATTCATCATTTACTCACGGAAGACTCTGGCTCGACCCGACCTCGCCGAACCAAAAATTATACTACAAATTCCTATCGTTTTGCACTAAACGATTTAGCTATCTGCATTTTACGCAACAGCTCTTTTTCCTGTGCATCCAATCCTTCAGCTTTGCTTTTATCTAGCAATCTACTCCAAACAGCGTCTCTGGCTTGACTTAACAAGCTATCAAGTGAATCGCAAAATACTGCATCTATTTTGTCATCTGGAACCTGCGAATCCAATAGAGCCAAAGCCTTTATAGATTTTTCTTCGGCAGTATCTCGATAACACTCCAATAAAACAGCTGCATTAGCAGGATTCTTATCTGCAATCGTTTGCAGGATATTTTTAAAAAGGACTGCACCTGAAAAATCCAACCCATCCCAATCAATTTCTCGCTGATCAACCAATTCTGCTAACCTGGGGTTTTGAACCAGCAAAGCAATTGCAACTCGCGCTGATGATAGCCTACCGCCATCCTGAGACCTATTTCTGCCGGTTCTCTGAACTTGTTTCAAGCCCTGCTTAGAGGCAAGTGTAGTCACATTATCCAAAACATCCAGACTAGCCCATCCAGATAGCTCCTTTAATCGTGCAAACATCATGTCTTTAAAAATACTTTCCGGCAACTTCTCCATATACGGCTTGGCTTTGCTGACCAATTGCGCCCGCCCCTCCATTTCGGATAAATTCAACTCATTCGAGAAATGCCCGAAAAAATACTCCGACAAGGTTTCAGCTGCTTGCACACGACCAACAAATCCATCAACTCCCTCCTCTCGCACTAACGAATCAGGATCATGATTTTGCGGCAATAGCATAATACGAATCCGCCGTCCGTCTTTTAAACTGGAGAAAGCAGGCTCCATCGCTCTCCATGCTGCTTCTCGCCCCGCCTTATCACCGTCAAAACAAAACACCAGCTCCGAGCAAAATCGAAACAATAAATCAAGATGTGCTTGCGACGCGGCCGTTCCCAAGGTTGCAACTGCGTAATGAATACCAAACTGGGCCAACGCAATAACATCCATATAGCCTTCAACAATCAAAATCCTTTGAGGCTTGGCATTCTTCTCCAGAAGCTCATACAAGCCATAAACCTCTTTGCTCTTGTGAAATAGGGTCGTTTCTGGAGAATTCAAGTATTTAGGTAAAGAATTATCGAGTACCCGCCCTCCAAAACCTACAATCCGAGCACGCCTATCCCTGATAGGAAACATAATTCGCCCACGAAAACGATCATATACCTGTCCACCTTCATTGCTAACTAACAATCCAGCTTCGAGTAGCAATTTTGAGTCAAATCGTGTTGCCAGGACTTGCCATTCATCAGGGGCATAACCCAACATAAAATCGCTAGCACAATCGCCACTAACTCCTCTGCTTTTCAAATACTCAGCAGCTGTTTTTCCTTCAACACTGGACCGCAGTCGTTCTACATAAAAGTCAGCCACCTGCTCCATTAGTACATACAAGCCGCTTGAATCTTCTTTTTTTTGCCTTGATGACTGATATTCGACAGACTCTCTGGGAACATCAATTCCGACAAATCCAGCCAAGTCTTCAATCGCCTCAACAAAATCGAGATGACTAAAATCCATTAGAAAGCTAATGGCATTGCCACTAGCACCACAACCAAAGCAATGAAAGAATTGTTTTTTTCGGTTTACCGAAAAACTTGGAGTTTTTTCAGCATGAAAGGGGCAGCGGGCGACAAAATTGTTACCCGTCTTTTTTAGAGGGACGTGCGAATCGATTAAATCAACGATATCAACCCGCACTAATAGGTCATCAATGAACTCACGAGGGATTCTACCGGACATAATAATGCTCCGACAACAAGATGGATGCAGAACAATGCAGCGAGCAGTTGCCGGAAAAAACCAGAAAACAACTACCCAGCTAGCGTAGCCTTGATTTTAGCACTCACCCCTGACATGTCAGCGCGCCCCTGCATTTTTGCCTTAAGCAATGCCATAACCTTGCCCATATCCTTAACTGATTCAGCTCCAGACTCAGCAACCGCATCTTTAATCATTGAATCAATTTCAGCTTCAGTCAGAGCCTGCGGCAAAAATCCCTGAATTACAGGAACCTCCGCCTCTTCAACATCTGCTAAATCCTGCCGACCAGCTTCAGTATATTGACGGATAGACTCACGGCGCTGTTTGAGCATTTTATCAAGCACCTGGATGACGCGCTCGTTATCTAAAACAACACGCTCATCAACCTCAACCTGCTTAATAGCAGCCAAAATTAAACGAATCACCCCTAGACGTGCTTTATCGCCGCCTTTCATGGCGGCTTTCATCTCTTCCTTGATACGATCTGTTAACAAATCCATCGTATAACCTTAATCTTTACAGTGCAGGGCGTCCACGACGTAAGTTTTTCAACGCGTAACGCTCACGTGCTAATTTTTTCAGATGTCGTTTAACAGCAGCAGCACCTTTGCGTTTGCGCTCTGCAGTTGGCTTTTCGTAAAACTCGCGGCGACGTACTTCAGCTAATACACCTGCTTTTTCACAAGCGCGTTTGAAACGGCGAATTGCAATATCAAATGGTTCGTTTTCTTTAATTTTTACTGACGGCATATAGTGACCCGAATATGTTAATATTTAAAAAGTTAGAATTTCAAATCTACTGAACAAACAGAACCCTTAATTATACCTTTACTTTTATAAATTTCAAAAACTCAATGTACGTTTTAGGCATAGAAACCTCATGCGATGAAACCGGAGTCGCAATTTATCACTCGGTGCGAGGCTTATGTAGCCATCTTTTATACAGTCAAGTCGATATGCATAGCGAGTATGGCGGAGTTGTTCCTGAGCTGGCATCGCGAGACCATATTCGAAAATTAGTTCCATTAATTAAGCAATGCCTGCAGGAAAGCCAACTGACAAGCAACGATATTAACGGCATTGCTTACACGGCAGGCCCCGGACTGATGGGAGCATTGTTGGTTGGCGCGGCAACAGCTAGAAGCTTGGCCTGGACATGGCAGGTCCCTGCGCTTGCGGTTCATCATATGGAAGGGCACCTGCTTGCACCTATGCTTGAAGAAAATTCGCCGGAATTCCCTTTTATCGCATTACTGATTTCCGGAGGACACACTCTGCTAGTGCATGTTGAAGGCGTCGGACGCTATCAACTATTAGGCGAATCTCTTGACGATGCAGCCGGAGAAGCGTTTGATAAGACTGCAAAAATGCTGGGCTTGGGCTACCCCGGCGGACCGAAACTGTCCGCACTTGCAGAACATGGCACACCACAGGTTAAATTCCCCCGCCCTATGACCGATCGCCCCGGATTGGACTTTAGTTTTAGCGGCTTAAAAACGTTCACACTGAATGCTGTTAATGCCTCCGAAAAAACCGATCAGGATAAGGCCGATATCGCAGCCGCGTTTCAGCAAGCGGTTGCCGAAACACTCAGCATTAAATGCAAGCGCGCTTTACAACAAACCGGCTTGAAGAGATTAGTCATTGCAGGAGGAGTCAGCGCCAACAAACAAATTCGAGCCTGCTTGACGGAAATGGTTACCAAAGAAAATGCACAACTCTATTTTCCGAGGCTTCAATTTTGTACCGATAACGGCGCAATGATTGCTTATGCCGGCTGTCAGAGACTCATGACCGGCCAGCAACAAGGACTGGAAATTTATGCCCGCCCTCGCTGGCCGATCGGTGAATTATCGGACTGCTAATTAGCCTTCCTGTCCAGCCAGCAGTCTCTGAATATTACCCTTGTGCCGCCATAACAAGAAAATCGTCATGATTATAGAGGCAATAACGATAGCTTCGTCACCTGTAATAAACCAAGCAAAAATCGGCGACAAGATGGATGCAACTAAAGCGGATAGAGACGATATTCTTCCCAACTTATAAATCAGATACCAGGTTGTCATGAAAGCAAGACCGAGCGCCCAGAAAAAACCGAGCAACACCCCGACCGATGTTGCAACGCCTTTCCCACCTTTAAAACCGAAAAACACCGGATAAAGATGCCCCATGAATGCAGCCAAACCGGTCGCCGCAACTAACTCGGCAGACAACCCCAACGCGCTTGCGGCATAAACAGGAATTAATCCTTTTAGCGAATCACCCAACAGAGTGATTGCTGCCGCTTTCTTGCCGCCAATACGCATCACATTAGTAGCACCGGGATTTCCCGACCCCTGTTCACGGGGATCCGGCAAGCCCATTAGGCGACAAATAATAATTGCACTGGAAATTGAACCTATCAAGTAGGCAGCCGGAACAAACAACCATTCAACCATTGTGTAATAACCTTTTCATCATTCAGAACTTGTAAGCACGGGAGGTTTCCTTGATACTTACAATTGCATGGATGCAGGGGGTAGAGTATGCAGGAGCACAAACCGAGCGACTTTTAAAAAACACGCATCATAACCGGAAATTACAATGGACATCATATTTTTAGGCGGGCTGGAGATTGAAACTATCATTGGCATTTACGACTGGGAAAGAGTAACCAAACAAACCGTCATTCTTGATATTGAGATGGCTTTTGATATTCAAAAAGCCGCCGAAACCGATGATATTCAATATGCACTTGATTACAAGACAGTTTCTCACCGCATTATTTCTTTTGTAGAAGCCAGTCAGTTTTTTCTGGTTGAAAAATTAATTTCAGAAATAGCCGATATTATACGTAATGAATTTAATGTGTCTTGGGTGAAAATAACCTTGAATAAAAAAGGCGCGATCAGCGGCGCCAGCGATGTTGGCATTATCATTGAGAGAGGAGAAAGAAAATCGTGACCAAAGGTTACATCAGTATTGGCAGCAATATAGACAAGGATAAACATATTCCTGCCAGTTTATCGGCGCTTGAGCAAGTCTTTGGCGAACTGACAATTTCAAGTATTTATGAGTCAGAACCTGTCGGTTTTACAGGTGATGTTTTCTATAATCTTGTGGTTGGTTTTGATTCCGATTTGGAAGTAAAAGCGGTTGCCAAACAGCTCCGGCAAATTGAACTGGATAACGGCCGTACTCGCGACAGCCGAAAATTTGCGGCGCGCACTCTTGATTTGGACCTGATTTTATATGGTGATCTGATCGTCAATGACGGTCGTTTGCAAATACCTCGGGATGAAATCGAGCATTACGCTTTTGTGCTTGAGCCTTTAGCGGAAGTTGCCCCAAGCTTAAAACATCCCGTCAGCCACCTGAGTTATGCCGAGCTGTGGGAGCAATTCGACAAGACCGAGCTTAAGCAAAAGCGCGTTACACCTTTATGGACGTCAACAAAATAAGGTGCGTCCACCATCGACTGTCAGTATTTGACCGGTGATATAGTCGGCATTGCTCACTAAGAAAAGCACCGCCTTAGCAATATCATCCGGTTCACCGCTGCGCTTTAAAACCACCCGCTGCAGTATCTCCAACCTAGCCGATTCGGATAAATCATTATCGGGCCAGAGTATAGCTCCCGGAGCCACTCCATTAACTCTGACAGACGGCCCCAGTTCCTTAGCTAAAATTTTGGTCATGGCCGCCAGCCCGGCTTTTGCGATACTGTACACAGGGTAACCGCTTAATCCGCGTTCGGCATGGATGTCGATAATATTGACTATACAGCCATTATTATCAACCAAAGTTTCCGCCAAGGCTTTTGTTAAAAAAAAAGGCGCCTTTAAATTACTGCCCAATAGCTCATCCCATTGCTGTTCGGTTACGTCAGGCAATGCTGTCGGATAAAACGATGAGGCATTGTTCACCAGCACATCTATACCGCCCCAAGCCATGCAAACCTCTCTAGCAACAGCCTCCAGCTCGGCCATATTCAGTAAATCCGCTTGAATGATTTTTGCCGAATCGGGACGTTGTCGGTTCAGTTCATCGCAAAGCAGTTGTGCTTCTGCCGCCGAAGAGCGGTAATGCAAAAATACATTACAGCCCTCGCTATGCAGCAATCGCGCACAAGCCGCTCCTATGCGCTTGGCGGCACCGGTGATCAGTACATTTTTTGCCCGTTCACTCATTAGGCTTGGTGAGCCAAACTTTTACTCGCCACCTCGTAAACATCTTTGGAAATTACTTCAGTCGATATGATCCGTTCCAGCTGTGCTTTCATCAGCGCTTGCCTACCTTCGTCATATCTTCGCCAAGCTGTCAATGCGCCGACCATGCGTGATGCAACCTGTGGATTCAAGGTATTCAGTGCAATAATCTGGTCTGCAAGAAATTGATAGCCTTGCCCATTGGCTGCGTGGAAATGCAGCGGATTAGACTGACTGAATGCACCTATCAATGACCTGACACGGTTTGGGTTTTTCAAATCAAATGCCGGATGCTGCATTAAGGATTGCACCGTTTCAAAGGTACCAGGCATATTACTGGAGGCTTGCAGCGCAAACCATTTATCTATAACCAGCGCTTCCATTTGCCATTGGCGGTAAAAACTGTCCAGGCACTGCTGTTTGGCAGGATGCGGGCTATTAACGATAACCGTCAACGCCGCCATTTGGTCAGTCATATTCTTGGCGGTGTTAAATTGTTGTTGAGACAATTGATGAATGCTTATATTTTCCAGCTTGCTCAAGTAACTTAAACAGGTATTTTTGATGCGTCTACGGCCGATTGCGCCGGCGTCAAATTTTCCGGATTCATCCTTATGATTATTTCGATATAAAGCCTGGAATTGCGCTTGTAGTTGCTCGGCCAAAGTCAGCGTGACAAATTCACGAGCGGCATGGATCGCGTCTACGTCGACAACTTCCATTTGTTCGGCCAGATAGGTTTCCGAAGGCAAGCTCAATAGCAAAGAAAAATACGACAAGTCATCCCAAGGTTGCTCCAGCACCTGCTTAAAAGCTGTAACCATAATCGGGTTGACGTGCATCTCCCTGCCGTTTTGTATGTCGGCAATCAGTCCGGTAATAATCTGTCCGGCCAGCTGCTGTCCCGCTTCCCAGCGATTAAATGTATCGCTGTCGTAGCTTAATAAAAACGCCAGCTCATCCAGACTGCGTTCCATCACCAGTTTAACCGGCGCTGAAAAGCCTCTTAAAATAGACACAACCGGTTGCTCGGCTAATCCTTCAAAAGTAAAAGTCTGCTCGGATTGGGTTAGCTGCAAAATAACTTCATTACAGGCTTGATCACTGCCTTCAAGCTTGCAAATCGCTACAGCCCCGTCTTTATTAAGCAAGCCCATTGTCACAGGAATATGCAGCGGTTCTTTTACCGCTTGTCCAGGCGTCGGCGGACAGCTTTGGCTTATGGTTAAAGCCAGGGTTTGTGCGGATGGGTCATAGTGCTGCTGAATCTTTAATATCGGCGTTCCTGCTTGGGCGTACCAGCGGCGGAACTGGGTCAAATCAATGTCATTGGCCGCCTCCATCGCGCTGACGAAATCATCGCAGGTAACCGCCTGTCCGTCATAACGCTCAAAATACAAATCACTGCCTTTGCGAAAGCCTTCCGCACCAAGCAGTGTATGGATCATGCGTACTACTTCGGCGCCTTTTTCATACACAGTCAAGGTGTAAAAGTTGTTGATTTCTATGTAAGCATCAGGGCGTATCGGATGCGCCAAGGGCCCTGCATCTTCGGCAAACTGGCGGGTGCGTAACATGTTGAC
>CAZJOY010000039.1:0-23208 GCA_964547705.1 uncultured Methylobacter sp. | reverse complement strand
CTTCGCGTAGTGCGCCTCGCGGTAGTCGAGGTGCAGGTACAGCGTGCCTCGGTCGTCGAGCAGCCGCCACGCCTCCATGAGGCGCGGCTCGAGAAACTCCCAGTAGTCGGCGAACCGGTCGTCGTACTGGGTGAGGGTGCCTTTGATGGTCTCGTAGCTGCGGCCCTTGAAGCCCGAGCGCGCGCCATCCGCGCTCTGCCTGGTGGTGATGGTCTGCCGCCGCTGCGAGCCTTGATGAAGAATATTGTAGCGGCTGGCCGAATGCCGGATTTCCGCGACCTGCTCCAGCGTAATCATCGTGCCGTCCTGCGTCCTGATCGGCAACTTGGCTATCGATTCGGGTTGTTGTCTCAGCTCCGGCGTTACGGTTACCGCAACATTGTAGATTCTATTGCCTTGGATATTCTTGCCGACCACGCGGGTTTCGTAAGCGGCCTGCAAGGTATCGACAATCTGCGCGGGCATCACGCCCCAGAAGCTGAGCTGATCCAAATCCAGCACAATTTGCAGCAACGGCGTACCGGGCGGGGAGCGCAGCTGCACATCGGTAGCGCCGTCTATGTCGCGCATAATCCGGGCAACTTCCTGCGCTTTCGCATCCAGCTGATTCAGGTCATTGCCGTAAATATTAACCACCACAGGCGAAGTGTAGCCGGAAATGGTTTCATCGACCCGCTCGGTTAAAAACGTATTGGCCTCAAACAGAATGCCGGGAAAATCCTGCAAGATTTCCCTTAACTTATCCAATATCTGTTGTTGCTCCGAGCCCGACATCGGCTCAAGCCTGACTTCATACTCGCTGTAATGGCTGCCGTAAGTATCGGCTCCCCGCTCTGCCCTGCCCGCCCATTGCGACACCGATTGTATGCCCGGAATCGCGACAAACTGCTCGGTCAGCTTGCTGCCGATCCTGATCGATTCCTGCAACGACGTGCCGGGAATGCTGGTGGTATGAACGATGTAATGGCCTTCGCGCAGTTCGGGCAGGAATTTGCTGTCCAAACTAAAAAAAGCCAGCAGCCCGGACACGCAAATAACAGCACTGGTCATGATGACCGGCCGGAAATGCCTGGAAACCCAACTCAACAAACCGTTGTACAGCGGCTTGATGCGCCGAATCAGCGGCGGGTCTTCATCGGTAACCACGGCATTGCCGAGCAACATAAAGCACAGCGCCGGAGTCAACGTCAGCGCAACCAGCAACGAGGTTAAAATCGCCAGGATGTACGAATAACCCAGCGGCGAGAATAAGCGCCCGGCCACGCCGTTCAAGGTTAGCAACGGCACAAAAACCAGCGCGACGATAAAGCTGGCATAAACCACGGAGCTGCGCACCTCCAGCGATGCGCTATACACCACATCGGCAACCGGCAGCGGCTTGGCCAGCAAACGATTCTCGCGCAAGCGCCGGAAAATGTTTTCGGTATCGATAATTGCATCGTCGACAACCTCGCCCAGCGCGATAGCCAAGCCGCCCAGCACCATGATATTCAGGTTCACGCCGCTTTCCAGCAGCACGATGACCGCACCGATCAACGACACCGGAATCGCCAGCGCCGAAATAAACGCAGTGCGAAAATTGAACAAAAACAGGTACAAGATAATCAGCACGAACAAGCCGCCGATCAGCAAATGCCCGGACAAGTTAGACAGCGAGCGTTCAATATAGTCGGCAGGCCGGAACAAGTGCGAGTAAAAATTAATCGCCTGCTTTTTGAAAATAGGCTCGAACTCTTGCAGCGTCTGCTCGACCTGCCGCGACACCGACAGCGTATTGGCTCCGTACTGACCGATCACCATCATCACAATGCCGGACTTGCCCAAAATCTGCGCCGCGCCAATCGGCGGTTCCGGCGCATATTGAATGGTAGTGACTTCGCCCAGCGTCACGTTACGGCCCTGCTCGCGCTTGACCAGGATTTTGCCGAACTGCTCCGGCGTAGTCGGTTGCCCGGTCATCTGCAACGTAAAGCGCTGGTTGTTGTTTTCGATAAAGCCGCCGCCCTGGATATTTCCGGCCTTTGATGCGGCCTGGATAATGTCCTCCAGCGTCAGGTTAAAGCGATGCAGTTGCAGCGGATCGACTTGGATTTGCAACTGCTGAATATCGCCGCCGAACACGTTGACATCGGCAACCCCCGGAACAGCCTTCAAACGCGGCACTATCGTCCAATCGACCAGACTGCGCAGAGCCATTAGATCGGTTTGGTCGTCCTTGTTTAAACCGATCGTTAACACCGTCGCCGAAGACGAGGACAGCGGTATTGCAACCGGCGTAATGCCGAGCGGCAGCATGCCGGTCAATGTGGTCAAGCGTTCGCTGATCAGCTGGCGGTTGCGGTAAACGTCACTGTTTTCGTTAAAAATCGCGGTGACGATAGACAAACCCTGAATCGATTCGGAGCGCACCGATTTCATGCCGATCAAACCGCTGATCGAGGTTTCGATTTGCTGGGTTACCAGCACCTCAACCTGTTCCGAAGAAAGGCCGGGCGATTCGGTTTGGATGATGACCTGCTTGGGTGAGAATTCAGGAAAAATATCCAGGCCTGCGGTGGCGAAGCGGTAACTGCCGTAAAGCAGGATCAAAACGGCAAGCGCGATGACGATGCCGTAGAAACGGATGGAGAAACGGACTAGGGTGGGGAGCATATGTTATAGGGTTAGCCATTCTGAGTAAGTATTTCGGAAACACGACTGGCAATTGCTTCGAACTCTTCCGCAAATGTCTGGCAAACACTAATAGTGAAAAGATGAAGACAGAGTGACCGTTTTAAGCCAAGATTTTTCGATATCTCAAAAAACTCATTGTGCTTACCTGCTTGCAAACCATATTCCAAAATATCGCTAAAAACATCTGAATCTGAGGCCGTTAGGTTCGAGAGTGCATCTATGCACGCAGTACTTTTTTGAACAATCCATGCTTCGGGCCACGTGTCACCCGGCAAATAGGCTATATGAGCCTTAAACCAATCCGAAAAATTATCCTCAACGTTTTCGGCCATCTTCTGAGCATGCGCTAAGTTTTTTTGCTCTTTAACTTTTTGATCGCCATCAAAGATAGCTAAGGTTGGTTTCGCTTCACCTCTCACGTATAAAGCAGAGAGCTGCTTAGCAAGTGCAGTGGCTGACCCTATTACGGTTATGGTAACTCGCGAACGAACAACCGCTGGTAGACTGGACTGTAGCAATGACTTAGCTACTTCATCTTCGACAAAAATATCCAGCTCTTTGCTAGTAGCAGCTGCCATCTTCGAAAAGGCAAAATCCGATGAAATGGAATCAGTAATCTTGGTTTTCCCGTTGACACTTTCGATAAAAAAGCGGGCATCGGAAGGGAGACAATCAAATATCTCTTTGGAATGCGTTGTGCAAATAACCTGTGTGTGTGTTTCGAGACAAACATCTTTCAAGCGTTCGATAAATTTCCTTTGCGCCTCCGCGTGAAGTGCTAGTTCAATTTCATCCATTACTAGGAGTGCGCCTTCCCCGCACGAATAGATTGTTGAAAATATCTCAAATAAGGCGTTTTCTCCTGCTCCCATATTGAAACCCGAATAGATCGTATCTCCGACTTGAACCATAGGGAGACTGTACTTGGAGTACTCCAAATATCTAAACTTGTCATAGGACTTTCCAAGGATGTAGCCAACCGCCTCCTTTACTTTGTCTTCCCAGCCTTTGGATTGTCTGTCTTTAAACACCCTTGAATAAGAGCGGGATTGGCTACGCTCACTGTGGGGAACAATTCTTTCTATCCCAAGAAATACAACATTTTTTTTAACGCGCTTGGCATAATTGTTCCACTTCCCCCCGCGACTCTTCCATCGCCGTTGATAACCGATACCTATTCCCTCAGGCAGATCCTCAGTCGTATTCCATTTGTTGTGAGCAATGCCGTATCTAATATCAATTCCCTGAGGCGGAATTTCTTCAGTATGCTGCACAAAGAAGTCGGAAAACGTATAGTAAGGCATCTTTCTGTTTGGTAGCTTGAAGCCTTTTTTGAAGTTGTGATAAGCGCAACAGGCTAACGCCAAAATCGTCGACTTCCCCGCCCCATTTTTTCCCGCAATGGCTGTAATCGGATAGTCAAAGTGAATATCGAGCGAATTGATGCCTCTGAGCTCTCCTGTTTTCAAATAGATATTGCGAAGCAAAGCGTGATTGTTATCATTTGAAAATTGTCGACGAAGTCTCTTGTCCTTTTGGCTCTCACGATATTTCATAGTAAAAAATGATTTTTGAATAATTTTCTAATTCCCAAGCTCCAAGCTTGGGAATTCAGTTAAGGAAGCTCTAGCTTCCCGTTTCGCGAAGCTAGAGCTTCGTCTTCTGGGTTACCAATCTGGAAATTGGGAACCAGCACGATATGTTGAACGCAATAAAATACATCAATCGCAAACGATGCGTTGCCTTCATTGTATCATCGTCATTACAACAGAGATTCGCTTCATGCTCTAACGGCAGACGGAATCCAGAACGCAGGGACATAAGAGAGCGGCTTTGGAGTGCAAACTTTGCTTGCACGGCAGGCGAAGCCTGCACTCCGGTTTAAAAATCATCTTCGCTCAAAATTAAGGATTGGTATTTCTTGTTGTCGCTAAATTGCCGACGCAGATTTTCCCTGCCAGCTTTTTCTATATGCTGATGAAAACTGGAATAGGGATAATCAGCCAAGTTTTTGGTATAGCCATGTTTTACCGGATTGTTCAACAAATAGTTAAGACGAACGTAATAATCTTTTTCATCACGCGGACAATAATCCCAGTAATTCCACCACACCGGTAAATCAGAGGGATAGGCTTTTCTGACTAACTGCCCCGATTGATAATGCACACGCGCTATTATTTTCGGTAAATCTTCTCCTTTATGACTGAGTGCCATCAGATGATAGTGATTATTCAGCACCACCCAATGTTCCAGAGTCCAGTAAAATTCTGTATACACCTGTTTCAACAAGGCGATTAACTGCTCTTTTAGTTGATCGTTTAATAATTCGCGTTTTTGATAAATGCTGCCGGTTATAAAGTAACTGGTTTTATCTAACAAAAGATGTGCGGGACGATGTTGGTAGCGTTTTAACATGGTCAGCCCATTGAGGTGTGTCGGGAGTGCAGGCTTCGCCTGCCTTGCAAGCAAAGCTTGCACTCCGGTTAATCAAATCGCGTCTTTTCACTCAAGCAACCAATAACTCTTCGACTTTACGAATGTAAGGCACTTGACCGGATTCAACATCAATTAATAAGTCTTTTAAGTTTTCGATAAGCTCCTCTTTACTTGTGCCTTGAGTCTGGTACTCAGGGTATTCATTAAGGAAACCAATAAAAAATGTGTCATCTTGCCACGATGTAAATTTGACTGTTCTCATAATAAACTCTCTATAAAACAATAAGCCAAGTAAGAAATGCTGTACGTACCTTTGGTCATTCAACGGCGCAATACGCTACGCTATTGACACCCTACAAGTTACGAGCTTTTAAAATTAGCCATGCTCAGCCTTCAGGATATCAAGAAATTCATGCATCGCATTTGTGAAAACCTTGGCTTGAACCACTTCTTTACGCTGATGATGCAGTTCCATGATTTGATCGAACCCCAAAACATCGTCGCGCTCTATGGCGCCCATAGACCAGCCTTCGAAGATGCGCTTGTCTATCGGCGTGATGTAGATGATTTTGCAATTTATGTGTCTTTTATCCTCCAATATCTTCAGATACATACGGAGCACCGCTTGTTCAGGCCCTTCCAAAACTTGCATGAACACGCCGCCGCCGTGGATAAGAACGCCAGTCAGGCCAAGAGCCGGATTATTCCGCCGCGATGACTCCAGGATTTTCTGTACTTGGTCTTTAGTTAATGCACTTGAGGACTGGCTGAGATAGAGGAGTCGAATCATGGGTGTTGTTCTGCTTTGGGTCGGGGTGAAGGCATTGTAGCACTGATCCGATTTTGTCTGGCTAAGAGGAAGAATCCTTCGACAGCGTTAAGCCTTTGCGGCAGAGATTCACTACATGTTCTAACGGTTGATATGGAAAAGCGCGCTTGGAGTGCAGGCTCCGCCTGCTTTGCAAGCAGAGCTTGCACTCCTGGTCATGGCCTTTGGCCTGATGCCTTACTTTTCTCTACCGCATTCGAGATATTTTTAATCTTCGCTTGAATCTCCGGCGATAATGAATTCAAGAAACTCTCGGGATCGGTTTGAGCTTTCATCAAGATAGCCTGCATCTTTACAGAATCGCCGTCCGTCTGCTGCACCAGGATAGGCATAATGTCGGCAGAGAGGTTATATAGCTCTTGCATGTTGCCGGCGTTTCCGCCCACTATCTCCAAGGCTTTTTGCTCAGCGGCCCTTCCTGCGTCAGTCTTTGCGGCATCGCAATTTTGGTTTCTAAGACAGTCCTGGGTTTTCTGCAATGCTGAACTTATGTCGTCATCAGCATAAACAGCTTGAAAAGAGACTGCTACTGCCAGTAACAGTGTAGATAAATTGACCTTGAACATGGTTGCCCCTTGTTAAAATTCTAAAAACAATCGCTCGCAAGACAATAACTGCAAGCTATGTTGGCAAGGCAGGCGGAGCCTGCACTCCAAAACCTACATGATTTTTTATACCCCTTTACTGCGGTTTTCCATGCGTCTTAGCAATTCGGTCATCACCAGTCGATACAGCTCATCGCCCAGGTATTTGTCCTCGACGCCGCTGTCGATATTCGGGTTATCATTGACCTCGATCACATAGCCTTTGCCGTCTTTTTCCTTAACATCGACGCCGTACAAACCGTTGCCTATCGGCTGGGTCGCTTTTAACGCGGCATCCAGCACGGCTTTAGGCACTTCGAACGTCGGCAAAGTGGCGAAACTGCCGGTATCGATCCGGCTGCTGCCGTGACGGTAAATCTGCCAGTGGTTTTTAACCATGTAGTAGCGGCAAGCATACAAGGCTTTGTTATTAAATATTCCGATGCGCCAATCAAAATCGGTATAAAGAAACTCCTGCGCCAACAACAATGCGGATTTTTGAAACAGCTCTTCCACTTTAAGTTCCAGCTCTTTGCGATTATGGACTTTCACGATGCCGCGAGAAAAAGAACCGTCAGGAATTTTCACCACCACCGGAAATCCGGCTTCCGCTTCGACTCTATCCAAGTGCGCGGCATTGCCCTTGTGCAGCAACCAGGTCTTTGGCGTGGGTACTTTATGGGTACGGAACAGGTCGGCAAGATAAACTTTATTGGTGCAACGCAGCATCGAGGTCGGATCGTCGATAACAACCAAGCCCTCGGCCTCGGCCTTTTTGGCGAAGCGGTAAGTATGGTGATCGATATTGGTGGTTTCGCGTATGAACAAGCCGTCAAATTCCGGCAGACGCACATAATGGTGCTGGGTTATCAGTTCGATTTCTATGCCCAGTTGTCTGCCAACCTTGATGAATTTCCTCAACGCGCCACGGTTGCTTGGCGGTAGCTGTTCTTCCGGATTGATCAATATCGCCAAATCGAAGCGGGCCGTTTTACGGGTGCGGCCTTTGCGCCAGACTTTGGTACTGAATTTATCCAGCGCGTCGGCAAAAACAGTTTGCTGCGCATCATCCAGATGCCGGTGCGATATGGCTTTTAAGCCGACGATTTCCCATTGCTTTGCATAGCAGCGCAATGTCACATCCAGAATCGGACAGGAAAAGCGTTCAAACAGCAATCGGGCAAGTTCCTGAAAAGACGGATCGGGCGTGGTGCCGAAATAACTCATCAAGTTTATTTCACTGTTCTTATCGGCGCTTTTAACTGCACGTTCCAATGTTTGCGATAAGTCGTCAAGCTGCAAGCGGTACAGCGCTTTTTTGCCCAGATCGTTCAGCACTTTAACCGAGGGAATGACATGATGGCCTCTGGCTTCAGCCAGCAGCGAACAGTAATAGCCGTCGGAAAGATAACGATAGCTGCTGCAAAGATTGATGATGCGGACGCGCTGCTGAGCGGGGTCATGCTCGGTCGCAAGATAAGTTTCAAAAGTAATAACTTGATCGCTCGGATAATAAGGGTTCCAGTCGGAGAGATCGTCAACAACCAGAAGAGTGCGCGCCATAAAAACCTCTGTCAGTTAGAGAAGCCTTAATTCTGTAGCCAGCCCGTTCATTGCACAAGGGGTTTTTATCGCGATTGAAAAATATTTCATAATTGCATGACTGGCGCTATGCTAGTAAAAGAAACTCGTATCTACTCCTTCTATCAAAACTTAATGGGTGTAGGCGGTTGACTGCAAAGGCTTCTGCAACAGGGATGTTGCAGAGAGCTACAGGGATGTATTCATGCGTCCTTTGCAGTCAACTGCCTACACCCCATTTCAAAGGGAGAGTAGATACAAAAAACTCCTAGGTAACCGTTATGTCTTATTGTCTTCCTGTTGTCGCTATCGATACCGCCTTTTTCCCCCAAAGTTATGCTATCGGCCGACAGCGCTGGCTTGCACAATTAGATAGGTTGTCTTGCCCCAAGCAATATTTATCTTATCCCTGTAACGGCAATGGCGCTGAAGGCGAACAGCTGGTTACCGACACGCTCTGGATCGGATCGCCCGATGCGTCTAACGTACTGGTCTTGATCGGCGGAACACATGGCATTGAAGGCTTTGCCGGCAGTGCGATACAGATCGACCAACTGGATTTGATCGCCAAGGGCTTCGTCAGCATTCCTTCCGATACCGCAATACTGCTCATCCATGCCTTAACGCCGTGGGGCTATGCCTGGCAGCGGCGTTGCGATGCGGACGGTGTCGATCTTAACCGCAATAGCGTCGATTTTTCCAAGCCTTTGCCTGAAAATGAAGACTACCACCGGCTTAAAGATACGTTTTATCTGCCTGATGCCGCGCAACGAAAAATCGCCCTTGCCGAATTTGAGCGGCAACACGGCCGCGTGGCATTGGAAAAAGCCGTCAGCGCCGGACAATATAGCGACCCTTCCGGGCCGTTTTATGGCGGAAAAGCGCCCGCGCACGGCCGGCTGGCCTGCGAAGACCTGATGCGCCAATACAACTTGCAGGAAAGGAATTTGGCGGTCATTGACCTGCATACCGGCTTGGGTAGTTACGGCTATGGAGAAATCATTTGCGACCACGAGCCGGATAGTGCCGGAGCGCGGGCTGCCAGTCACTGGTATGGCGACTCGGTAACGCTGCCGTTGTTGGGTACCTCCAGCTCGGTACCGAAAACAGGACTGTTGGATTATGCCTGGCACGCAATCATGAACGATCGCAGTTGTTACGTCACCCTGGAATTCGGCACGTTCAGCACCGATCAATTGTTTGAGATACTACTGCGCGACCATCAACTTTGGGCTCAACCCGATAACCAAGCAGCTCGATTGGCGCACAGCAAGGTCATGCTTCATCATTTTTGCCCTAACGACCGGGCATGGCAGGAAATGGTATTGTTCCGGGCCCGGCAAGTCATCGCGCAAGGCCTGCAAGGGGTGTCGTCATGAGCATTGTCATCCGCCCTGCCCTGCTGACCGATCTTAACCAGTTGGTAAAGCTTGAAGAAAACTGTTTCGACACCGATCAATTAAGCCGGCGCAGCTTCAAACACTGGATAACCACAGAACATCGGTCTTTGTTGGTTGCTGATATGGAAGGAACAATCGTCGGCTATAACCTTATTATTTACCACCCCGGCACCCGTCTGGCCAGGGTTTATTCATTGGGCGTTTCGCCTCAACACAGGGGCAAAGGCATCGCCAAATTGCTGATGTCGGCAGGCGAACAGGCCGCCAGCGATGCCGGCCGGCTGTATCTGCGCCTTGAGGTCAGCGTTGATAATACTGCTGCGATCAAGCTTTATGAATGGCTGGGCTACAAAAAGTTCGGCATCTACCGCGACTACTATGAAGATCATAAAGATGCGCTGCGTTACCAAAAACTGATCCGCCGCTATCACGGCAACTTCCAACACCGGCCGATGCACTGGCTAAGGCAAACCACGCCATTCACCTGCGGTCCCGCATCGCTAATGATGGCGATGCACGGTTTAAACAGGACTTATGAGCCTTCGCAGGAAGAAGAACTTAACCTGTGGCGAGAAGCCACCACTATTTTCATGACGTCGGGACCTGGCGGCTGTCATCCGATAGGTTTGGCGCTGGCGGCAAAACGGCGGCAATTTACTGTTGAAGTCTGGGTTAACCAGACCGGACCGCTATTTATCGACGGTGTCCGCAGTGAAGAAAAAAAGCGGGTCATCGAATTAGTTGATAATTGCTTCAAGCGCGAAGCGGAACAACAGGACATCAAAATACACTATGCCAATATCAGCCAGAGCGACCTGATCAATGCTTTTAAAGCCGGAGCGATACCGTTGATTCTGATCAGCACCTTCCAAATGGATAGAAAAAAAGCGCCGCACTGGGTGGTCATGAGTGGTTTTGACGATGACTGCCTGTACATGCACGATCCGGATCCCGAAGAAATACGCCAGAGCGTGCTCGATTGCCAGTTTATTCCTATTGCCTGCGAGGATTTCGAGCGAATGTCCAGTTTCGGCAAAAGCCGATTGAGGACGGCGGTGATTATCTGGCCGGGGTAAGATGGCCAATTAAGGAGCGGGAATAATAGCAATAGAACACGGATTTAACGGATAAGGCTAAAGCAAGCACCTTTCGCCTTACAAAGCCGTCTGTTTAATCCGTATTGACCTGCGACTGAATTGTTACGATTCTACAAATGGCATTCAAACCCGTGTAAACCCGTCTAATCAGTGTCATCCGTGTTCTTTCGAGTATATGATTAACCGCATTTCTACTATAACGTTATTATTTTGCCGGTTACTGCTATGAATGAACTATTGAAAGGCATTCCCTCAGGCATCCAATATGAAATTACCAACCTGATTTATTCGGGTAATAAAATTGGCGCTATCAAGCATTACAGGGATGCGACACATTGCGACTTAAAGACCGCAAAAGATGCTATTGAAGCCATTACGATACAACTAAGAATCACTAACCCGCTCGCATTCAATCAGAGCGAACATAAAAGCGGCGGTGGCTGCGCCGTGGTTATCGTATTGTTGATTATCGGGGCAATAGCGATAGCCAAAATTCCTGAAGCCTATAAAAATGACTGGAAAAAACAACTTAACACATTGTTGCAAACCGCATCCGATAAAGTTTCGAACAGCGAAATCACGATTAAAGCGCCGGAATTAAACCAACGGATCGCCGATGACTCCCCTCCTCAACCAATAATAGCGCCGAAACCCGGCAAACAGATCGATCTCGACACACTCTATCAGGCGATAGCGCCACCTCCTGCCGAACTACCTTATCAGCCGATAGCGCCTGCCAATATTGACACCGACTTAACCACACTATACCGGCAGAAACTGGCTAACAGCGACTATGTGGCCTGGCTAAATAAACCGGGCATACCGCTAGGATACCAGGATTTTATAGAAGAACATCACATCAAATATGTCCGCGCCAAAATCGCCAAAAATCTTGCCTTGCCCGCCAATACAAAGCCTTTAAATATCCCGGTCATAGCGGCTGCCAAGATAACCATCGATGGGGCCATCCAGCAACAGGAATGGCAGCAAGCCATCCGTATTCCTTTGCAGCCGGAAGAAGCCGGCAGCATCCTGTATTTACAGGCCGATAACGACTGGCTCTATTTGGCCGCCGATGTACCGGGCGATACCACTCAAAGCGGTTTTGATCAGTTCCGGTTTTATATCCATGTCGACATAGACCCGGCGATTAAAAACGAACGCATCCATGTCGGCCGCGGCAGCAGGGAGACATTGGGTGGCATCAGGGAGACCCAGGTGCTATGGCAAGGCGATCCGCCGAAAAATGACGATGAGCGCTGGAAAAAATATCCGATCTCCGATTGGCGTATTTACCGGATGGCGAAAGGGGCATCCTCCCTGCAACAGCATCGCCAGTTTGAAGCCAAACTGAACCTGAAAGAAAGCGGACTGAGCATCGGTTCACCACTGCCTGTATTTGTCGAAATCGAAACCGACCCGCTTTATATTGACGGAAAATTTAAACAACGCCGGTATTTGGGCGGTTTGGGCAACCAAGACCAGCCTGTATGGATGATGATGAAATGAAGGATGACGCTAATCAAACGGATTTGAGAAATGTGATTTGCACCATCTTCAGCATAGCTGACGGAATTAATTTTTATCTGTGTTGATCGGCCCAATCCGTGTCATCCGTGTTCTATCATTAAAACCAACAGCTAAAATTGACTTTCGCTTTACCTTTTTTCAAAACTTATGCCATTTCTGCTTGTATTATTAAAACGATTCGACGATAATAGCCGTCCTTTAGCCAGTACGGCTAATGTTTAATGGTGATCGTGTCGGTCCTCCCGCAACGATACGCTGTGAACCCCGCCAGGCCCGGAAGGGAGCAACGGTAACAGCAGAATCGTGTGCCGGGATGTGGCTGGCATGATCGCCACCCAACTTATACTTACCTTTATGAGCCTGCCATGAGTTATCAGGTTCTCGCCAGAAAATGGCGTCCCCATAATTTCACAGAAGTTGTCGGACAAGAGCATGTCGTCAAATCGTTAATGAACGCTTTGCAGCATGATCGGCTTCATCACGCTTATTTATTTACCGGAACGCGCGGCGTCGGCAAAACCACCATTGCCCGGATTCTAGCCAAAGCGATCAATTGCGAAAATCTCCAGGATTTTAATCCTTGCGGCGAATGCAGCGTGTGTCGCGACCTGGATGAAGGACGTTTCCTGGACCTGATCGAAGTCGATGCGGCATCGCGCACCAAAGTTGAAGATACCCGCGACCTGCTCGACAACGCGCAATACGCGCCCAATCAAGGCCGTTATAAAGTTTACCTGATCGACGAAGTCCACATGCTGTCAGGGCACAGCTTCAATGCTTTGTTGAAAACCCTGGAAGAGCCGCCCCCGCATGTAAAATTCCTGCTGGCGACCACCGATCCTCATAAAATTCCGGTCACCGTGCTGTCACGCTGCCTGCAGTTCAACCTGAAGCGTTTGCTGCCCGGCCAGATTTTTTCCCAGATGGAATTCATACTCCAGCAGGAAAACATTGAAGCCGAACCGGCTGCTTTAAAGTTATTGTCGCGCGCCGCCGACGGCAGTATGCGCGACGGCTTAAGCCTGCTCGATCAAGCCATTGTTTACGGTAACGGCAAAGTCGGCACCGAAAATGTCAACGCGATGCTCGGCACCGTGGCACAACAACCGGTTGAGGATTTGTTAACGGCCCTGGCCGAAGGCAATGCGCCGGCGATACTCGACAAAATCAACGAGATAGCCAATTTAACCCCGGACTTTAGCGATGTATTGCAGCAGATATTGCAAGTCCTGCATCGTATCGCGTTGCTGCAACAAATACCGGGCGCTATCGATCATGATTTTGATGCCGAGATGATCGCGGCGTTGGCCGCCAAGCTTACTCCTGAAGATGTCCAGCTTTACTATCAAATAGGCCTGGTAGGACAACGCGACCTGGATTTAGCGCCCGACCCGCGTAGCGGTTTTGAAATGGTCATGTTACGCATGCTGACTTTCAGACCTGTCGGCATAGAATCCGCGCCGGTTAAACCGGCCCCAATCCGTCAGCCTGTTAGCAAACCCGAACCGCAGCCTGTTAACAGCACAGCGGTTACGATAAAGCCTGCTGCCGCCGAAAGCAGTATTCAAGAATTCATTGGTCAATCATCCGATTCCACCTGGGCTGAAATGGTTTCCGCAATGAAAATCAACGGCTTAACCAGGGAGCTGGCTCACAATTGCGTACTGGAAAATATTGACGACAACGTCTGCACCTTAATATTGGATCCGGGACATAAACAATTGCGCAGCAGCCGTACCGAAGAAAATTTACAAAAAGCGCTGCAGGCTTACCGCAAATCATCTTTAAAGCTGGTAATTACTACCGGAAAATCCACAGTTGCGACACCCGCCATACAATTGAATAAAGCCCGTGAAGACAAACAACAGGCGGCGGTTGACGCGATTAATTCGGACGAAAATGTTCAGGGTTTAAAAGAACACTTGGGGGCCAGAGTCATGCCCGGTACTATAGAACCTATCTAACAAAAATGGAGAGAAGCAAATGAAAAACGCACTCGGCAACATCATGCAACAAGCCCAAAAAATGCAGGAAGACCTAAAAAAGGCGCAGGAAGAACTGAACTCTATGCAAGTCATGGGCGAAGCCGGTGGCGGCTTAGTGACTATCCTGATGACAGGAAAACGCGAAGCCAGAAAAGTAACCATCGACCCTTCCTTGTTAGGCGATGACAAGGATATGCTGGAAGACTTGGTTGCCGCAGCCATCAACGATGCGGTTAACAAAGTCGCAAAAATGAAAAAAGAAAAGATGGCGGATGTCACCGCAGGACTGCCCTTGCCTCCCGGATTTCAAATGCCTTTCTAATATACGCGCTTTTTCAGTATGAGAAATGCAGGCTTATTAGGGCAACTAATCCAGAATCTATGCTGTTTACCCGGCGTCGGCCCTAAAACCGCCCAACGGATGGCGTTTCACCTGCTCCAACGCGACCGTCACGGCGCAAGAACACTAGCCCAAACACTGCTGCGAGCAATTGAAGAAATAGGCTATTGTAAACAATGCCGCACTTTGACCGAAGGCGAACTTTGCGAAATTTGCTCTAACAAATCAAGAGACGACTCCGTTATCTGCATCGTGGAAAGTCCCGCCGATGTCTGGATTATCGACCAGGCCACCGGATTCAAAGGCCGCTATTTCGTACTTCATGGTCGGCTGTCGCCGCTGGATGGTATAGGCCCCGACGAACTTGGCCTGGACCAGCTTGAACGACAGCTGGCGACAGGCCATGTCAAAGAGCTGATTCTGGCGACTAACTCCACCGTTGAAGGCGAGGCAACCGCCTACTTCATCAGCGAACTGGCCAGGAAGCATCACGTATCGGCCAGCCGGATCGCCCACGGCGTCCCGATGGGCGGAGAGCTGGAATTTACCGACAGCAGCACGTTATCGCATGCGTTTAATGGCCGCGTGGGAATGTAAAACGCTTTTTGCAATTTTAGGTTGGGCTGAGGTACGAAGCCCAACACTTTGCGACACCAATGCGTTGGGCTTGATGAATTGGTTCTTGAATAAAAAAATTACAGAAGCCGACAGTCTGAAACTGTCCCGGACGAGAACAACACCCAGCTCTTTTAGCTTGCTTGAGCATGGGCGCGTTGCCCCGATATGCCCTTTTACTGTCTAGCGGCGTGGTTTAACCTTTCCGGCATATCCCTGCGTCTTGCAAGCATGCGGTTGAATGCTTCAACCACACCCTTTTATCGTTCAACCGTAGCCGATTGCCTGCAAGCCTTGTTATTCGTGGCCTACAGACAACGCGGACAAGCCTTGGAAATGTGTGGTTGAACGACTCAACCGTAAGCCGCGACGATCCAACCATACGAGGCAATACCGACTTGGTCCCCAGCTATTAATAGCTGTAATTAGTTTCACTTCGGCTGGCCAAGTCTAGTTCTATTTCCATACTAAATTCGAGTTTTTTGGCTTTACAACAGGATCGGCATGAACCAATGCGGAAGCAAGACACATACGGACAGCCCTTCGGCGTTATATTGCGGGGTAAATTTTTGCGCTGCTATTCCAAGTGGGTAGCTGCCAACTGATTATGACTGGTAAGACACCACTGTTTTCGTTAGAATCTTTAGACTGTTGTAACTGTCGCTCTTCGACCCAAAGCGGTCATTCAATCATGATTACGATGGATTAGCGGCTATGATTTTTGGGGTTTAGAATGAAGCGACTCTACCGTAACTGGTATTAAAATTCCGGCTATACCGGTCACACATAGCGGCTTATACTAAACACTAAGTAATTGTAAGGTATTAAATGGGTAGGCTCAGTCTTATTTACTATTTGACCATTCGCTGGGTTGTATATCCATTCGCTCCAGTCCCACACCGTTTCTAGTGTTTCAGGAATTTGGACGGCAATGTAAGAACCTTCAGCCAAACGGGCTCGGGTCGCGATGCTACTGAAGTCCAGGCCCATGTAGAAATCTTGTACTGGCACGTTTTGATGGCGTGAGGCAATGCTCTTGGTCAACCCTAGCGCCATTTGAGAAAACGGTGCAATGGCGGGTTGGGCTGCAGAAGCTAACTTTAGGCCGGCTTTGAAGACGTCGGAATCCAAAAAACTTAGAAATGCTTCATCCTGATCATTCTTCACATTAACAGTGAAGCATTTAAACGCTATGCCTTCAGTTCCTACATTCAGTCCGACAAAGATCGGATAGCCAATAATGGCGGCTTGTTCGCCTTCCTGTATACGATAGGTGGCATTGAAGTGCAAGTGTTCGATATTGCCGGGTATTTGGTTCTGGGCGTAGAAATCAAAAAGAACGCGATGTGTACCGCTACCTGGATAAGCTGCCACACGCAAACGGTCGAGTGTGATCTTGATAGTGCTATTTTTGAGTGTCGGATCGGATGCAATATTGCCTGCATGGCAGATGGTTAATGGCGTGTTGCTAGTCTGGGCTGGAGTTAGATAGCCAAAAGTATGGGCTGTGTGTTGCCAAGGCTTGTCTTGAAATGGCCAGTACTTTGTTATTCCAAACGTCTGTGTAATGGCTTCGCCCTCTATTTCTAAGGCTGTCGCCGCATCTTCATCGCCAACTTCGCGTAGTTTAATAGCCGCTTTTTTGGATGAGAGTTTGCCTATTACGGGCAAATCATCGAACCAAGTTGATGTTTTCATAAGCTTATCTCCTGAATAGACTGTTACTCATTTGTATGAGAGATTCTCACGCTGCCGTGAATATTGCTCTATATTGTTTTGGCGATATCCCATTTATAGCTATTTTTGTTGCATCATGTATTGAATCGCTAATATTAACTTCTGAGATGTTTCTAAGTCATTACTCGACCCGCTTCCGAGATTTTGTAATTTTCGTAGCGATTCCTTGGCATAGTCGAGAGCATCATCCAGTTGATTAGTTTTAAGAAGGCACCTAGCGATTTCGCGACAAACTTTAGCAGCAACATCAAGCTCCCCCCTATCCTCGCTCAAACGAATTGCTATTCGATAATGTTCAAGAGCCTTTTTAGGATCGCCAGCATCATCGTAAATATTACCTAATAGGCTGTGTATGTGTTTCAGCTCACGTGTTGCACTATCTGGCAAGACAGTTAAAGCTTTATAACAAAATCCGGCTGCCTTGTTGATAAGGTCATTCAATACATCTAGATTTTGTTTATCAGATAGTACGGCTTCAATAAAACGTGCATAACAAATCTGACCAAGCTCATGCAAGCGCATTGCATACTTTAATGTGTCATCTTTGCTCATAAGCTCTAAAGATTTTTGATACCAAGATTCGGCTTTATCCAAGTCTTTTATTTCAACGATACTAAAATAGGCGTGTCCAATATGGAAAGCATTAGCTGCAGCATTATCTTTATCATCCAATTGTATTTCAAAATCAAATGCGTCATTTAGCAAGCCGATACATGATTTATCTAGCGCCTCAAATTTAAGTATCCCAAAGTTCCCTAGTGTTATGGCTAAATTCGAAATTGCATGACGATCATTCTCTGTCCACTCATCCTTGGATTTATCCAATGCTGCTGTTGCTTCATTTTTTGTTACTGCGAGTAATAAGTTGTAGGCTTCCTCTGCATTTTTAAAATCTTTTTCTTTTATAGCAATTTCCGCGCGCCACTGTATTACTGTTTTCCAGCTTTCCTCCAAGTCTGGCTTTGACATACCCATCTGTTCATCAATAAAGTAGGGTAGTATTTCCAAGACTAGCTTTTTCCATTCTATTCCCCGACCTTCGTAGTTGTACAGCACATGGAAACCGTGCATGAGGTCAATGATCAAATCATGCCAACGATTACTTTTTGCAAATTTCAAAGCGTGTAAGAGGTTCTGTTCCTCACAACTGAGCGGCATGACCATACGCCAATCACCATCTTGGTATATGCTCCGGTAAACAGATGCGAGTCTACTAACTGCAGCTACATAAGCATAGGTTGGAGACTGTTGACTACGTGTTATTAAAGAATCAGTAGAAGTTTCTGAAAAAAGAGTTTTCTGCAAGTAGTAGCGATCAAAAAAATTCTTGAGAAACCAAGGAAGAGCAGGATGGATAGTGTAATGCCCACCACCGATGCTAGTGAGGATACCGACTTCGGCTGCACGATCGAGCAAGTTAATGGCTGTTTCACGACTGAGCCCTCTCACCTCCGGCACACACCAGTCATTATCAGGTTCGCCCATTGTTCGCAAAACTACTACATACACCGTATCTTGAAAGAGATACAACAAAGCCAATTGTTTAAGTTCGACTTCACTGAAAGTGTGTTCAAATCCATAGCTAATGGAGGCTCCTAACGATTTGGTACGCCCTTCTGTAGCTTCATCTTCAAACGCCGTTTCGCCAGTACGTAGGCGGTCGACAAAGGCTTCGACTTGCTCTTTGGTTTTCAAACCATCGCGCAAAGCTTGTCCTATCAAGACTGTGATAGTCAATGGATTGCCAGCGGTAAAGCGTAGCAGTGGTATCCAGTCTTCCACATCGGTCAGTCGTCTCCTCTGCTTCTCGGCAAGTGCTCGTGCCAATTGCACACGCTCTAGCATTGGCATTGGCGGCACTTGAATGCGTACTGGCAAATCACCCAGCCAGCCTTGTTCATCACGACGAGATATCAACAGAATTTTTGCTTTTGTTTGCTGGGAGGCACGAAGAAAGTCTGCAATTTCTTGTTGCTCCCCGTTACTCCACACGGACTGTACCCCTACTGGGAAACCAGCGATTGGTTCTATATTATCCCAAACCCATAACACTGGAATCTGCGCTAATACTTGAAGTGCTACTTCACGCCGCTGTTCATCAGATAGTGCTAGCCAATGAATGCCTGAATGTTCCAATGGGTCGCTAAATATTCGGCCAATCGTCTCATTGAGTACCTGTGCCAGTGGCTTATGTCGCTCGAAAGAGGTAAATAAGACTGGTCCATTAATACCACCAGTCAAATGATACCAACGTGCGAATTCGGCCGCTGTGGAAGTCTTGCCACTGCCTGCATAGGCGTGGAGTAGAACGATAGATTGCGTGTCGAAAGCACGGTCGAGCGCAAGAAGGGTTTCGTCACGTCCGAAAAAACCGGCATCGGGTCGCTTCGTTAATTCGTTGGCAAGATTATCCTTTGTCGGTGCCGTGATACTATTAGCAAGAGTGATGTGCAAATCTGCCTGTTTCACGGGTTTGGGGAATAGTGCGACTGGCGCAGCTTCGTAGACGATGGGTACCATCCAGTCTTGTAATGGGCGCGGATGGTAAGCAATTTCGCGTAACGATTGGGTCTCTAATTGCTTGCGACCCAGTGTCACTGCTTCACCCAGCGTCTGACCATTTGCCAGCGAAGCATACAAATCTGCCACAAACTGTGCTGCGGTCACTACATAGACGTTGTAGCGCATCGCCACCACGCCACCCACACCCGCATTCACCACTTCTTGGGCTAATGAACCAAACGCTCTTACTTGCATTTGTGTGTCTGGGTGGGGTGAATTGAGTTGCTCGGTGATAACTAAGCTTGCTTGCTCCGATGTCGTTTCTGGAGTGGCGGGTGCCTCGGCGTGAGCTGAGCGGCAAGCATTAAGCACTAACATTGACACATCAGTTTCGGTAAGTAATTTGCCTAGAGCAACCCCATCTATTAACTGTGCATTCCCGTCAATGCTGGGATTCTCAAATAGCAAATAACCGTGTGTGCCAGTGCGTGGAGCCGACAGCATTAGCGAACCGAGATTACGCAGCATTGCTGTTAATCCGCCTTCCCGTTTTGCTTCGGTGTACATCCCATGTCCATCGAAGTGGACAATATGATATGGTTTTCCCTGTATTTTGGCATAGCGCAAAACTTTGCCAAATTGTTCGAAAGTCGGAGGACGAAGTACATCAAGTTGATAGGTTTCGCGTGCACTTTCGCTTAACCCTTTGATTAGACGGCTGGCTACCGAACGGAACGGCACGTCATCACTGCCGCCCGGACGGCAAATTACAAGCAGAATGCGAATTGGTTCGACAGTATTGTCTTTTACCGCGTTTAACTGTGGAAGCTTAAATGTCCTAGTCATGTCTGTTTGTGAACGGACAAATGCTTTCGCCTCCAGTGCCAGATGTGTCTCTGTCAAAGGATCACGGAGTAGTTCCCACGGAATCGCCGTCGCTTCTTGAACTTCGGCGACAATCTCAATGCGAGTTTCATTTAGATTTTCTTGTAATCGAGCCCAGAGACGTTCAGCCGTTTTACTGGATCCAAAAACCTGCTGGAATAATTGATTCCCTATTTCGGCGATGCGTCCTTCAATGCGAGCCGCGATCTGCGGAGCTGGATCGGCGGCATGCTGGAGGTAATCTTCTAGATACCAGCGTAAGCTTTCCCTATCCTGCAGAGTGAAGGAAAATTCAAACTCCGCTGTCGCAGTTTGGCGTGGTGACCCGCCACCTTCAAATGCAAGCTCGACGCGATACTTATTTGGGCTGATGGTTGACTGAGTAAGAAGTAATGTTCTCATCGAATTCCCTTAGATTTTGATAGGTGAAGGTATATCTGGACAACTTGAGAGACCAGGTTACCTGTCGGACACTCCCAACGCGGAACTTTAGAGGAAGCTGTCGACCTTGGCTGCCTGGAACCAATAATAACATAAGGGTCATAGATGGAGAGAAAAAGTCTAGAGTCAGAGTTGGGGATCATCATTTGACTCATAAAGGCTAGGTCGAATGGCAGAAATTGGCCGAACTTTGCCCCATGAAATACCGATTTCGACCTTTCTCTGCCAGCCATGTAGGGGCAACGCTTTTCTGCCCACCGCTTTTATTCGGTAAACGGTGAGCAAACGATAAAGCTATTTGTCCACCCTGCGGGTGCTGTGCGTGCAAATCGACTATTCTGCCGATTTGCCCCCGCGAAAGCTCCGGTTCTCAGCTCGGCAAACGGGAACCTATAACAAATAATAGCTCCAGCTATGCCGTAGCCGGATGCCTCTCCGCAAGATAAGCATCTTCAACACAAAACCTTTTCCTGGATGAGTAAGAAGGGTATATTTTAAAATTAACAGTTCTGACCCTCCGGTCGCTCATACATACAAAAAGGAGAAACGATGACTGACTGTTTATTTTGCAAGATGGTTGCCGGCGACATTAAGCCGGATACGGTGTTTGAAGACGACGACGTGCTGGCTTTCAGGGACATCAGTCCCCAAGCGCCGGTGCATATCCTGATTATCCCGAAGCGCCATATCGCTACGCTGAACGACTTGGACGATGCCGCGCTGGGCGGCAAGATATTGCAAACCGCAGCCGAACTGGCCAAACAGGAAGGCATCGCCGAAGCCGGTTACAGAACCCTGTTCAACTGCAACCACAACGGCGGCCAGGCGGTATACCATCTGCACCTGCATCTGCTGGGCGGCCGGCAAATGACTTGGCCACCAGGCTAAGTCCGATGAATTTCAAATGCCGGCTGATAGGCTTGATCGCGCTTTGCTGCCCGCTCGCGGCATTCGCACTGGATGAAAATCCTAACATTCAAATCACCCCGCTGCTGAAGACGACCACCAGTTGGGACGGCAAGCCCATCGTCTATCCCAAAGGCCAAGGCGAAGTCACTGCGCTGATCGTTGAAATTCCACCGGAAGCCGAGACCGGATGGCACGAGCATCCAGTGCCTTCGTTTGGGTATATTATGGAAGGCGAGCTGGAACTAAGACTTGCTACAGGCGAAGTTAAAATCCTTCATCCGGGTGATGTTCTGCCCGAGTCAGTCAATGCACTCCACAACGGCCGCAACATTAGCGAAGAGCCGGTCAAGATTTTGGTATTTTATATGGGTGAAGTCGGCAGCAAACTCAGCGTTGCTCATCCGGAATTTACGCCTCCGCCCTTGCCTGACAAGGAATGAAGGCACAAAAAAAGCCCGGCAAGTTTCCACCGCCGGGCTTTTTCCGCTTTCAACAGCGTCGCATTATTTTTTCATTTCCTTTTTGAACACTTCATCCAACTTATGGTTGGTTTCCTGGCGGTACTGCTTTGAGTTATCGATCGGTTGCGGCTTAGGCTGTACTACCGAAGGCGCAACAACCGGCTTCGGACTAGGTGCTTGCACAACAGGAGACTCTACTTCGTCATCTTCGTCTAAACGGAATACCGGCCCGTATGCGGTGTCCACATCAAAATCATCCCAGATATACAGAGGATAAGCGATAGGCTGAGTAGGCAGCGGTATCGTAAGCAAATCGGCAATCCCCACGCCGATGCGTCCGGCGGTATGAATCATGCCCTTAAACAACCCGCCCACTGCACCGTATATGATATTGCTGTTGTTGGTTGTGTTGATGATGTTTTTAGGGATTTCCAGCGGGGCCGTGGTCAGATTGGCAAACGCATTCAACGCCTTAAAGCCAACCTTACTGCCATAACTCCGATGTTGCGCTCCATATGACCGGATACTGGGTGCAATAGTCGTGTTACCGTACCCCTGTTGCTGCATTTCGGCCTGAGTTATAGGCGCATATGCCGTAGACAGACCGCTGAATAAAAGGAAAACGAAAAAACGACTGGGCTTACGCATATCAAATCCTGTTAATGAGTTCAAATATTGGAACCAGTATAGCAGAGCTACAATTATTTACTGATCCGCGCCTTGGCAAACGCGCTAGCCATTGAACCTTGCACCGGAGCCTGCTGCTGGGGCTTGGGCTTATGCACGGCCGGTTTTTGGCTGTTGCGTTCGGGCCGGGTTTCGCCCAACTCAGGATTGGTTTTCATCGATAGCGAAATGCGTTTGCGCTCGACATCGACCTCCAGCACGGTCACTTTGACCATCTCGCCGGTTTTAACCGCATCCCGCGGGTCTTTGACAAAATTATCCGATAAGTGGGAGATATGCACCAGACCGTCCTGGTGTACGCCGATGTCGACAAACGCACCGAAATTGGCGACGTTGGTGACCACGCCGTCCAGCCTCATGCCGACTTCAAGATCGGTGATCTTTTCGATCCCGGCTTTGAACTCGACGCTTTTGAATTCCGGTCTCGGGTCGCCACCCGGCTTTTCCAATTCCTGCAAAATGTCGGTCACCGTCGGCAAACCGAAATGGCCATTAGTGAAATTGGCAAGATTCAAG
>CAZJOY010000038.1:0-23306 GCA_964547705.1 uncultured Methylobacter sp. | reverse complement strand
AAGGGCTGAGTCCCAGGCACTTGGCTTACATGATCTACACGTCCGGCTCTACCGGAAAGCCTAAAGGTGTGATGGTAGAGCATCGCAATGTCGTGCATTCGACAACAGCGAGGTTTAGCCATTATCGAGAACAGGTAAGCGCCTATCTGCTGCTGTCCTCGTTCGCTTTTGACAGTTCCGTGGCCGGATTATTCTGGACGCTGGGGCAGGGCGGGTGTCTCTATTTGCCGGCCGATGACATAGCCAAGGATCCTA
The DNA here is from genome assembly GCA_964547705.1 of uncultured Methylobacter sp. Taxonomy (GTDB): domain Bacteria; phylum Pseudomonadota; class Gammaproteobacteria; order Methylococcales; family Methylomonadaceae; genus Methylobacter_A. The sequence goes on along the minus strand of CAZJOY010000038.1, from coordinate 23,051 downwards.
TTGCATTGGCTGATTTGATCGCAAACCGGCGAGTATCGCATCTGCTGGCGTTACCCTCTTTCTACGCTTTGCTGTTGAAACAAGCGGGAACCAAGCTGCATAAACTTAAAACGGTCATCGTTGCCGGAGAGACCTGTTCAACCGAGGTGGTCAAACAGCATTATGCAGTATTGCCGGATGTGCCGTTGTACAACGAATACGGCCCGACTGAATGCTCGATTTGGAGCAGCGTTTACTTAGTGAGTCAGGACGACCTGAACAGGTCGTTATCGATAGGTCGGCCTATTAGCAATGCTCGACTGTATATTCTGGATGGTACCGGGAATCCGTTGCCAATAGGCATACCGGGCGAACTCTATATCGGTGGTGAAGGCGTAGTGCGCGGCTATTGGAATCGCCCCGAACTGACAGCGGAACGCTTTGTAGCCGATCCGTTCACGGACGAGACTGAAGCGCGCATGTACAAAACCGGCGATCTGGCGCGATGGCGGGCTGACGGCGCCATTGAGTTCCTGGGTCGTAACGATTTCCAGGTCAAAATCCGGGGCTTCAGGATCGAGCTGGGCGATATCGAGGCCAAGCTGTCGGAGCACTTGGCAGTGCGCGAAGCCTCGGTATTGGCGCATGAAGATAGCGATGGGGCCAAGCGCTTGGTGGCTTATTTGGTGCTTAAAGACTATTTAAGCATCAGCGTCTTCGAGTTACGCGACTTCCTTAAGAAAAAGCTGCCCGATTTCATGGTGCCTTCTGTGTTTATATTCCTCAATGCCTTGCCGATTCTTCCTAATGGCAAGCTCGATCGAAAGGCCTTTCCTAAGCCGGATATAGACCGGCAGGCCTTGAATCATGGTTTTGTTGCTCCACGCAGCCCGGTAGAAGAACAACTGGTCGAGATATGGAGCGAAATTCTGAAAATCGACCGGATCGGCATCTATGATAATTTTTTCGAGTTGGGTGGGCAGTCGCTGCTTGCCATGCAGGTCATTATTCGCGTTGGTGAACAACTATCAGTGGACATCCCGATAAATACATTATTCGAGATGCCGACTATCACCGAATTAGCAAAGCTGATTGAAAATACCGGTGCGAGGAATTCAAACCGTTCCAAACGTATCACTGCTCAGCGTCGATCCGCTTATAGGATCAACAATTCTTGAAGCAACTCAGAATTAATAAATTCTCCTTATCAGACAAGGTGTTTGAAGCTGTGCTGTAAAAAATAATTGAATAGGAATAAATATGAAAGTTTTTGAAAAGTCTTTAGACAGTCATACTGAATATTCTACCGATAAAACCGATCCAGCCACCGACCTCTTTATTTTTCCTACATCCTATCCGCAACAGAGGTTATGGCTTGTGGACAAGCTGACGGATACGACCGTCAATTACATTATTTCCAGCGTGTTCAGGCTTCAAGGCAAACTGAATATAGAAGCGCTAAAAGATGCACTGAATGCGATTGTCCATCGTCATGAAGCACTGCGAACTTGTTTCGCCGAACAGGATGGCGCGCCGGTGCAGGTGATTCTATCTTCGCTGTCAGTTCCGTTAACGATGATGGATCTTCGGGCTTTTTCGCAACAGCAAAGGCTGTTAGAGGTAGCACGGCTGATCCAGGCCAATGAAGCGACGACTTTCGACCTGGAAAGGCTCCCGTTGTTGCGATTCCAGCTGCTGCGTATACGCGAGGAAGAATACATTTTTCTAATTGCTTTCCATCATATTATCTATGATGGATGGTCGAAGGATGTGTTCTTGCGTGAATTATCGGTGTTGTATGAGGTATTTTGCCTGGGGCAATCCTCGCCCTTGCCGAAACTGCCGGTCCAGTACGCCGACTATGCCGTCTGGCAAAGGGAATGGCTGCAGGGAGAGTCGAAGAAACAGCTGCTGGATTACTGGAAGAGTCGACTGTCGGGGGCGTCGGCTCTGGAACTGCCAACCGATAAGCCGCGTCCGGCTGAGCAATCCTACCGCACAGAGAACCGCTCCTTCAACTTGTCGCCGGATTTGACCGAAGCCTTGAAAGCCCTGAGCCGTCACGAAGGCGTGACCTTTTTCATGACTCTGGTCGCGGCGTTCCAGGTGCTGTTGCACCGCTATAGCGGCCAGGACGACATTGTGATCGGCACGCCGACTTTCGGGAGGAACCGTCTGGAGCTCGAAGGCTTGATCGGCTTCTTCGTCAATACTTTGGTATTGCGTACCGACCTGTCCGGCAATCCGGGCTTCCGGGAACTGCTGGCGCAAGTTCGGGAAGTGACGGTCGGGGCTTATGCGAACCAGGATATCCCTTTTGAAAAACTGGTCGAGGCTCTTCATCCGCAACGCGACTTCAGCCGCAATCCGCTGTTCCAGGTCATGTTCGTGTTCCAGAATATCCCGGATAGCTCGTTGCAGTTACAGGGGATGACCTCGGAGCTGCTACAGGTTAGTAACGGGACGACCCAGTTCGACTTGACCCTCGAACTGACGGAAACCGCGCAGGGCTTGGCCGGCCGGGTCGAATACGCGACCGACTTGTTCGAGGCGGCGACCATCGAACGGCTGATCGGCCATTTCCGGACCCTACTCGAAGGCATTATTGCCCAGCCGGATGCCCGCCTGTCCGAATTGCCGCTGTTGACCGAAGCGGAACGCCGGCAACTGTTGGTCGACTGGAACGACACCGCGGCCTGGTTTCCGCGCGACAAGTGCATCCACGAACTGTTTGAAGCGCAGGCCGCGGCCACGCCGCAGGCGCTGGCGGTCGTGTGTGGACAAGACCGGCTGACCTACGCCGAACTGAATGCCGAAGCCAACCGGCTGGCGCATCATTTGGGCGAGTTGGGCGTCAGGCCGGATGCGTTGGTGGCGATCTGCGTCGAGCGCAACGTGAAGATGGTGGTCGGGCTGCTGGCGATCCTGAAGGCCGGGGGCGCGTATGTGCCGCTGGATCCGGCTTATCCGCAAGAACGCCTGGCGTTCATGCTCGACGACAGTAGTCCTGTGGCCTTGCTGACGCAAGGGCGGCTCGAAGGCTTGTTCAGGGAAGCCGCGGTCGCGGTGCCGGTCATCGACCTCGATGCCGAGTTCCCGCCTTGGGCGAGTCGGCCGGACAGCAATCCGGCCAGCCGTGAAGAAGGGCTGAGTCCCAGGCACTTGGCTTACATGATCTACACGTCCGGCTCTACCGGCCGACCCAAGGGAGCAATGATCGAACATAGAGGCGTGTGTAACCTGATCACGGATTACAAGAATCGTTACAAAATTTGTGCGGAGGATCGAATCTTGCAGTTCATCACGATGAGCTTCGACGCATCCGTACAGGAAATTTTTGGCGCTTTGCTGACTGGGGCGGCATTGGTGCTGCGCAGCGACGATTGGATAGTCGACGCAAAGAAGTTTTGGGCGCTATGCGATGAAAATGGGGTTTCGGTTGTGACTTTGCCAACTCTTTTTTGGCAGCAATTGGTCCAAGATGAGCAGGCGGTTATCCCTACTTCTATCAGCAAGATCATTTTCGGCGGTGAAGCGGTCAGCAGCAAAATGCTGGCGACCTGGTTTGAACGCAAAAGTCATCGACCTAAACTGTTCAATGAATACGGCCCGACTGAAACGACGGTTATGGCTACTGTTCATGAGCTGTCGGCCGATTCCCTGAATTGGCAATCCATTGGCCGTCCTATCAGTAATACTCGTATTTATATTCTTGACGCTAATAAGCAGCCGGTTCCGATCGGTTTGATGGGAGAGCTTTTTATCGGCGGCATCGGTATGGCGAGAGGCTATCTGAACCGACCGGAATTGACTGAGGAGCGCTTTGTAGCCGATCCGTTCACGGAAGAAACGGACGCACGCATGTACAAAACCGGCGATCTGGCGCGATGGCGGGCCGACGGCACGATTGAGTTCCTGGGCCGTAACGATTTCCAGGTCAAAATCCGGGGCTTCAGGATCGAGTTGGGTGATATTGAGGCCAAGCTGTCGGAACATCCGGCGGTGCGCGAAGCGGCGGTATTGTCGTCCGAAGGCGGCGACGGGGCCAAACGCTTGGTGGCTTATTTGGTGCTTAAGGACAATATCATTCCCAGCCTCGCTGAGTTACGCGATTTCCTTAAGAAAAAGCTGCCCGATTTCATGGTGCCTGCTGCGTTTATGTTCATTGATGCGTTGCCGGTTACGCCGAATGGCAAGCTTAACCGGAAAGCCTTGCCGGAACCCTTGGATGAAGGTTTATCCGTGACGCATAGCGGTCCTCGCAATGAAATCGAGCGCAGACTGGTTGATATATGGAAAAATTTGCTGGGCCTGAAGAATATAGGCATTCAAGATAATTTTTTCGACATCGGCGGGTATTCCTTATTAGCGGTGAAGGTGGTTGCTGAAATTAATAAACGCTTCGATATTGACTTATCGATGGGCGCAATGTATCAGCACCCGACAGTCGAGGCGTTGGCCGCGATGATATCGTCCAAGCAACAGCAATCTTCGTGTTATTCCGTTGTGCCAATCCAGACGGAAGGATCGCGGCCCCCTCTATTTGCGGTTCACACAATAACATTGCTGGATTTGCCCCGGCATTTGGGCAAGGATCAGCCGCTTTATTTTTTACGGTACGGCATGGCAGCCGAGATTGGCGATCGTCCTATCAGCTTACCGTTATTGGAAGAACTGGCTAGCCACTATATTAAGGAAATGCAACAAGTGCAGCCACGGGGACCGTATTACTTGATGGGATTTTCGTTCGGTGGCGTGATTGCCTATGAAATGGCCAGGCAATTACTGGCCAATGGATTCCAAGTGAATTTAGTGGGATTACTGGACACATACCTGAAAATGGAAACCCGGTTGCTGCCTTTAAACAAGGTTATCCGTAACGTTTTCAGGCAAACTCCAAAGAAACTCTTGGCATCGGCCAAAAATAAAATGACGGACCTGACTACTTTTTATAAATACGGCACGGATTTTTGGCCGCATATTTATACATCGGCGCCCGATCAGGCTTGCCACAGTAGTTATCAACCGAAAACTTATACCGGCCGGGTCATTCTATTTCAGGGACGCACGGAAGAAGGCAGGATTTTTAGCTATGTTCCACCGGAACAAGCATGGAGAAAACTCCTGGGCGACAGGTTGGAAGTTAAACACTTGCCCGGAGTGCATTTTGATATATGCAAAGAGCCTAATGTCAAACTCCTGGCTACAAAAATAATAGCTTGTATGGATAAAGAAATTAACGGTAAGTGAAGTATATAAAGCCATTCATGGGGGCATTAGTATTCCGCTTTAATAGGCATTTCTACTAATAGTACAAACAGTACTATTCCTATAGTCTGAACTTGTTTTTATTTTCCAATAAAGCTGAATTTAAGGGTTTTTATTTAAGTATTATTAACTATTTGTCGTCGTTAAATTTTTAATAAAAGCCGGTTTAAAACCTTAAGTGTTAACAAATAGCAGTAACGAAGATTTGTTGCTAAACACTTACTTTGAATAAAAGAGGCGGATGGAGGTAGGACTATAAGTACCTATTCGGCACCGCCCCATCATAAATAGAGACCGACATGTTACTAATACCGATAACCTACACCCTACGCAGAATAACCCAGGCGTTCAGCTGGAACTGTTTATTGACAAACCAGACTGACTCATCCTATGCGAATAGCGTGATAACAGCTTTTATTAACTCTAATCGTTCGCACCCGTAGTCATTTTAATTCTCGTATGAAAACTGTTCCTGCCGACATTAATAAACAAAGTGTAAGCGCGGTAAAGTGGAGCGCTCTCGGAAGCATCGCCCAGTACGGTTTATCGTTGGGGGCGCAAATCGTGTTGGCCCGGATTTTGGGGCCGGAGAATTACGGACTCTTTGCTATGGGTACTATCGTGCTCACATTCAGCAACTTTTTTTCCAATTTCGGGTTTGCTTGGGGATTAATCCAGATTCAAGATTTAATCGAAGAGGATATCCGCTTTGTGTTCACATGGCAGCTGATTGCCGGGATGATGATAGCGGCTTGTCTTTATTATCTCTCTCCCGTTGTTGCCGACTATTTTAACGAACCTCGCGTTGATCCTATCGTCCGCTGGCTAAGCTTGGCCTGTGTGATGACTGCCATTACCGCACCGGCCAGTAATTTACTCCGGCGCAATCTCGATTTTCGCTGGCTCAATATCATTCAGATTATCAGCTACAGCATTGGCTATCTTGGCGTAGGCATACCGCTTGCTTATCATGATGTCGGCGTTTGGTCCCTGGTCGCAGCCTGGCTTACGCAGTCTTTTATCATGCTGGTAATGACCTTCATTCGCCACCCGCATAGCCTAAAACCCCTGTTTTGGTATAACCGGGCTAAAGTGATGTCGGGGGTTGGTATAACGGTGTTTGTTACCAATATTTGTAATTGGGCACTGAATAATATAGACCGTATTTTCCTGGGCCGTTTTCTCGATTCTCATGCGGTAGGGCTTTACACCGTAGGCTATAACCTTTCCACCACACCAAACAATCTGCTGATTGGCGCGTTCCAACCGGCATTCCTGACGGCCGGCGCCCGGCTTCAATCCGAACCGGACCGCCTGCGCCGTGCTTATCTTCCGGTCATTGCGACGGTATGGATACTGATTGCGCCGCTGTTTATCCTGTTCGCGATCATTGCCCCGGATTTGGTCGGCTTTTTATACGGTTCGGCATGGGAACCTACGGCGATGGTTTTATCTATTCTGGCGCTATCGATGCCGGCTTATATTACCTGGGCCATGTCCACTCCTATTTTGTGGAATACGGGCCGTAAACATTTTGAGAGTTTATTGCAATTGCCGGTTCTGGCAATGGCGGGCTATGCGCTCTATCGCTTCGCCGACAGAGGCATTGTGGTTGTTGCACTGATAGCCGGCGCTTGTCTTTTTGTTCGCGCACTCGTGATTACGACCGCCGCCTGCCGCCGGTTGAATATTTCCGCATTCGATTTACTACCGCTTTTTATCCGTAGCGTTATCGTGATGAGCTTTGTTGCGGCCGGTACGCAGAGCGGTATTAAGCTGGGTATTTTGGCGAGCGTTTATGCGGAAACTCATTTTAACCGGCTTGCGCCTATTTTTACCGGCATGAACATTACGGCGGTCACGACTTATTTGTTCCCGCTGCTGGGAGGTATTTTTATTGGAGGCATTACTTTATTAGCGATCATGATTACTTTGCCTCGCTTGCTGGGTAACGAGGTGCTGGGAATGTTGAGCCGGTTTAGTCCAAGGCTATTTCGAGCATTAGCCGATAATACCAGGCCCAGTTCAAGTTCAAGCAAGCTGCAAGGGGTAGTCGAAAATGATTGAGTTTTTATTACTGCCGATAGTGTTGCTCGTATGCTTTTTGGCTGCCATTGGCCTGATATTTTGCGCGGTCAAGTTTGCCGGTATTATTCGCGGCAAGCATGGACTCTTGCCGTACATTTTTTATCCGTTAACTTTCGGCAATATCATCTTGGGATTGACCAGCGGAAGAAATTTATCCGCGGTTATCGATCCCAGCCAAGCCAATGTTAATGTCGAGTTACCGCCTTCACCCTACTACATTATGTGCGGCCGTATTATCACGCTACTTGTTCTTTTTGCAGCCTGTCAGCGCATAGTCAGGCAGCTAATGCACTACGGCAATAAACCCAGCGTACCGGTTTTTTTAATCGTTACCTTCTTGTTTTTCTTCTTCACCAATGTCTTCACTACAGCATTTTTTGGCGCTCATCCGTCGCTTGAACACGATTACGTGTACTTCGTCTTAGTGGGTACCGCTTTACTCTTGCTTACCAAAGGAGAAGAGGACATTTCCATCTGCGTTCTCCGTAATGCGAGCTTTGTTTTCCTGGTGATCAGTGCGGGCGTTTTGTTCTGGAATCCCGGCTTAGTCATGGACAACAAATATATTGAAGGAATTATCCCTGGATTTACTTACCGTTATTCAGGACTGGCTTCTCATCCGAACTCTCTGGGTTTAATGACGACCTTGTTTCTTCTTTGCCTGTGGAATCATCCTTTTAGCAGCCGGTCGATTAATCTCTCGGCCTGGATAGTTGGAGGCGCGAGTTTGCTGCTAACCCAGTCAAAAACCAGCTGGATAGGCTTTATTTTATGTCTATTTTGCATGGGCTATTTTAAATACGGCGATTATTTTAAACGGCGGTTTTTCGATTATAAAAATCCTGTTCTATCGATTCTTTTCATTTTTACGATCATGACAATAAGCGGGACTCTGTTGGGTGTGGTTATGTTCGGCAATATAGGCAGCAAAATCGACTCCTTTTTTGCATCAAGTACGGGTTCGAGCCTTATGACCATGACAGGGCGAACCCAGATATGGCAAATTGCGCTCGATGAATGGCGTCGCAGTCCTGTTTTCGGTTACGGCTTAACTATTTGGGGTGAAGCCCACCGGGCGAAAATCGGTATGCCAATGGCTGTTACCGCGCATAGCCAGTTTTATCAAACGCTTGCCAGTTCTGGAGTTGTGGGCTTGGCAGGATTATTCGTTTATGCGACAACATTGCTCTGGTTCACGTTGAAAACCGCAAAATCAAGCCAGGGGTTAACACTCGCTATTTTTTTCCTGCTTTTTCTACGATCGATCAGTGAAGTCTCGTTAGCCATAACCGGGCACTGGGACATCGTTGAATTCGCCCATTTACTGTTGTTGACGGTTATTGGGGGGCAATTCAAACTCGATAGCATCAAAGAACGTAATAATTCGTTAATGACTTATCAAATAACCGGCTCTTCGAGAGGATTTAACTAATGCTTTGTTCAATCATTATCCCTTTATATAACAAGGCAAGTTTTGTTACGACGGCGATTGAATCGGTACTTAGCCAAAGTTATCAGGACTTCGAAATCATTGTCGTCGATGACGGATCAACGGATGATGGGGCTTCAAAAGTAAAAGCCATTCCCGATCATCGGATTCAGCTGATACAACAAGTCAATAATGGTGTTTCCTATGCCAGAAATCAGGGTATTGAGCTGGCAAAAGGCGAACTTATATGCTTTCTGGACGCCGACGACTGGTATTTATCTACCTATCTTGAAACAGTTGTTTCAATGGCATCGCGACACCCGGATATAGCATTTTTTGCTACCAATTATAAATGTATCAGCACGAGTAGCTTGAATACAGCAAGCTTCTCCTGGGACCCAGGCAATACGCAAAGTGTCGAGATTATTGACGATCTGTTCTCGCGTTGGGGTAATCGTCCGTTATTCGTCATCAATTCAGTTGCCGTTCGGCACAAACATTTGATCCAGTTTAAACCTTGTTTTCCGCTGGGAGAACAATGGGCGGAGGATCAGGATCTCTGGTTCAGAATAGCTGAGAAGTCTCTCCTTGCGTACTGTCCAATGCCGCTCGTAGGTTACAGAAAGGATGTCGATGAGAGTCTTTGCTCAATCTATGAATTACAGTGCTCATTACCACCTACCTTTGTCCGTCTTGAACAACGCGCGGTAGACCGGCAACAGCCGGACAGGGTCCGTAACTCCGCACTCAGATTAGTCGATCAGTGCAAAATTACATTGGCGCGTAGGTTAGTAATGAATGGCCGGCGCTATGATGCTTTTATAGAGCTATTGAATGCGAGGCGTGAAATGATTTCAAGAAGATGGTGGGTTAGTTTAATGATGTGTCTGCTTGCTTCACCTGTGTTTATAAGTCGCTGGGAAAATTGGCGGACTCAAAGAGCACGCGATTGGTGAAATTCCTTATCTGTAAGCCACTTCCTGAAATATCGGCCGGAATACATTCAAATATGAGCCGATGCATTTTTTGAATTCTAATGACAATGGAGTGATCTACTATGCGTATTACCCTCATATCAATGCATTTTGCCGAGTACGCCTGCCGTCTTGCGGAAGCGTTGGCTCATGACCACGAGGTTCAACTGCTGTTGGGCGAGCAAAATGCCGCTTCCGAGCTTGAAGACGAGTTTGAGCACTACCGTTCGATTCCGCAGCTGACAATTGTAACGCTGCCCCATAGCAAGTCACCGATACGCTGGTTACAGAACGCGATTCGTTTGGTCGGCGAAGTCAAACGTTTCAAGCCGGATGTTGTTCATCAACAAGAGGCTACACGGGATTATGCCGTTGCGGCGCAAATTTACCTGAGCCGGTTTTTTCCTTTTATCCTGACTGTGCATGACCCGAAACCGCATTCGGGCGAAGATATGCAGCGGCACCGGTTCAGCCGTCACAGACTCTACCAATGGATTTTGCGTAAGCTCTGCGACGACGCGATTACACACGGGAGCCTGTTGTGCGAACAGTTAGTTGCGGTAGCGCCTTGGCTCGCCGGCCGAGTGACCAGCATTCAGCATGGGCCGATAGGGCCTCTGAAAATGCCGGAACAGGAAGCTGATGACGGAACCCTACTTTTCTTCGGCCGCATCAATGCTTACAAAGGCTTACGATATTTTGTTGAAGCAGTATTGCATTTGCGAGCCAAAGGGTTACGTATCAAAGGAGTGATTGCGGGGCGAGGAGGAGATTTAGCGCCTAATCGCGCGGCCATCGAATCGAACGATTGTTTTGAACTGCACGAAGAATTTGTGTCGAGGGCAAAGGTTAACGTTTTGTTTACGCAGGCTCAGCTTGTGATCATGCCCTATATTGATGCCACGCAAAGCGGTGTTGCGGCGATGGCTATCGGCTTTGGCCGGCCGGTAGTGGCTACAAGGGTCGGGTCTATCCCGGAAATGGTACTGGACGGCTATACAGGTTTGCTGGTGCCGCCTCATGACGCGGTCGCGTTGGCCGATGCGATCGAATCCCTGCTTTCAGACCCTGTGCACTATGGCATGTTGACCGAGAACGTACGGATAGCAGGGGCTCATGGCGATCTCAGTTGGAAGACTATCGGCCGAGCTACATCGGCAGTGTATTCCAAAGCCATAGCACGTCGCGGATACCGGCAGTCTGAGGACCGGTGGCGATCGCCGACAGCCGAAAAATTCGATTTGTAGTGCCTGATTTTCAGTTTGTATATTTGGAGATAACTGAAATTAACGCACAGTGTCCATAACCGGAACGTTCCCAAAAAAATGGTGCTTGCACTGGGCCATGATGGTCTAACAATCTCTCTAGGAGAACATATATGAAAATTGTCCCGGTTATTCTCTCCGGAGGTTCCGGCACTCGCCTTTGGCCATTGTCGCGTGAACAATATCCAAAACAATTGCTGACCTTGGTCGGAGAACATTCCATGCTCCAGGCCACGGCCTTGCGGCTTAAAGAAATGGCTTTAATGGAAGGCAAAACGGTATTGGCGCCTATTCTGGTCGGCAATGAAGAATATCGCTTTCTACTGGCTGAACAAATGCGGCAAATCGGTATCCGGAATTTTCCATTGATACTCGAACCCTGCGGGCGCAACACGGCGCCGGCGTTGACGCTGGCCGCCTTAACGGTCCAGTTGGACGATCCCGAGGCTATTATGGTCGTCATGCCGGCTGACCATATTATTCAAGGTGAGCAGGCATTTCTAGAGACCATCCGCCTGGGAATTGAATTAGCCGAAACCGGCAAGCTAGTTACATTCGGTATCCAACCGACAGCGCCGGAAACCGGTTACGGTTATATTCGCGTTGGTCAGAGCTTGACCGATCATGCGTTTCAAGTTGCACAATTTGTCGAAAAGCCCAACCGAACTACTGCCGACCACTATCTCGCCAGTGGTGAATTTCTATGGAACAGTGGCATTTTTGCGATAAAAACGTCGGTATGGCTCAGTAAAATCCAGCAATGCCGATCGGATATTGCCGGCGCTACGCTGCAAGCCTTTAATTTACGAATTCAGGACAATGACTTTATCCGTCCCGATCCGGGTCATTTTAGCGCGTGCCCGTCCGAGTCGATAGATTATGCGGTCATGGAAAAACTGGCAGCCGATACCGGTGAGGTCGCTGTTGTGCCGCTTACTGCCGACTGGTCGGACATAGGCAGCTGGGATGCGCTTTGGGAAATCGGTGAAAAAGACCAGCAGGGTAATGTATTAATCGGCGACGTGATAACGGTCGATACCAGCGACACTTTAATGTTCAGCACTAAGCGCTTGGTTACTTGTGTCGGCCTGAACGGCTTGGTCGTAGTAGAAACACCGGATGCGATTTTGGTTGCTGATAAAGCGCATATTCAAAAAATCAAGGACGTTGTCGCGCAAATTAAAGCCGTCGGACGAACCGAAACAGACGCGCATCGCAAAATCAATCGTCCTTGGGGTTGGTATGACTGCATTGATGACGGCGACCGTTTCCAAGTTAAGCGGATTATGGTCAATCCCGGCGCCTCGCTGTCTTTGCAACTGCATCATCACCGCGCTGAACATTGGGTCGTTGTGCGCGGCACGGCTCGGGTGACGAGAGGGGATGAGGTTTTTCTCGTCAGTGAAAATCAATCGACCTTTATTCCGTTAGGCACTATTCATCGTCTGGAAAATCCGGGCAAGCTGACGTTGGAAATGATTGAAGTCCAGTCCGGCGCTTATTTAAGCGAGGATGACATTGTGCGTTATCAGGATGATTATGGACGTAATCTATAAAACCAGTTAAGCGCTCCAACTTTAATGCCGCATAGATAAGCAACTAGAGTATTGGCGCCACAGAGAACATTGGAGTGCAAGCTCCGCTTGCTTTACTGTGAAGGCATGAAACTCACGGTTTAGGCAGGCAAAGCCTGCACTCCCGCCTAAGCTGCTTACTTCGCTTCCACGACCTTAGCTAGCCACAGATTTACTCCGATAAATCTAACAAGAGCAGTTTAAGCCTCCAAAATCCTGTTAGCCCTGAGCCTGTCATGAGCCCCATTCGACAAGCTCATGGCAGGCTTCGACTCCGCTCAGCAGAGCCTTGTCGAATGGGACTCTGTATGAACGGCTTTCCATTCACATTCATCTGTGTAAGTCCGCGTTTATCCGTGGCCCAACATTTAGCTCTCCATGAGCAATTTCAAACATTGACGCGGCTAATCGGTATTCGTAGGTATTTGACGATATACCAATGTCTACCGGTTTAACTTAGTTTGTACACCTTAAAAGTGTGTTTTCAAGTCAATATTTATCAAGTAGAAAAGTGAAGCCGTGGCGGCAAAAGTCAGGCTCATGCCGGTCAATGTTACTGGTTGAATTGATTGCCGAACACGGCTTGGGATGCATTAAGGTCAAGAGCAAATTTTGACGTAAAAAGGAGATAAAGCATGAAAATTCTGGTGACAGGAGGCGTGGTTTTAAAGGCCCGCGTGGTCGATTAATGTTCTATCAATAAAAGTTCATCATTCAGTTAATTAATAATTAAGAGATGGCACAATAATGATTGCAATAGTTAATCCTCAATTCTACGGCGTCCACGGCATTGCCCGATACTTGGACTCTTTTCTTGCTAATTTACCGACCGATCATCCGTCTATCTATCTGATCACCAGTGACGAACATCGGGTTGAGCGGCAGTATCCGGGCGTTGAAATCATCCATTTTCCATACGCTCAGAGCCGGTTGAGTCTGTTTTTCTGGAGCTTGAAAGCACGCGACAAGCTGATCAACCTCTATAACGAAGGCAAGATCCAGTGGGTTAACCTGCATTTCCCCCCGTTGATTCCGGGCCTGTTTCTGCCGCCGCATATTCCGGTCGTGCTGACTGCGCATACCACGTACTTGGGCATGTCAGGACGATTTTACAAAACCAGGCATTTCGTCAGTCAGTGGAGCGGGTTATCGATCGCTATCAAATCGTGGATGGAAAACCGGATTTTCAATGTGACCAGCAAAGTGATCGCGCTGACGGAACAAGGTAGGCAGGAAGTTGCCGCCTATGGTTTCAAGGGGGAGGTAACAGTGATTCCGAACGGTGCTGACGTGACCTTGTTCGCGCCTAATGATGCAGCTGAAAAAGATATTGACGTATTGTTTTGCGGACGCATCGAGATGCGCAAGGGCAGTCGGCCGATGGTAGAGCTATGCCGCCGGTTGATCGCTGCAAAGCCGGATGTACGCATAGCTATCGTCGGCTACGGTGATGACGAGGCATGGGTTAAGACGGTTTTGGCACCTTATGAAAAGAATGTGTTAATGACTGGCAAGGTGCCGTTCGCGGAAATGCTGGGCTACTATGATCGTAGCCGTGTTTATGCTTCTACTTCCTATTACGAAGGACTGCCCGGAACCTGCCTGGAGGCCATGGCGATGCAATTGCCGGCCGTGGTTTGGGATTTACTCTTTTATCGGGACCTGGTCGTCGACGGCAAGACCGGTTTTCTGGCGATGCCCAACGATTTCTCTGCGATGACGGATAAGGTGCTGGCGTTTTTAGCCAATCCTCAACTGGCGTCCGAAATGGGCAGAAATGGCCGGGCATTGCTCGAATCGGATTACAACTGGGCGAATCTGGCCAATGATGTGTTGGCTGTATTTACCGAGGCAGAGCAAAGATGAGCCGGCCAATTCGTGTGATGATGTTGGGTTTGCGTGGTTTTCCCGGCATACAGGGGGGCGTGGAAACGCATAGCGAACATTTGTGTCCGCTGCTGGTCGCGATGGGGTGCGAGGTAACTGTTCTGGTACGGTCTCCTTACCAGCTCGAACGAATTGGAGCGGAATGGAACGGCGTGAAGTTCATTCCGCTGTGGGCGCCAAAATTAAAGGGTTTGGAAGCTTTTATGCACAGCTTTATCGGTGTGCTGTATGCTGCTTTGGTACGCCCGGATATTCTGCATATTCAGGGCATTGGTCCGGCTATCGTGACATTACCCGCGCGGCTGCTGGGACTGCGGGTGGTTGTAACGCATCATGGCCCTGATTACGATCGGCAGAAGTGGGGATGGATAGCTCGTTTCGTTCTCCAACTAGGCGAGCGCTGGGGTATGAGATGGCCGAACGGCCGTATTGTGATTTCTAAAGTTATTGCTGAACTGGTCCATGAAAAACATGGTGTGGAGTCGGCGCTGATTCCAAATGGCGTGATTTTGCCGCAACTGCCGAATTCAACCGAGACGCTTAAAGCATTCGGCCTGGCATCCGGCCATTATGTGTTACTGGTCAGCCGGCTGGTGCCCGAAAAGCGTCATTTAGACTTGATTGCTGCTTTTAAGAAGTCTAACTTGCCGTCCACTTGGAAGTTGGTAATTGTGGGCAAGGCGGACCATCCCGATGCTTATCAACGTGAAGTGATAAATAAAGCAGCTGAAGAAGGTGTTGTGATGACAGGCTTTCAGACTGGATTAGCATTGCAGGAACTTTACGCACATGCCGGGCTTTTCGTGCTTCCTTCATCGCATGAGGGCTTGCCTATCGCATTGCTGGAGGCTTTGAGTTATGGATTGCCGGTATTGGCAAGCGATATTCCGGCAAATCTGGAGGTGGGGTTGCCGGCGGAAAATTATTTTCCGTTGGGAAATATCGAAGCTCTCGCGGACCGAATCGCGCGGTTAACACAACAAAACCGAAGCATGGCGACACGCGAGAATATCCGGGCCTGGGTCAGTCGGAATTATAATTGGCGGGATATAGCCGAAAAAACACTAGCACTTTATGTCAGCTGTCTTAACGTAGAGCGACGGAATCTTTTCGAATGGTTTCATTATTTTTGCGGCTAAAACCGGGTCCATCCGATTTTAGCCTAGAAGAATTAATGGCTTCTGCAGCCCGTATTCATCCTGATTAAGACTATAGAGGCGTTATAGTTCCTGTCCAATTTTCAGGACATGATGACTATATGAAGGTTCTACAATATTTTTAGTTAGTGGTTTTAAAGCTGGCAACAGGGGATGACGCGGTAGTCGATCCACTCGTGGCAACGATCTTGTAATAATAAGTCGTGTTACGACTCAGGTTCCAAAGAGTCCAGTAACGGCTCGTACCTGTGTATTGGGTGCTACCCGCGCTTAAATTCAGATTGGTAGGACTGGTTCCGTAATAAATCATGCCGGTAGAGATCGCATTAGTTGTCCAGTTAATCTTAGCGCTGTAGGAATTTATATTGCTGACATAGTAAGACGATACGTTGAGTGAGGCAGAGTTGGCCGGAGTCGTAACCGTAGCCGTGTTGCTTGCGGCCGAGAGATTGCCGGCAGCATCGTAAGCTTTGACCGTGTAGCTGTAGGATGTTCCCGCAACAGCAGAAGTATCGGTATAGCCGGTTGCAGCTTTGGAGCCAATCTCCGTACCGTTTCTATAGATTTTGTAACCGGTAACTCCCACATTATCAGTGGACGCATTCCAGGTAAGATTGACCTGATTGGCTGAGCCGGCAGTGGCGCCAAGGCTGGACGGAGCTGAAGGCGCAGTGGTGTCGGAAGTCGGAGTAGGCGTCGGAGTCGGTGTAGAAGAGCTTTGGTACTCATGTCCACCGATATCCGGCGATGATCCCCGACCAGCCTGAAAGAAATCGTTAGGCACGTTATTTAATGCCATTGCAGCGTTGATTACCGGCGAGCTACTGGATATTTTGAAGTAAGCCGGAGTCATAGTACCCGATGTCGTTGTGCCTGATCTGGCTATCTGCGGATCTGCAACGATGTTACTCGATGATGACGCTGCCGAAGGCGGATTCACAGTCCAGTTATTATTGGAAAAACTAATGCCGCTATTGCTGGGTATCGAACTATGGTTACCCACAATAATATTATTTCTGATTTGGGAGCTTGAATTAACTATGTTTCCGCCGGATCCAGTCAATAAGCCGCCATCCACGATAGTATTGTTTGCTATCGTTACGTTTTTCAAGCCGGAGTTGGCAACCAATGACCAAGAGAAGGCAGCCAGATCGGCATTGTAGACAAGGTTATTGATAATTGTATTGTTAGTGGAACGTGGAAGGCTTGATACTTCATCTGCAAGCGTAATGCCCGTATGCGCACTACTCCGAAAATTAATCGCAGGGTTTGAAGAAACATAAACCATATTGCGTTGCACCACGCTATTAGTGGTGTCGGACACATACAAGTTATTGGTCCAATTGTCGTACACGAGGTTATCTTCCAACGTACAATGATCGGCTTCGTAGCAGGATAAACCTTCGCCCCAGTTGTTATAAACCGTATTGCGGCGCAATATCGAATAAGAGTTAATGCCTGGTTTTATCGCGGCTGAACTGCGATTTCGAGCGGCGCTGAGTCCCGTAGCCCATCCCGATGTCGTTTGCCCGGTATTGTTCGAATTACTTTTTACAGCCTGCCAGATTTTAGAATCTTCGACAATACTGTAATCGCCTTCAGCCAAGATACCAACGTTCCAGATGTGATGAACGTTCATTTTACTGATTGTATTATGATGTCCGGATAGAAGTATGCCACGGCCACCGGCATGTGCACCGTTGATATTGCTGTTTTTTATTTCAAAACCGGAAATTTTGTTGTAATTACCACTTACGCTAAGTAAAGCGCCCCAATCCACGTTAGGCAACGTAGTTCCACCGTCAATAACGGGATTGTTATTCGGATAAGCACTCAGCGTAATGCCGCTTTGCGAGATCGTAACAGCTTCCGAGTAAGTGCCTGTCATGACATAAACAATATCGCCGCTAGCCCCAGCTTTGTTCAACGCTTTGTTTATCGTTCTGACAGGTGTTGAAAGATCTGTACCGGTATTGTTGTCAGACCCCGAAGTAGAAACATAATAAGTTGTCGCGTAAGCCTGTTGCAGGCCGAATAGACCTTGAATGCAACCGATAAAAATGAGTTTGTGGATAATGTTTTTCTTTGCATTAGTTTGTTTAGTCCGGCGATGCGGTGCCGTACTCGGGATGGTTAGGAAGCTCTTTCTATCAAAAGCCTTCTGGGTCGATCGGACTTCCTCCTGATCGTCTTGAATGTTTAACGGCTGTAAGCCTAAATTTAAGTTATTCATATTTGATGTGCATTCTTGAGACAAGCCAAGAGTCGCTGCTGAAGAGCAGGTTAAAGGGGAAAGCGAAAATAACAGTTTAGTTGGATTTTTCATAAAAATTATCTCTATTACTTAAAACGGTTAATCTGCGAGACATTCAATGTCCCTTTTTTATATCACATTGAATTATAAATAAAATCACAAGAAGGCATGAGGTGGTTTTCATTCAATCAGTGAGAAAATATTTCTATATAACTCAAGGTGAAGTTTATCGGTGGAATATTAATGTTCACTTAAATCTACGTGTATTTACTTAAGTAAAAATACGTAGGTGTCGGACATTGGTTTGAATCCGATGATTATGAATAGGTCTGCAAGATCCTTTCCTGACGTTAAGTTATTGATGGGATAAGACGATTAGACTGTCCGGGCCAGATGATAGTTCCCTCTGTTGCTTAGAGGCTGGGGTATTAGTGCTGCCTAAACTGATATTCGGCAATTAGCCGGAGTTGCCTTTATGCAGGAAAACCAAATCCTGATTCCGATTGCTGAGATAGAAACAGGGAATACGCACGTTGGCTGCCGGCGTCGTTTTTATTCACTTAGGAACAAATTGTAGATTTTCACGATCTTATATTGCCGGTCAATGCGTAACTTTCATTAAGTATTTGTACTAATTGTAATGATGAGTTTGACAAGGAAAAATAGCGATAAGGCAATAGGTGTTTTTAGCATGCCGTGCCGGTACGTTGGCGGCTTTTGCAATTGCCTCCTTTTTACTACTCAGGAATAAGTTGAATTCATTTCATGGCAATGACGTTTTAAGCTTATGTTTGCTCATTAATTGTCGGTATGGATTTTTAGAACCCAGTGGTTCGTAGGAGCGTGGTCGAGCACTTCTGATGTGTACTTCCTACAACAATCAAGCGCGCGTCCATAACGGCTATCACTATCCGCGCAGCTTTACGACAGCGTATCGAAGCCGGATCAATCTGCCTAATTTCGTACGTGATTGGCCCGATGCGATAAGGCAGGATTTCAGTAAGTTGTATGCGATTGCTCGCCGTAATTCCAAAGTGACCGCCAAACAGCTTGTACGCTTCTGTCGGGACATCGGCGCCAAGATTCAGCCGGCAGAGCAGGAGTTGAGAGCATTATTCGAGCCTCGCCTGATCGATGATGCCGTTTCCTGCGCGTGGGTTACATACGCTTTCTCATGTCCGCTACACCCCGTATTTGCACTGGAACGATATGACGGGCATCGATCTATATCAAAAATTAATTCAGTACGGTAGATCAACGCGTGTCGATCGCATGGTCAAGGATGTCAGCTGCTACCTGCCGGCCGTGCTGGATGCGAAATACGTCGATTCGCTGTTTGAAGTCAAGACTGTTCTGGCGAAGAACGAGAGCGACGACGGAAGGCCAATCCTGTTCGAAAAACATCCCGAATTGCCGGGTTGCTATTCGGTCTTGAGCGGGAAAATCGACAATATTTATGATGTCTTGGAAAAGTTAAATGACGAAAAGTTTTAGCAATAGGCCCCATAACTCATTTTGCTTGAGTGCATTTCTATCAGCTTGAGGCAACAGGATTTCAAAAGAGCATGATGATTTTGCGGCTGTTTTAATTAGATAAGGTATAAAAAATGAATGCACTAATTGGATTTTCGGGATACATAGGCAGTACGCTTCTTAAGCAAACATCTTTTGAATCGCTGTTTCACTCAATAAATATCGGCGATATTGACGGCCAATCCTTCGACACTGTCGTATGCGCCGGCACTCCGGCGCAAAAATGGATGGCTAATCGGGAACCGGAGGCAGACCGGCAAAAAATCGATGACTTGATTGCACATTTGAAAACGATCCAGTGCAAAACTTTTATCCTGATCAGTACTGTCGATGTATTCAAAAATCCGGTAGGCGTTGATGAAGCGACTCCGATTGATGAGTCGGAACTTCACGCCTACGGCCTGCATCGCCGCCTGCTAGAAAGATTTGTCGAAGGCCACTTCCCCGACCATCTTATTGTTCGCCTTCCAGGTTTGGTTGGCCCTGGGTTACGCAAGAACGTCATTTTCGATTTCCTGAATGACAGCAATCTTCACGCGATTGATAGCCGAGGTGTTTTTCAGTTCTACCCGATGGTCAATCTTTGGTATGACATTCAAACAGTGCTCGGTGCCGGTTTGAAGCTGGTGCACCTGACCGCTGAACCGATTAGTGTCGCGGATATTTCAATGCAGGGTTTTGGCAAATCGTTCGATTACGTTTTAACCAGCAATCCAGCCAGCTACGACATGCGAACCCGCTATTCGCATATCTTCGGCAACTTTGGGTATTACTCGTACAACACAGATGCAACGATCCAGGCAGTCAGGGCTTATGCACAATCCGAGCTGCCTACAATCGCAGCCAACGCCGAGGTAGCGTCCGGATGGCAAGTACCCGGTTTTGATACGCTTTTATGACACGGTCGGCAATAGCCTTGGTGCGTGGTCATTCCAGTGATTAATGAAGGCGAAAGAATCAAGAACCTGCTTTCCAAAATGGCTGCTCTCAAAATCGACCGCATCGTTGACATCATTATCGTCGATGGCGGCAGTAGCGAGGGCTCGCTGGCGTTGAAATCGCTACAACAGAAAGGCGTGCGCGAATTGCTGGTCAAGACGGGGCCGGGCAAGTTGAGCGCCCAGCTTCGTTGCGGCTACACTTTTGCATTTGACCAAGGTTATGAAGGCATCGTCATCATTGACGGTAACGACAAGGACGAGCCTGTCGCGATACCGGGCTTTATCGAAGCATTATTTTGTGCAGCTTCGCGTTTTATCGCAGGAGGAATCGCGGAGAACACGCCTAAGCCAAGAGACTTGGCCATCCGTTTTATACATGCGCCGATGTTAAGCCTGTTTTCCGGCTTTAGGTGAATAGATACCACGCAGGGCTTTCGCGCTTATAACCGGAAGATGTTGCTCAATCCGAAGATTGCCTTGTTTCGCAATGTATTCATGGCTTACGAGTTGCTTGCCTATCTCTCTTACCGTGCATCTAAGCTGGGTTATCGTTGTTCGTTATCAGGCCTGGTAATCTTCATATCGTTTATCTCAAATTTCGCTGAAAATAAACAGTTACCTAATGCAAGCTGTAATAATATACGATTGTACGGTAATTATTATTCATAATAATTACCGCACTTTATACCGATGGCTGTTTTATAACATCACAGCCTTAACCCATTTTGTGAGAGGCAATTGCTAGCCCATGACAATAGCGCATTTTTATCGATTAAATTTTCTGGCATTTTCGCTGAGTCTCGTCCTGGCCCTGTTTATAGGCGGCTCACAGCCGGAAGCTGCCGGATTGTTTGTGTCCCCGGTTGATAAATTGGTACATTTTCTGTACTTCGGTACTTTCACTTTCGCTATTGTTATGAGCAAGATGGTAGAGCCCAAGTATGCGGCTGTTTTGACCGTTGTGTTGGGCGCAGCCGATGAGCTGCACCAAACTATGTTGCCGGGGCGTTCGCCCGGTTTTGACGATTGGTTGGCCGATAGTTTCGGGGCTCTGATCGTGGTCTGCATTTTTTCAATAATCAGAAAGAGGCAATTAGCTTAAAGCTCCGCACACATTTATCCGTTAGTAACTGATGTTACGCGCGCATCTAATAAATAAAGCTTAGTCCACGAAAGGCACGAAAATCACGAAAAAAGTGGGTATACAGCATAAGTATCTACACAAGTACCAGCCCCTTCTCCCTTGAGGGAGAAGGTTGGGGCGAGGGGGGTATAAGTGGTTGTTTTTTATTCTCCTCCCAACCCTCTTCAGCAGGAGAATGCGTTAGATTGATTTGTAATTCATTGTATTTATGATAAAAAAGTTGTGTAGATACTTATGGTATACAGAGGAGGACAGGGACGCAAAAAACAAAGAAGTGCGTTCAAACCCATATCAAGTCACATACCTGCTTTGAAGGTTGTCAAAAGGGATGTGACTGAATATTTGGCATTGCATCGTTAGCCGAGAAATATACTGCTCTATATTTTTCGTGTCTTTCGTGCTTTTCGTGGACAATGCGTAACATCAGTTAGTAATCAATAAGCCTGCGGCAACGGCTCCTATCAAAGTACTTTTACAGCCAATAATCACAACACTATGAATGAATGGTTCTTTTCTTTTGAAAATGCCACCAGCGGGCCTTATACGCTGGATTATGCAAAAACTTTTGCCCGTGAACATCAGGGCGCTTATTGTTGGCGTCAGGGCTTGGCCGACTGGATTCCAGTCTATGATGCAACTGAAATCAGGCCGATGAAAAAAGACGGCATTACGCCTTTTCCACCGACACCTCCAGCGATGATGTCGCCCAAGCCGACCGCATTGCCGGTTGCGGCCCAAGCGGTCGCAGCGCAGTCGCCGGCTGCCCAGGCTTCCAGTGGCTTTGGCCATCACTTGGCGACCGAGGGTATTGATTTCAAAATATTCGGCCATGAAATGCAGTTTGTCGAAATCGAGTTGGACTCTCACGAGAGCGCAGTCGCGGAAGCCGGAGCGATGATGTACAAAAGCGCGGACGTAAAGATGGAGACGGTTTTCGGGGATGGCTCGGATTCGCAACAAGCCGGCATTATGGGCTTATTGCTGGGTGCCGGTAAGCGCTTGCTGACCAATGAAAGCCTGTTTATTACCGTGTTTACGCAAACCGCGCAGCGCAAGGGCAAAGTGGCGTTCGCCGCGCCTTATCCAGGCACTATCCTGGCGTTAAATCTGAAAGATTACGATAGAAAACTGATTTGCCAAAAAGATAGCTTTTTGGCCGCGGCCAAAGGCGTGCAGGTAGGTATTCATTTTCAACGCCGTGTTTTGACCGGGCTGTTTGGCGGTGAAGGCTTCGTCATGCAAAAGCTGGAAGGCGATGGCTGGGTATTTGTCCATGCCGGCGGTTGTCTGCAAAAAATAGAACTGGGCGTTGGTGAAACATTGCATGTCGATACCGGCTGTCTGGCGGCAATGACCGGCAGCGTCGATTTTGACATTCAACAGGCCAGCGGTATTAAAACTATGTTATTCGGCGGCGAAGGCTTGTTTTTTGCCAGGTTAACCGGCCCCGGTACAGTGTGGCTGCAAAGCCTGCCGTTTTCGCGTTTGGCAGGACGGATGCTGTCAGCGGCGCCGCAAGGCGGGGGCAGACAGCAGGATGAAGGCTCGATCCTGGGCG
>CAZJOY010000037.1:0-23357 GCA_964547705.1 uncultured Methylobacter sp. | reverse complement strand
CATAAGGCAACGAAGGTTCGCGCCCTTCAATTAAATCGGTCAGGAATTTCCAGAATACATCCGCTGACGGTGGGCAGCCCGGCAAAAAATAATCTATTTTTACGACTTCATGAATCGGATGCACTTTGTTCAACAGCAAGGGTAACTCTACGTCGCTGGGGATCTTAGGGTTTTCCACGCCAATTCCGTCTATATACGATTCATTCAGGCATTCTTCGAGCGGAATATGATTGCGCAGGGCGGGCAATCCGCCGTTAATCGCACAGGCGCCAACCGCAACCAGAATCTTGCAGTTGTTACGAAACTCTCGCAGTACATGTACGTTTTCGGAATTACATACCCCACCTTCAATCAGACCGATATCGCAGTCTGTACTACAGTGCTCTATGTCGGTAAGCGGCGAGCGGTCGAACTCAACGACTTCGGCCAGTTGTAACATCCGCTCGTCTATATCTAAAAACGACATGTGACAGCCGAAGCAACCTGCCAGAGATACTGTTGCTACTTTAATTTTATTCGCCATGTTTAACATGCTCCGTTTCCAGGCTGACTTGATCGATTTCTTTATGATCGTAAATACGCTGACCTATCGGCACCTGATAACCGGTACGTTTAACCAAAATCGCACCGGTAGGACAAATATGAGCAGCCCGATCCGTTGCATCCAGATCGGTATCTTTTAACAATCCGCTTTCAGCATTGACGATCAAATGCTTGTCGATGCCTCGCCCACTGACAGCAAATACGTTTTTACCATCTTCTTGCTGACTGGCGCGAACGCACAATGTGCAAAGAATGCAGCGATTCTGGTCAAGCATCACATCAGGATGTGATGCATCCACTTCCCGGTCCGGATAAAACAGCGGGAAATGGTTGTCGAGCATATTCAAATGATAGGCAACGGCTTGCAATTGGCAGTTGCCGGTTTTTTCGCAGCCTGGACACAAATGATTGCCTTCGACAAACAGCATCTGGGTGATTTTCTTCCGGTCGTTGATCAACTCTTCGGTTTCACTGAGCACATCCTGTCCGTCCATTGCCGGAAAGGTGCAAGCGGAACAGTTACGTCCGTTGACTTTCACTGTACATAATTTGCAGCTGCCGTGCGGTGTAAACTCGGGCTGATGACATAAATGCGGGATATAGATACCGGCAGCCATCGCAGCATCCATAATGGTTTGCCCTTCTTCGAAAGGGATAACTTTGCCATCGATGGTAATTGTCTTACTCATGTTCGCTCTCCGTCTGAGCCAAGTGCGCACCGGCATCATACCGATTTGCCATGCGCCGCGCTGTTTCCAGTGCGCCGTCCAAATCAAATCCCGGTTCAAAACTGATTTCTTTTAATTGGCTTTCGTACAGACCAAGGTAACGTTCCAAGGTTGTTAATATCGGGTTTGCAGCAGTTTGTCCGAGGCCGCAATGACTGTAGTTTTTAACCAACTGGCACAGTTCTTCAAGCGCGACAATATCACCCGCCGAGCCATGACCTTCGACAATCTTATCCATTTGTTTTTTCAGCAGCGAAGTACCGACCCGGCATGGCGTACAAAATCCGCAGCTCTCATGGGCGAAAAAATGGGTGAAGTTATGAACCACATCGAGAATATTACGGCTGGAGTTAAAAATAATAAATGATCCGCCGGTCGCCAAATCCTCAAAAGCCAGCTTGCGCTCAAGCTCCTGATTCGAAATAAAAGTACCTGATGGCCCACCGATCTGAACACCCAGCACATCGGTCGCACCGCAATCGTTAAGAATGGTTTGAATAGTGGTACCGAAAGGATATTCATAAATACCGGGCCGTGCACAATCACCGCTGATACTAAGTATTTTTGTGCCTTTTGATTTTTCGGTACCGATACTTGCAAACCAATCACCGCCATTAACTGCAATGCAAGCCGCCGACAGAAACGTTTCCACGTTATTGACGACAGTAGGTTTGCCTAAATAACCTTGGGTTACCGGATAAGGCGGGCGGTTGCGTGGAACACCGGCTTTGCCTTCCAGCGATTCGATCAGTGCAGATTCTTCTCCGCAAATATAAGCGCCAGCGCCCAGACATATTTCAATATCGAAATCCAGCCCTGCACCAAGAATATTATTGCCTAATAAACCGTTTTGACGACGCTGCTCCAAAATACTCTGCAGCTTATCGTGAAGATGCAAATACTCGCCGCGTAGATACAAAAAGCCTTGCCTGGCTCCGATAATCGCAGCGCAAACAGTCATTCCTTCAAAGACTTGATCTGCATAAGAATTTAACAGAACCCTATCCTTAAACGTGCCTGGCTCGCCTTCATCGGCATTGCAAACCACATAACGCTCAGCCTGCTGCTCTTCTGAGCAGAATTGCCATTTTATTGCGGTTTTAAATCCGGCCCCCCCCCTTCCTCGTAAACCTGAATAATCAATTTCTTTCAGTGTTTGTTTGAGACCTCGTTTAAAGGCTGATTTGAGCGCGGCACCTTGCTCAATCTGCTGGTTCAGCAACAAACCGGGTTTATAAATATTATCATCCACTTGAAATAATTCACTCGGCCATTCGTCTAGAGGCTTTTGTTGATTAATCAGCTCTGCGATTTTATCAATTCCGGCGCGATCCAAGCGAGTCAGTGCATAGCCGTTAACCAAGCCGGCCGGGCCTTGGTCGCACATACCGGTACATGAAGTATTGTCCAAGCTGACCAACCCATCTTCCCTGAGCCCGCCAACCGCAACATCCAATTTCTTTGCCAGATAATCGAACAAATCTTTCTTACCCAACATATGATCAGTTATTGAATCACTGATCAATAACTCATATTGCCCTCTGGGAGTCAGATGAAAAAAGCTATAGAATTCAATGACACTGATAATCTGTGTCCGGGGAATATTTAATAAACCGGACAACTGTTCTATCGCTGCCTCCGGTATATAATGGTAACGGGATTGGATCTGTCTTAGAATCTGCAGCAAATGTGTTACCTGATAATGACTATTTTCTGCGATATCCTGAATAAATTGTCTCACTTTATCTCCCGGCCTTATCTTTATGGATGTTTGTGAATACGATACTAGCGAATTATTACAGTAAAGCTACTTATTCCCTTACATGAACTAACTATATCTCACTATCTCAAATAAACCAATAACCCTTTCCGGCCCTGATTGGCAGATAAATACTCATGACAAAAAAATCAACTTCCTTTAAAGCCGCATTGTCATTTCCAAACCGGACTATCGCTCACTTTTACGGCCAGATTAAGCAGCAAGAACTGGTTTTACAGCGTATTCATGATGTATTACCGGCAACAATCGCTGAACACGCACTACATTGTGTTGTTAATGACAAGAAACTGCTGGTTTATACCGATACCGCTGCTTGGGCGTCGCAGCTGAGATTTTATAGTAGTGCAATTCTCGCAGCTATCGCCCCGGTAACCAGGGAATCGATCTCGATTATGCAAATTAAAATTAGGGGAGAAATGTCGCCTACAGAACGTAGGCGAGAAATACTGGCAGGCGAGGAAACTTTGCAAAAAAACTCTTCCGGCAGAAAGCCAAATATTCCTTCAGCAGAAAAAATAGAGTTCATCCATGAATACAGCCTTAGTGTTTCAGATGAACAATTGAAGCAGGCACTGCTGCGGTTAAGCTCAACGCTGGCAAAACTGTCAAAAACTAAGCCCCTGACTGATTAATCAGCCAGGGGCTATACCGCTCTTGCGGCAACTTCTATGCCGCTGACCTTGGCGACTCGGCAGAGCGCATAAAAGAAATCGGGGCGTTTTCTTCATGGTCGAAAGTAACCATTTCCCAAGCATCTTTATCATTCAATAAAGCGCGAAGTAACTTGTTGTTCAAACCATGGCCCGATTTGTAACCGGTAAATTCGCCAATCAAACTATGTCCCAACAAATACAAATCACCTATTGCGTCAAGAATCTTATGCTTAACAAATTCATCCGCATAGCGTAAACCATCTTCGTTGATAACTTTGTCATCATCAACAACAATGGCGTTATCAAGACTTCCCCCCAACGCCAAGTTATTCTGACGAAGCATCTCAATATCTTTCATGAAACCAAAAGTTCTGGCTCGACTGACTTCTTTGACAAACGTAGTCGATGAAAAATCCATTGTCGCGGTTTTTACATGCTCTTCAAAAGCTGGATGTTCAAAATCAATCGTAAAAGTAACCTTGAATCCGTCAAATGGCTCAAAAGCCGCCCACTTATCACCGTCTTCAACCCTGATGCTACGCTTTATACGGATATACTGTTTCGGGCTATCTTGTTCTTCAACTCCGGCAGACTGGAGCAAAAATACAAATGGCCCGGCACTGCCATCCATAATGGGTACCTCTCCCGCGCTGACATCTATAACTGCATTGTCTATGCCTAACCCGGCAAAAGCCGAAAGCAAATGTTCTATGGTTGATATTTTGACATCGCCCGCTACCAGAGTTGTCGATAGCATGGTTTCGCCAACATTTTCCGGTGTCGCATGAATGGTTACCGGAGTCTCCAAATCGACTCTACGAAACCTGATCCCTGTATTCGCTTCAGCTGGACGTAAAGTCAGATAGACTTTATCTCCCGTGTGTAATCCTACACCTGTTGCCCTGATTGTGTTTTTTAAGGTTCGCTGTTTAATCATAAAATCAATAACGCTAAGTAAATAGGGCAAAAATCGCCAATATTATCACAATCAGTCTCCAAAATGGAGACTGATTCTTTGTTCATTGACTGCTCTATTAATCAGCTTGACGTCTTAAAAAAGCTGGAATATCCAGATAATCTAAATCTATATCTTTCTTAGGCTGAGCTCCAAAACGGGTTTCTCTGCCTTCCGTTTTGTTTTGACGCATAACTGTAGGCTTATCCAGACCTTCGTAATTAGCTTCACCGGCTACAGTTTGGTTAACGTATCCCGCTGTCGCTTTTGGAGCCAGTTTAACCACTCGAGATGGCAAACCCATTCCTGTAGCAACAACAGTCACCTTAATTTCATCGCCTAACTCTGGATTAATAGACATACCGATTTTTATGACGGCATCTTCCGAAGCAAACTCATGGACAATATTACCCACTTCATCGAACTCTGCAATGCCCATATCGGCGGCAGAAATATTGACCAAAATGCCACGCGCACCTTGCAAATTGATATCTTCCAACAATGGACAAGCAATAGCTTTTTCAGCCGCTTCACGAGCCCGATATTCTCCTTTTGCCGAACCAGTACCCATAATTGCAGCGCCCATGCCTGACATGACTGTTCTAACATCAGCAAAGTCAACGTTAATCATACCTGGATGAACGATAAGTTCGGTAATGCCCTGTACGGCATCCAATAACACGTCATTAGCCGCTTTAAATGCATTGACTAAGGACACATCATTACCTAATACCGGCAACAATTTTTGATTTGGAATAATAATCAACGAATCAACAAATCTTTCAAGCTCGGTTATACCTAGCTCCGCAGTTGCCAATTTCTTTTTGCCTTCAAATGAAAACGGCTTGGTCACCACGGCAACAGTCAGGATACCCATACTTCTGGCAATTTCAGCAATCACAGGAATTGCACCAGTGCCTGTACCGCCACCCATGCCGGCTGTCAGGAAAACCATGTCGGCACCTTGCAGAACTTCCCTGATACGCTCTTTGTTTTCGTCTGCGGCCATCCGTCCGACTTCAGGATTAGTACCTGCGCCCAAGCCCTTGGTTAATTCAACACCTAACTGAATAATCGTATCAATATTTAGTTTTCTTAGTGCCTGCGCATCTGTATTTGCACAGATAAACTCAACACCCTCTACAAGGCTTCCAACCATGTGGCTAACCGCGTTCCCCCCACCGCCGCCGACACCAATAACTTTGATGACCGCATGTTCATTATTCATATCCATTAACTCATACTTCATTGCCATTGCCGCTGCCCCTTAATTATTATTTATAAACTGTTAAAAATTACCTTGAAACCAATTCTTCATTCTTGAGAACACGCTAGGACCATCGGAATCAATCCCCCTGCCAATGCCCTGATGTTCTTTTCCATACATTAATAACCCAACTCCGGTAGAGTGAATCGGGTTTTTCACTACTTCTGTCAACCCTGTCACATTTTGCGGCCCGCCCATACGTACCGGCATATGGAAAATTTCCTCAGCCAAGTCGATCAATCCCATTACTTTCGAACTTCCGCCCGTTAATACTATCCCAGCGGCAATTAATTCTTCATAGCCGCTACGTCGAAGTTCCGACTGAACAAGCAGCATTAATTCTTCATAGCGAGGCTCAATAATTTCTGCCAGATTTTGCGTTGAAATCTTGCGAGGCGCCCTATCACCAATGCTAGGCACTTCAATAACTTCATCGACGTTTGCCAACTGCGTTAACGCGCAGGCGTACTTACGTTTAATATCCTCGGCATTAAGCGTCGGTGTACGTAACGCAACAGCAATATCATTGGTAACCTGATCGCCCGCTATAGGAATCACTGCGGTATGTTTTATTGCACCCTCTGCAAAAATCGCAATATCCGTAGTGCCGCCGCCAATATCGATTAGGCAAACGCCCAATTCTTTTTCATCGTCCGTTAACACTGAATTGCAAGATGCCAACTGCTCCAGCACGATGTCCTCAACTTCCAGTCCACAGCGACGAATGCATTTGACGATATTTTGCGAAGCACTGACACTGCCGGTGACCATATGAACTTTGGCCTCCAAACGAATACCCGACATCCCGATAGGCTCTTTAATGCCTTCTTGAAGATCGATCACAAATTCTTGCGGCAAAATATGTAAAATTTTCTGGTCGGCTGGAATTGCTACAGCACGGGCGGAATCTATTACTCTGTCGATATCGTACTGAGTCACTTCCTTATCTTTAATCGCCACAATACCGTGAGAATTGAGGCTTCTGATATGGCTTCCCGCAATACCTGCATAAACCGACCTGATCTGGCATCCCGCCATTAATTCAGCTTCTTCAATAGCACGCTGTATCGATTGCACAGTCGATTCCAGATTAACGACAACACCTTTCTTCAGACCGCGTGATGGCGTTGATCCAATGCCTATGATTTCAATATTGCCATCACTGGATAGTTCACCAACAATAGCGGCGACCTTGGATGTACCAATGTCCAACCCGACTATTAAATTACGCTCTGTTTTTTTCGCCATTTTGTTTTACTCTGTGTCACTTTTTATTTTTATAAGGTTAGCCATCTATTTCATGCTGCGGATTGGCAACTTTCTTCCAGTCAATTTCTTCTACGTCAGGCTTCCATGAAACCGCATATCCGTTAGGATATCTCAAATCAACTATTGCTATTTTATCAACCTGTTCTGGCCCTAATACTTCCAGCGTTTTCAAAAACCGCTGTAATTTTTTTAACTGTTCATTTCGTCCCAACAGTATTTCCAAACCTGTTGTTAATTTGATCTTCCATGCCCACCGATCATTAATCGTAAATTCCGCCATTTTCATGGACTGATCGGCTAATGCCGTATTAACGCCCTTCATTATCTCCAGCGTCTTCAATTGCTGCTGCTCAGGCCCTTGCAATATGGGCAGGTTGCTAAATTGGTCTATATTCTTCGGCGTAATGATCTCGCCACGCACACTAACCAAGCTTTGCAGTCCCCAGCGCACATAAGGCTTCTTTTCGCGTATCTTTATATCTATCGCATCGGGCCAGACTCGTTTAACGGTAACGGTATCGACCCAAGTCAATTTCGAAACTGCCTGATGAATGGCCTGCATGTCGGCATCGAAAAAACTGATCATCACCAAAGGCTGCAAAGCCGTCTTTATCTCGTCCTTACTTAAGTATTGAAAGACCCCTTCGGTTCTCACATACTTAATCGGGATACGTTTAACACCATAACCCGCAGCCCAAACCAGACCTATCAATAACAATAGGGGCGCAACAACTTTTCGAACAGCCATTACAAATATGCCTGGAACTGACTTGTACTTACCGATAAGAGGGCATGGCAAAGACTGCTACGCATGACTCATTACCTGCAACTGGTTTCCAAAATACGCCAAACCAATTCTTCAAAATCGATGCCCGCCTGCTTGGCCGCCATCGGCACCAAGCTATGATCAGTCATACCGGGAACGGTATTAACCTCAATCAATTGATACTGTCCCAAGTCATCGATAAATACATCTACCCTTCCCCAGCCTTTAACGCCAACCACATTACAGGCCGTTACCGCCAAGTCTTTTATAAGCTGTTCCTGGTCCAGGCTCAGACCGCAAGGGCAATGATATTGAGTCGTTGTCGCCTGATATTTGGCTTCGTAATCGTAAAAAGCATTCGGTGTTTCCAAACGAATAACCGGTAACGCTTCGCCATCCAATACCGCAACGGTATATTCCTTACCAGTAACCCAAGCTTCCGCATAGACATCACAGCGATATTTCGCCGCGACACTCAAAGCCATCGACAACTCATCACGATTGGCTGCCTTGCTCATGCCTATACTGGAACCTTCCTGTGCAGGTTTGACGATAACCGGGAAACCCAGCTTTTCAATACAACTATCAAGATCGGACTCGTCTTTTAATAAGTGCCATTTAGGTGTAACCAAACCGTAACCCTGCCAGCACAATTTGGTCCGGAGCTTATCCATACTCAATGCCGATGCCATTACGCCACTGCCGGTATAAGGAATTCCCAATACTTCCAGAACCCCTTGCAGCACCCCATCCTCGCCGCCACGACCGTGGATAATATTAAATACCCGGTCGATCTTTAACCCTGCCAACGCGTCAATCGGGCTTCCTGTTACATCAATAGCAATCGCATCAACGCCTTTACGTTTTAAAGCCTCGTAAACGGCCGCGCCGCTTCTTAACGAAACTTCTCTTTCCGCTGCCGAGCCCCCCATCATTACCGCGATACGGCCGAACTGTTCTGGTTTATCTAGCGCCAATGCTTTCATATTGCTTCACCCACCATACAAACCTCAGTCTGCAAAACGACCCCCTGCTGTTTTTCAACTCTATCCTGTACATAATAAATGAGCGCTTCAATATCCGCTGCCGTTGCATTACCGGTATTGACGATAAAATTCGCATGTTTTTCCGACACACATGCACCGCCAATTTCATATCCTTTTAAACCGCTTTGCTCTATCAATCTTGCTGCATAATCACCTGGCGGATTTTTAAATACCGATCCGCAACTAGGCTGATTGGTTGGCTGGGTTGCAGCCCGCTTTTCCAGCAAACCTTTAATTTTCTGTTGGCTGGCTGCTGTATCGCCTTTCGGCAAAGTTAACCGACAAGCTAGAAACCACTCATTTTCATATCCCTTTACCGACCGATAACCCACTGTAAAATTTTCAGGCTTTCTTGGCGTTACATTACCCGATGCGCCCAACATTTCCACACTGCTAACGATAGTCCAGGTTTCTCCGCCAAAGGCACCGGCATTCATTTTTAAAGCGCCGCCCATAGTCCCCGGGATGCCGGCTAAAAACTCTGCGCCAACCAAACCCCGTTCGCCGCAAAAACGCGCCACATGTGCGCAAGGCACGCCGGCTTCAACATAAACCGAAATGTCATCAACCAAGCTCATTTCTTTTAATCGTCCTTTGGTATTAATTACCGTACCGCGTATACCGCCATCCCTGATCAATAAATTACTACCCAATCCCATCCAGAAAACAGGCTCTGACTCAGGCAGTGTCTTTATAAATTCGATTAAATCCTGCCGGTTTTCAGGGATGTATAACCGATCTGCAGGACCACCAACACGCCAACTGGTATATTTCGCCAGTTTTTCATGTCTTAGCAAACGACCTTTCGGCAACTGCTCCCTGCGTTGCTCTACCTCCTGCATCCCTGCAGTCGTCGGCAACTGCTCCCTGCATTGCTCTACCTCGGAAACTGCTCCCTGCATTGCTCTACCTCCTGCATCCCTGCAATCGTCTAACTTCGTCAATACAGTTGTCATCTCAATTGTCATTTCTTGTAGAGACCTTATTTATGAAAAATAATCCGCCTATTTTAATGATTAACCAATAATAATGTACGGCATTAATCAGTATAAATACATACGTAGAACCACCTAGACTATGTTGACACGCCGATCACAATCACTTAAAAAACAATACATTACAGACAATAAGCGCGTTAGCAGATTGTTTTCAACATTCCTTAGAGAGCGTTGACGCCAATAACTGCGGCAACTGTGCAGCAATCTGTCCTACATTGCCCGCCCCCATAGTCAATATTACATCCTCGGCTTTCACGATACTCACCAGTATTTGCGGTAATTCTTCCCAATTTTCGACAAACACCGGATCAACTTGTCCCCGCACACGGATTGCCCGGCTTAATGCCCTGCCATCTGCGCCGGGAATTGCCGTTTCACCTGCCGAATAAACATCCATCAGTATCAGCACATCAACCGTTGACAACACTTGCACGAAATCTTCAAATAAATCACGAGTACGCGTATAACGATGTGGTTGAAAAACAATAACCTTACGCCGATCCGGCCAAGCCTGACGCAAGGCTTCCAGTGTCGCGGCAATCTCACGCGGATGATGCCCATAATCATCGACCAGCGTCAGCTTGCCTCCGTCCACCGATAAGTCACCGTTAATTTGAAAGCGTCTACCTACGCCTTTAAATGCCCCCAGGCTTTTAATAATCGCTTCATCGTCTACAGCCAGTTTGGTTGCTATACTAATCGCCGCAAGCGCATTAAGCATGTTGTGCCAACCGGGCATATTTAAAGTAACCTGCAAGCGCGGATAGTCTCCTCTTCGCACTACCTCAAAAGAAGTATACATACCCTCTTGCTTAATATTGACTGCCCGGACATCGGCGTCTTCATGAACGCCGTAAGTCATCACTGGCTTCGAGATTTCCGGTAAGATTGCCCTGACGCCTTCATCGTCCAGACACATCACAGCCAACCCGTAAAAAGGCAGATGATGCAGAAACTCTCTAAATGTATCTTTTAATCGTTGAAAGCTGCCTTCATAAGTCGCCATATGGTCTTGGTCAATATTGGTGACAATCGCCATCATTGGCTGTAAATATAAAAATGATGCATCGCTTTCGTCGGCCTCGGCGACCAAGTAGTGACCTAAGCCTAATTTCGCATTACTGCCCGCGCTATTCAAACGTCCACCAATTACAAAGGTAGGATCGAGCCCGCCCTCAGCAAGAATACTTGCGGTCAAACTGGTGGTTGTGGTTTTGCCGTGGGTTCCGGCAACGGCAATACCGAACCGAAAACGCATCAACTCAGCCAGCATTTCTGCGCGAGGAATGACCGGTATTCTTTGAATATAAGCTTCATCTATCTCTTCGTTACTGCGGTCTATCGCGCTGGAAGCTACGACCACGTCGACCTTGGCAATATTTTCCCGTTCGTGCCCAATGTTGATGGTCACGCCTAAGCTTGCCAATCTTTGGGTTACCGCGCTTTCTTTGATATCCGAACCTGAGACTTGGTAACCCAGATTCGATAATACCTCGGCAATACCGCTCATACCGGTTCCGCCTATACCGACAAAATGTATCCGATCGACGCTACCTAATGCCTGGGCCGGCATCTGGCTATTAGGAGGTGTCATAATTTAACCTCGGCCATGCAAACACCGGCAACGATTTCGGTCGCATCCAACCTTGCGTATTCTTTTGCAGTTTTACTCATTACATCCAATTGCTTAATTACTTTTGTTATATGTTCTATCAACGTTGCTGTGTTCAAATCTTTTTGCCTCAATATGAGCCCTGCACCGGCATCGGCTAAATACCGGGCATTGGCTGTTTGATGATCGTCAATCGCGCTCGGCAACGGTATAAATATGGCAGGAACGCCTGCCGCCGCCACTTCGCTGACTGTCATCGCGCCAGACCGGCAGATCACTAGGTCTGCCCATTGATAGGCCGCCACCATATCTTCGATAAAAGCATTCACTTCCGCGTTTACACCTAATTCTTTATACCGGCTCTCGACCTGCTTTTGCATGGCAGCGCCGGTCTGATGTTTTATTTGTACTGTCTTGCCATCCGCGATGTCGAAACCTAAGGCGGCAAACGCGCCCGGTACTGCTTCATTCAATGCTTGTGCGCCTTGACTGCCGCCAACGACTAAAATATTAATACCTAGATGTGCAGCCTTACTTTCAGCGCATCCAATAAACGGTTTTCTTAACGGATTACCGGTAAATTTGGCATTTAACTTTTTATTAAAGCTATCTGGAAATGCTTCCAACACTTGGTTGGCCATGCGGGCCAATAGTCGGTTAGTCGTTCCGGGTACTCGGTTTTGCTCGTGAATGACCAGAGGAATACCTAATAGTTTTGCCATCAGTCCGCCAGGTCCGGCGACAAAGCCGCCCATTCCCAACACCACATCAGGTTTACGTTGCCGCAAAATTTTCAAGGCTTGACTACAGGCCTTGATCAACAACAACACGGCTGTTATTTTCGACAGCCATCCTTTGCCCCGTACACCGGCCACCGACAGCCAATCAATTTCTATTCCCTGCTCCGGAATCACTCGACCTTCGAGCCCCTTCTCTGTACCTAGCCAGCTGACCTGCCAGCCCTTTTCGATCAGTTCTTGAGCCACGGCTAGGGCTGGGAACACATGACCACCGGTTCCCCCTGCCATGATAACGATGCGCCGCCTATAGGACATAGGCGAAGGGCGTGAGCTTTTACCCATGCCGGCTTCTCTTTGGCGTACCGGCATTGATTTCGGCAACTTCACTTTGCACACGAAACAACAACGCAACTGCACAGCACATTATCATCATACTGCCGCCGCCATAGCTCATTAGCGGTAATGTCAGACCTTTGGTCGGTAAAATCCCCATATTGACGCCCATGTTGACGAATGACTGAAAACCAAACCAGATCCCCAAACCGTACGCTATAAACGCGGAAAACCGTTGCCCCGCCTTTTCAGCAGCCACCGCGATTGCAAAAGTACGCCAAACCAATACTGAGAATAAGCCAATCACTGTAACGACGCCCAACAAACCCAATTCTTCGGCAATTACTGAAAACAAAAAGTCCGTATGAGCCTCTGGCAAATAAAATAACTTTTGTACACCGCTGCCCAAACCTACGCCCAGCCATTCCCCACGCCCGAACGAAATCAGAGCCTGAACTAATTGAAACCCGGTTTTCAAAGGATCAGCCCAAGGATCCATAAAACTGGTAACCCGAACCAAACGGTAAGGAGAAAAATAAACCAGCAGCATTGCCAGTACGCCAATTATCAACAACAGCACTATAAATTGCGATAATCGGGCCCCGGCTAAAAACATGATACCCATGGCTATCATTATAATAACCACGGCCGAACCAAAATCCGGCTCCATTAACAATAATAGGCTGGCCACTGAAAACAGTCCCAGCGGTTTAAGCAAGCCAAAAGCTGCATTCTGTACTGACTCTTGATATCGGGTTACATACCCGGCCATATAGATGACAGAGAAAAACTTGACCACTTCGGATACTTGTATTCTTAAGCCGCCCAATGACAGCCAACGCACACTGCCATTAACCTTTACGCCAAGCCCTGGGATCAACACAATAATCAGTAGCAGCAATCCTGCTATAAATAACTGGGGACCGTTCTGCTCCCAAACCCGCATTGGAACTGCGGCGACGCCAGTGCCGAAGACCAGTCCTAAACCTATATGCAATAACTGCCTGACAGGATAATACAAACCGTTACCGGTCATTTTTATACCCAGATGTAATGATGCAGATGCCACCATGACATAGCCGATCAACAGTAAGCTG
Organism: uncultured Methylobacter sp.; assembly: GCA_964547705.1. Classification (GTDB taxonomy): domain Bacteria; phylum Pseudomonadota; class Gammaproteobacteria; order Methylococcales; family Methylomonadaceae; genus Methylobacter_A. Next base: position 9,570 of record CAZJOY010000037.1, on the reverse strand, counting down.
GTGCTCACGATCAGCAATACAGGATCAAAATAAAATTGACCGATCCTTATTCGCGATGATTTCATTTACGGTCTCCAGGGAAGAAAGCCGTGTCATAATCTGTAAAGAACAAATTTGACCGGCCTCCAAAAAGACCAGAAGTATCGCAATTAGAAAAGAAACGATGCGACCAATTCCAAAACAGCTGACTACTCATATCGCTGCCACAACTGGCGGAAAACCACTTGAGCGGTCAACCAATGCCAATACGGCCTTAGTGAATTTTTCGCCCCGATCCTGATAGTTTTTATATTGATCAAGACTGGCGCAGGCGGGAGACAGCAAAACACTCTCACCGGCATCGGCAAGACTTGCTGCAATCTGTACGGCTTGCGCCATATTGTCTGCCGAATAAACAGGGACGCAACCATCCAAGGCTTGTTTTATCAAGCCCGCATCCTTACCCATCAGCACCACACTTTTTGCTTTTTCCTTGATTGCAGGCGCTAATTCATTCATATCCGCGCCTTTTGCATCACCGCCGGCAATCAGAATCACCTTACGCGCATAACCCTGCAAAGCCGCAACGCAAGCACCGATGTTAGTCGCTTTCGAGTCATTAACCCAGGTAACACCGCGTATTTCTGCAACGCGCTGCATCCTATGATTTAAGCCTTTAAACCTTCTTAGAGCGTCACACATAATCTGCTCATCTAAGCCCATAGCCACGCCTAAAGCCAACGCTGCCAAGGCATTGGCCGCGTTATGCCGGCCTTCCAGCGGTAACTCGGACAATGGCATCAGACATATTTCATTGTGCATCAGATATTCTACGCCGTCCTTGTATCCAAGATAGAAATCGGCTTGTTTATTAATTGAGAAAGTAAATGTCTCTCTACCATTGTTGCGCATCGCGGAAACAACAGGGTCGTCTGCGTTGATGACCATGAAGCCATCACCTCTAAAAATTCTTTGTTTCTCTCGCGCGTATTCATCCATATCAACGTGCCTGTCCAAATGATCAGCACTGACATTAAGTACTGTCGCTGCTGCTGCATTCAAAGCTGAAGTTCGCTCCAGTTGGAAACTTGATAATTCCAGCACGTATAATTGCGCATTTAACGCTAATAAATCCAAAGCCGGCGTTCCCAAATTCCCGCCTACGCCCACTTTCATTCCTGTTGCTTTGGCCATTTCGCCCAACATAGTGGTCACTGTGCTTTTACCGTTGGAGCCACTGATCGCAACAATAGGTGCATCGATAGAACAGGCAAACAGATCAATATCGCTGACTATTTTCGAACCATTGGCAATAGCTTTCATTATCGCCTGTTCATTCAGTGACACGCCTGGGCTGACCACCAGATGTGTTGCCACCTTAAACGCGGCCTGATCAAATCCTCCGGTAAACACCGGCGTATCCGGCATTTGCTGAAAAAATTCTTCCATCATCGGAGGCTTATTACGGCTGTCGGTAATAGCGAAATTAAAGTTTAAGCTCTGCAAGTAATGCGCAACCGAAATTCCAGTGTCGCCAAGGCCCACAACCAAAACCTTGGCAGTTTCCGGATCCAAAGCAAAATTCTTTTTTAGCAATGCAATAATGGCTTCATTGCTGACAGAATTCTGAATAGGGGCATGAGCTTTATTCATTTCTTATCTCAGTTTCAAGGTCGCCAAACCGATCAGCACCAAAATGACAGTAATAATCCAGAAGCGCACAATAACGCGAGGTTCCGGCCAGCCTTTTAATTCAAAATGATGATGTATCGGCGCCATACGAAAAACGCGCTTCCCGGTCATTTTGAATGAGGCCACCTGGATGATCACCGATACCGTTTCCATGACAAATACCCCTCCCATGATCATCAACACGATTTCCTGCCTGACCAGCACCGCCAATACGCCTAAAGCTCCACCTAGCGCCAATGCGCCGACATCGCCCATGAACACCATAGCGGGATAAGCGTTAAACCATAAAAAACCTAATCCGGCACCGACCAAAGCCGCGCAAAATACGATTAACTCTCCGGCATTGGGTAAATAAGGAATTGCCAGATATTGTGAAAATGTCACATGTCCTGATAAATACGCGAAAATCCCCAGGCCTGTTGCGACCATCACTGTCGGCATAATCGCCAACCCGTCCAATCCGTCAGTCAGATTCACCGCGTTACTGGTTCCAACAATTACAAAATAGGTCAGTACTATATATAACCAGCCCATATCCAGCATAACGTCTTTGAAAAACGGGACGATCAATTGCGTTTCTGCCGGCAATATTGCTGTTTTATACAAAAAAACAGCCGCCATTAATCCTATGATCGATTGACCAGTGTATTTGGCCTTAGCTGATAAACCATCGCTATTGCCTTTGATGACTTTTCTATAATCATCAATAAAGCCGATCACGCCGTACCCCAGCGTCACCAATAAAATAACCCAAATATAACGATTGCCGAGATCCGCCCATAACAGCGTACTGAATGCAATGGCGACTAAAATCAACGTGCCGCCCATCGTAGGCGTGCCTTTCTTCTCATAATGCGATTGAGGACCCAGCTCACGGATACTTTGCCCAATCTTGTTACGGCTTAATTTTCTTATCATTATCGGTCCGATAATGAAAGAAATGATCAACGAGGTTAAAGCCCCGAGAATAGCGCGGAACGTCAGGTAGTGAAATACTCTGAAACCGCCATCAAAGGTCATCAAATAATCTGCAAAATAAAGTAACATTATTTATTTCCTGAAGTTCTCAACCAGTGCAGCCACGACATTCTCCATGCGCTGAGCCCTTGATCCTTTGACCAAAATCACTTCATCACCTTTGAGTTCTTGCTTTAGCACTTCAATCAAATCATTTTGGCTATCAAAAAAAGTGGCTCCCTCACCAAAAGCCTTTACCGTATTTAGAGCATCGGCCCCGACGGCCAAAAGCCGCACCACACCACTTGATTTAATTAATTCGCCCATTTGTTCATGTATTTTCGGACTCTCTGGCCCCAACTCACCAAAAGCGCCTAGAACCAGCCAACGCCTTCCGTCACAGTTAGATAGCACATCCAGTCCGGCTTTCAGCGAGGCCGAATTGGCGTTATAAGTATCATCAATAACGATATTGCCCAATCGGCTTACCAGTGGCTGCAACCGCCCTGTAACTGGTTTTACGCTTTCTAGTCCCTGTTTAATCTGCTGCAGATTAATATCCAGAGCCAAACACGCTGCAATTGCCGCCAATGCGTTGATAACATTATGCCGCCCCGCCAACCTTAGTTTTACAGTTAACTCACCTTTTCCAGTCACTAATTCAAAGGTAGTGGCGAAGGCATTATCAATAACTTCCGTTTTAATAGAATGCGCCGTTACATCGGCCCGATCATCTATCCCAAACGAAATAACTTTTCTCGTTCCGGCTACCGAATTCCAATAGTCGAAATAAACATCGTCGCGATTAAGCACTGCCACACTGTCCAGCCTAAGCGACTGAATTATTTCGCCCTTTGCTTTAGCAACACCGTCAACACTGCCGAAACCTTCTATATGAGCGGCTCCTACATTGGTAATAATGGCAACATCAGCCTGTGCGTATTGGCTGGTATATTCAATTTCGCCCGGATGGTTTGCGCCCATTTCGATGACGGCATACCGATGCTGGTCATTCAAACGCAATAAGGTTAAAGGCACACCGATGTCATTATTCAGGTTGCCTTGCGTGAACAGCGTGTTGCCATTAACGCTCAATATCGCCCCAACCATTTCCTTGACGGTGGTTTTGCCGTTACTGCCGGTAACGCCAACAACAGAAACTGATGCTTTTTTGCGCCAAGCTCCTGCCAATTCGGCTAAAGCCAAACGCGTATCGTCGACAACGACATGCGGTACCGTTGAGGTAATATCCTGATGCACGATTGCTGCTACGGCCCCGGCTTGCACTGCCTCGGCTACAAATTCATTGCCATCGAAATTATGACCTTTAATCGCAATATAAAGCTGCCCTGGCTTTATTGCTCTGGTGTCTATACTGACCGAAGAAATGACGACGTCTTCCCCGACCAATTCTCCCTGCACACAAGCTGCAATTTCGCTCAGCATCATATTCATCTATCTTGCTCAACTCGTTTGCTCAATGCATCCATCACAACCTGTCGGTCACTAAAAGGTACGCACACGCCATTGCTTTCCTGATATTGCTCATGGCCTTTACCTGCAATCACGATGCAGTCATTTTTAGCCGCACTTCTTACCACTTTTTGTATCGCCTGCTCTCTGTTTTGAATAACTTCAACCTTTGCTGGTCGCATCGGCTCTTTACCGATTGCAACACTGCCACCATTCTTGGCAGCCGAACTGCAACCGGACAAAATATCATTGACTATATCCAATCCGTTTTCGTAACGCGGGTTGTCATCGGTAACAACTATATGATCAGCCCATTGTTCTGCAATTTTTCCCATTTGCGAACGTTTACCCTTATCTCTATTACCGCCACAGCCGAACACTACCCATAAAGCCTGTTTGCAATGCTTGCGCAAACTGGATAAAACTTTATCCAAAGCATCGGGGGTATGGGCATAATCCACAAAAATTAATGGATCAGTCTCTGCTCCAAAACGCTCCATGCGGCCAACAACCGGCTTTATGCAAGTTAATCTTTCAGCAGCTTCATCCAAGGAAATGCCCATGGCCAGCATCACAGTCAAAACAGCCAAGACATTCTCTACATTAAAGTCACCATACAACGGCACTTTTACTGACTGAATTTGGCCCTTATAGTGAACATCAAATTCGATCCCTTCTGCTTGACGCTGAATATTTGCCGCACAAACACACTCGCCTGAATCCAATGTTCTTGCATTTACACTAAATGTCCATAACTGCACGAATTCCGGTACCGCGGCAATAATCTGCTCGCTGTAAGCATCATCCAAATTCACTACGGCGAAAGCCAAACCCGGCTTTTTCAATAACTCCAGCTTGGCCTGCACATAAGCGTCCATCGTGCCGTGATAATCCAAGTGATCGCGACTGATGTTGGTAAATACCGCGCCTTTAAACGCAACCCCGTTTACTCGGCCTTGCTCTAAGCCATGCGAGGAAACTTCCATCGCTACGGTATGTTTTTCACTTTTTAGTAATTCAGCGAGTATTTTCTGAATCGCCAGCGCATCGGGCGTGGTATTCAGAGTTTTGCTAAGCTTGCCCCATTCTCCCCAACCCAATGTCCCTATGATTCCGCAGTTATTCAACATCTGGCTTAAAAACTGACTGCAAGATGTTTTGCCATTGGTGCCGGTAATACCGATGACTGTCATAGATCGCGAAGGATCGCTGTAAAAGCGCGCTGCCATTTCGCCCAACTTTAAACTCAAATTCTCTACCGCAATTATTGGTACAAGCTTACAGTTGCTGCGTTGAAAGGCTTCTGCCAACTGCCGACCATTCCCGGCTGGGTCAAAAATCACTGCACAGGCTCCGTTATTGACAGCCTGTTCAGCATGCACCAATCCATGCTGTTTAGCTCCGGCTAAAGCAATAAATGCATCACCGTTCACCACTTCCCGGCTATCCAAAGCCAAACCGGTGACCACCAAGGATGGTGAAAGTGTCGCAATCGGTATGGAACCGATGCGACCAACCGGCAAATCGCCCTGACACGAAAACGGGGTCAGCCCATTTAATAAATCTTTCAGTCGCGATAATTGCTTCATCCGTGGAGTCATAGTTCCTGTATTCATGACATTCGCATTTTATGGAGCTTTTCGTGTCAACAAGATAGGCATATTGTCCTGCTGATCAGGAGCAACCTCTAATATTCTTAAAGCTCCAGCCATTACTTTAGAAAACACCGGAGCTGAGACTATCCCACCGTAATATTGACCGGCAGAAGGCTCATCAACCATGACGACGGTAATCAATCGCGGATTTTTGGCAGGCGCCATACCAGCAAAAACAGAAAAATAACTTTTCTCGACATATCCGCCCGCACCGGCTTTTTTCACTGTTCCGGTTTTTCCGGCTGCGCTATAGCCATCAACTCTGCCTTCGTAAGCGGTGCCGTCTTTCATAAGCACAGTTTCCAGCATGGCTCTAACTCTCTTAGCCGTCTTCGCTGAAAATACCCGTTGTTGATCGACATCTTCATCCCGCCGGAACAAACTAACCGAATGCAAAATACCGTCGTCTGCCAATGCCGTATAAGCTCTTGCCAACTGGAGTGCGGAAGTACTCACTCCATAACCAAATGACAAAGTCGCTCTATCAAATTCATGCCAACTTTGATAGTCAAGCAAACTGCCATTGGCTTCTCCAGGAAAGCCGGAACCGGCCGCAACGCCGAAACCCAACTTATTATAAATTCCCCAAAAATATTCCGGCGGCATTCTCAACGCCATCTGGCTGACTGCAACATTGCTGGATTTTTTCAGCACGCCTGTCAAATCCAGCGCTCCATAATTATGCACGTCCTTGACCAGATGATTCCCGATCTGATAAACCCCGTGAGTTTCAAATACCTCATTGGGTTTGACATATTTTCCTTCTAATGCAGCGGCGACAACAAATGGCTTGACCGTCGATCCAGGCTCGAATACATCGGTTATAGATCTATTCCTGTACAGACTTTCTTTTAAACTTTTCCTGCTGTTCGGGTTGAATGACGGTTGATTGACTGCCGCTAAAATTTCCCCTGTCTTTGCATCCAAGACTACCAGCGCCGCTGATTTTGCCTTGTTAAGGTTAACCGCCAGTTGTAGCTCCCGATACGCCAAATACTGGATGCGCTGATCAATGCTTAAGTCCAGATTCTTACCCGCAACCGGCTCTTTTATATTTTCTACATCTTCAATAATGCGGCGTTGTCCATCCCTGATAACCCGTTTGCTACCTGGAATTCCTTTTAATGATTTTTCATATCCCGACTCAAGCCCTGCCTGACCAATATCATCAATATCAGTAAAGCCGACTAGGTGTGCAGAAACCTCTCCGGCTGGATAAAAACGCTTGAATTCCCGCTCGAAATAAATACCCCCAAGTTTCAGTGCCTTGACTTGATCGGCAATCACCGGACTCACTTGGCGAGCAATATAAACGAACTGCCTGTGCGTATCGCCGTTAATGAGTTCATTTACTTTTCTCTTTGGCAAATTCAACAATTTTTCCATTTGCCTAATTTCATTTTCTTTAGCAGGCTCCGCCTCTTGCGGATTCATCCAAATGGACTCAACAGGCGTACTGATTGCCAACGGTGCTCCATTTCTATCCTTTATCATGCCTCGATATGCCGAAACAGGTACATCACTGACATGGCGCATATCGCCCTGCTCTTTAAGAAACTGTTTATTCAGCACCTGCAAATCGACAGCTCGGCCCACCAGCACTGCCATACAAGCCATTATAAAAATGACTACTATCTGTCTTCGTCCTGAAAAATCGCCGGTTGTTTTATTTGTCCTGTTTCTGCCTTGAAAATGCATCATTTACGGCTTTATATAAATAATCTTTTCTCGCAATGGCATAACCAACTTCAATTGATCCCGCGCCACTTGCTCTACTCGATTCTGTTCTGCCAACGTAGTCAGCTCTAATTGCAGCTGCCCCCACTCCACTTCATACTGATCCAACGCTCTTTCCTGCTTTTGGATCTCGATAAAAATTAATCGCGACTGGTATTTACTGTAAATTACAGCCAGAGCAGATATCAACAGCACCAATATCAGCGCTCCCATACCTAAATATCGACTTATTGCCACTTAAACTTTCTCGGCTACTCTCATAATTGCACTTCGTGCTCTCGGGTTCAGGACAATTTCCTGCTGTTCTGCTTTCAGAGCTTTGCCTGCTTTCTTCAAGATACCTTTAGCAATATCGATTTCTTTGATGGGTAATTTGCCCGGATTATATTTAGCTCCGGACTCAGCCCTGATGAAGCGTTTAACGATTCGATCTTCCAATGAATGAAAAGAAATAACAACTAAGCGCCCAGAAGGCTTCAAAATTCTGGCAGACTGTTGCAAAACAGCTTTTAACTCATCTAGTTCACTGTTAATTTTTATACGGATTGCCTGAAAACTGCGGGTTGCCGGATGCTTATGCTTCTCTTTGACCGGCACTACATCTTCAATAAGCTTTGCCAACGCCCTTGTTGTTGTAATTGGAGCTTCAACTCTTCTTTCAATAACCGCATGAGCTATGCGTCGTGCAAATCGCTCTTCACCGTATTCAAATAAAACCTCAACCAGTTCCTTCTCATCAACGCTAGATAGCCATTGCGCTGCCGTAACGCCAGCATTGCCATCCATCCGCATATCCAACGGTCCATCGCGCAAAAAGCTAAAACCTCTTTCAGGATTGTCCAGCTGAGGCGATGACACTCCCAAGTCCATTAATATACCGTCGACTTTTCCGGCCAAGCCTTCGTTTGTAACTATATTTTCCAGCTCGGAAAAAGGCGTATGTTTCAGCCCAAACCGTTTATCCTCGAGCATAGTCTGCGCATAATCTGAGTTAATCGCATCCAAATCCCGGTCAAATGCCACCAGCCGCCCAGATGGACCCAATAAATTTAAAATTCCTTGGCTATGTCCACCCCGACCAAAAGTACAATCCAGATAAATGCCGTCTTCTTTAATAGCCAACTGCTGCAAAGCTTCTGCAAACATAACGGGCAAATGTTTCACTAACAATTCTCCCGCATTAATTAAAAGGATAAAGACCCTAAATCTTCCAACCCTTCGTTATCGTCACCATCCAGCCATTCACTTTCTTTTGCTGCCCAGGATTCTTCATTCCAGAGCTCAAATTTATTAAGCTGACCAACCAAAACAATTTTCTTATCTATCTTTGCAAATGATCTCAACTTTTCAGGCAGTAACAAACGGCCTTGCCCATCCATCTCACATTCGGACGCATTTCCAATCACAAATCTTCTTAATTTCCCGGCCATCTTGTTTAATGTGGGTAACTTACTGATTGTTTGTTCAAGCCTTTCCCACTCAGGCATTGGGTAAAGCCACAAACAACCATTTTCTCCAACACACCGTTCATTTACAGCAACTGTCACAACCATCTGACACTCGCAACACTCCTGTAACTCCTCCCGATAACGAGTAGGAATTGCAAGACGCCCTTTGCCGTCTAGATTGATTGAACTAATGCCTCGAAACAAGATTTACCCCAAAAAACCTTTTTTTTCCACTTTTCTCCACTTGTGCCCACTATAGATTTCAAACACACCCTAGTCAAGAATGATTTCATTTAGATTCTTTCTTTTTCGACAATGACTTAGGTAACGATCCAAATAGACCCAAACCTCACAAAACAACGCAAAATAAATCTCATCTCTTATCAAAAAGTTAATCATTCTTCATGAGAAATCACTTTAAGTATTGAGCGCTCGAAAGATTCCGGGCATTTTGATAAAAATGAGGACTAAATCAAAAAACTGTCAAAATAATTATCAAACAGTTTTTGGTGTCTTTGGCGACACCATGAAGGAGGAAGGCCGAGTAAAAACTCGAAAAAGGAAGAAAGAGTCAGCCTATAAGCCGGGTTCTGTCTAGAACAGTCATTCATCTAGGTTGCAAGTCGCCT
>CAZJOY010000036.1:0-23465 GCA_964547705.1 uncultured Methylobacter sp. | reverse complement strand
AATTTAACCGGGTTATCCTGAAAATGCTTCAGCCGGTCTCTTTTTTTAACTAAATCTTTATCATCTTCCAGCAATGTTCCGCCATGCTGTTGGGTAAACTCCCAATAATCGTCAAAATTTTCTTTCCTTTGTTGCTCGGTAGCTAGTGTAAAAATGGACAAATATTTAGCTGAGGCCATAATCATTTACTCCATGTCGACAATGTGGCCGATTATTCTACGAGATATTATCAATTAATACTCATTTTTAATGCAGCAGCTACCGGCAAAGGCGCTAAAACCAAAGCCATTAATAAAATCGAAATCAGGATATTAATTTGCGCATCGACAGGCAATCCACCGCTCGCCATTTGCACGGCATTACCGGCGAAGATCAACACCGGCACATACAACGGCAAAACCAGCAGAGACAAAATCATGCCGCCCCGGCGCAGTCCTACAGTGAGTGCGACACCAATCGCGCCGATTAAACTCAATACCGGCGTTCCCAGCAATAAGGTCAGCAACAAGATTCCCAACGAATGATTGGGCATGCCTAAAAAAACCGCCAGCAGAGGCGCTACAATCAACAACGGCAAACCTGTCACTAACCAATGGGCGGCAATTTTAGCTAACACCAATACCGATGTCGGGTGCGGGCTTAATAGCATCTGCTCCAGCGAACCATCGTCAAAATCCGAGCGAAATAGACTATCCAAAGACAACATTGCCGCCAATAACGCGGAGACCCAGATAATGCCTGGCGCAATGGCTTGCAATAAATGCGGCTGCGCACCGATCCCCAAAGGGAACAGTGTTATTACCAGAACAAAAAATAGCAGCGGATTGGCTATTTCCGAGCGACGCCGCAAAGCCAAAACCAGATCGCGCCGAATAACGGCAAAAAATGCACGGGATAAAGACATCAGGATAAATTAATACGCAAGACATCGACATTATGCAAGGCGATGTCATGATGTGAAGTAAGAACAATCATTCCGCCGTTGGCGCAATGTTCGCTCATTAAAGTTTCGATAAGGGCAATACCTTGCCTATCTAATGAAGTAAAAGGCTCATCCAAAATCCACAATACATTCTCGGTAATCAGCAATCTGGCTAAAGACAGCCGTCTTTTCTGGCCTGCCGATAAAGCCTGAACGAGGACATCGTCATATCCGGATAAGTGAACCTTGGTTAAAGCCCCATTAATGGAATACCGTCCGGAGCTACCCAAAGCCAAGGACATTTTTAAGTTTTCCAGCACCGTCAGTTCTTTTTTAATCCCATCCAAATGACCGACATAAGCCATTTGTGCATAAAACTGACTATCTTTTATTATGTCGCCGCACCAGCGAATAGCACCGGCATCAGGTTCCCGAAATCCGCACAGAATACGCAATAGCGATGTCTTACCGCTGCCGTTTTTGCCTTCCAGCAATAAAACCTGTCCGGAAACCAATTCAAAAGCCAATTGTTCAAACAGCACCCGATCATCGCGAATACAGCTTAAACCAGTCCCTTCAAGAGCGTGTGTCGATTTTTTTTGCATTACTTAAAAGTGACAATCAAGCAGTCAGCAAGCGCTGGCGTACGGTTTCATAAAGCAGCACACCGGTCGCAACCGAAAGATTAAGACTTTCCACACGCCCCATCATCGGTAACTTAACCAACACATCGCATTGCTCTTTGGTCAGCCGTCTTAAACCTTTACCCTCGGCGCCGACAACCAAAGCCAGCGGCACCGTAAAATCGGTTTGATAGGCGGTCTGCGTTGCTTCGCCTGCTGCGCCCATGACCCAGACACCTTGATCTTTAAGCCAGCGCAGAGTCCGGGACAAATTGGTCACTTGATAAACCGGTACCGTTTCTGCGGCGCCGCTAGCTACTTTACAAACTGTCGGAGTAATTCCGGTGGCATTATCTTTGGTGATAATCACGCCATGCACGCCAGTCGCGTCGGCGGTTCTAAGACATGCGCCGAAATTATGCGGGTCCTGGACATTATCCAATACCAGGAATAAAGGCGTTCCCGACAGCGTTAATATAGCGTCCTTTAGATTGCTTTCCGATAATTCTCCAGGCATCTCCACTTCGATAACAATACCTTGGTGATTATTCCCTTCCGCAAACCGGTCCAATTTTTTCCTGTCGGTTTTTTCCGGCTCTATACCCAGATCCAATAAATCCTCGACCAGTTGAGTCAAACGCTTGTCTTGTCTTTGAGCGTCAATCCAGGCTTTATTGATTTTTTTAGGAGAATAATCTAAAGCCGACTGTACCGAATGTATGCCGTATATTTTGCTTAAATTCATTGATTGTGCAGAGTAAGAAGCTCTTGTTTTGAATGTAGAGCTTTTTGTTAAGATTAATGACACTTAGTTAGAAACATCACAGGCTAATGCCTGCGATGATGCACCGATCCAACTCTGCCGTAAGTATGGATCGGATAACGATAGCCTTAAAACAATTATATCAAAGATTTATTAAACTAGCGGCTTCTTGAAGATCGGGGGTATCGAAGCCCTCCGTGAACGTATTATAAATTTCCTCCAGCATATTCCGTGCATCCTCACGTTTGTCTTGATGCCACCATAACCGCGCCATACTGATCGCCGCTCGCAGCTCAAGAAATTTTGCACTTTGCCGGCGGCTGATGACGATTGCCTGGCTGAAACACGCTTCGGCCTCTTTCGTGTTTGACTCGCAAGTTCCCAGCAGGCACACGCCTTTGAGCCGATGAAGCTCGGCTGTGAAATGACCGTCGCCAGTGGTTATCTCGTCAGCCTGTGCTTCCTCAAGCAGGCTGAGTGCTTTATCGTACAGTTCCAGATGTATGTAGGATTCGATCAGCGCAGACAAAAAAATCACCGAAATTCCGCCTATTGATGCTTTCATCCGGGTTATGCTCGACTGAAGTTCAGCGATACCCATCTCACTGTGCCCATGCAAGACCAGCGCCCAACCGTGAGCCATTTCACCGGCAGCCAGCCAAACGGAAAAGTCGTGTTGCTGCGAGATTGCGATAGTCTCTAAGGACAAGGACAAGGTTTCCGTGGATTTGTTTGACCAACGATGCAGCAAGGTAGCAAAGCAAAGCGCTAATGCAAGGGTATGAGGGTGGGCTAACTCTCGGGCATGACTTAACATCTGTTCGCAAACATCTTTTGCCTGATCCGGGAAACCACGAAAATAGAGCGCCCAAGACAAATATGCCGAGCAAGATACGGACAAGTTTTCGCCGAACTGCTCCTGCAACATCTGATGCTGTTCCGGATGATAAAGCGTAATAGCCTGTTCGGTGTGAGCATGCGTGGTTTCGAACTCACCTACCCAGAAAGCTGAGTCAGCGATGATATAGTGGGCCGCCTGTTTTTTCAGCGGGTCGTCATGCGCCATGGGCAGCAGATGCATTGCCGCCTCAGTCACACCATAAGAGCCGACACTCGCAATGGTATTTATCAGCAGCGCCCAACGTGCCAAGAACAGCTCGGAACTATTGCCTACCTGCTCACTCAAAGCAGAAATGCGTGTATTAGTCTGCGTGGCTTCTTCTGAACCGTAGCCTTTTGTGGCATACAACACTGGACAGAGGCTGACCAGTATTTGGAATTCCGTACAATCTCTGTCCGGATCCGAAGGCAAACTCATCAGGAGTTGCAAGCCGGAATTGAAATGCTCTATAGCTTCCAGGTTGGCTGAGTTCCGAGCAGCTCGTTGCCCGGCTTTGATCCAGTATTCGATGGACTGCTGTGTTTCTCCGCCGGAAGATAAATGCTGCGCCAAAAGTTCCGGCTGGGTTGCAACGATATCGTGGAAGTCGCTGAGTAGCGCTTGTGCGATACGTCGATGTGCCGCCTTTAGGTCGGCTTTAGTTTGCGATTGATAGGCGGCTTCTTGAATTAAGGCGTGCTTGAATTGATGCGTGGTTTCATTGACCTTGAATATTAACCCGGCATCCTGCAATGCGCTTAAGTTACGCTCAAGGTCGATCGCGTCATCATGGGAAACTTTATGCAGTAAATCCAAATCGAACACACGGCCGAGAGTGGCGGCAAGCTGTGCGGCATATCTAGCTTCCCCCATATTATCTATACGCGCCACCAGAAGGTCATGCAATGTGGGTGGAATGCTGGCCTGATTGTCCAGGAGTGTAATTTTCGCAATCTCTTCGACAAACAACGGCACACCATCGGCGCGTTCGATAATGCGGCGGATGGTCGCTTCCGATATGTTGTCAGTTAATGAGACTATCATTTTTGCCACCTCGTCTTCGGCAAGAGGCGCAAGCGTCATCGTAGTCATGGGGACATCTTTCCAGGGCGGAGTAAACTCAGGCCGGGCAGTGAATACCGCGAGAACAGGTCCTGCTCTTTGTTGTTCAACGAATAACATTAGCAATTCCAACGTAGAGGGATCGATCCAGTGCAGATTTTCCACGATGAATAATAGGGGCTGTTGTGCTGCCGATGCCTGCAACGTAGCAAGCAGAATACCGATAGCTTGTTCTTTCTGCTTTCGAGAAGAAAAATCGCGTCTTTGATAATATCCGTCAATAGGCAAAGAAAGTAACTGAGTGAACACCGATACGGTATCTTGCGTAGATGCCGGGTAATGTGTTTCGACATACTTCACCAGTTTGTCGAACTTTATTTCCGGCGCGTCATGATGTGCAAAACCCATAACGACTTCTAACATTGAGATCAGCGGGTGATAAGGCGACTGACTAAACTCCGGAAAACACCGTAATTCGCGTACCGTATGCGGAGTACCGATCAATCGCTCTTTCAGGGCGTGCAGCAGGCGGGATTTGCCTATGCCCGCCTCGCCCTGAATCAGCGCAATAGGACGCGCGCATTGCATGGCTTCCCCCCATAATGCCATGAGTTCGGCGATCTCGGCTTTGCGTCCGGCCATTGGCGTTAACTGAGCCGCCGCATCCAAGCGGGTGAGTGCGCCGTTTTCCTGGACCACCTTGAATATTTCCAGAGGCCGCGCGAATTCCGGCAAGGATTGAACGCCAAGACTGATGCAATCGAAATATCCATCCACAATGCTATGCGTATCCTGACTGATAGCTACCTTGCCGTAATCAACAGTTTGGCGTAACTGAATAGCAAGCTTTGAGGTCATCCCGATTGTATCGGGCATTGATGTATCGCTGCCGGTGATAATAAATCCGGTATGAACAGATGCGCGAATTTCAATATCCTGGTTAGCTTCACGTGTAACGGCCAAGGCTGCACGCACGGCTCGATGAGCCGCATATTCATGGGCTTGAGGATAACCGAAATAAGCCATCAATCCGCCGCCATGCGTCTGCACGATATACCCTGACAATTGCCGGATAATGTCCACACAGCGAGATTGGGGCTCGTGTAGTAGCTCCATAATTTCAGCGGGGTCATCAATCGCCGGAGTCATCAAATCGCAGTACAGTACGCTTACTTTACGCAACTCGCTTGCCGTTATTTTGAACTGCTCTATGCCGAACGTCGCTTTTCGTCGATCTGCTTTGCGCCGTTCTTGGGGTGATGATGAAATGATGCGTAACGGTGGCGCTATAAAAGGAACAATATCTGTCGATCTGCGCAGTAGCGTGAGCTTGCCGTTACGGATTTGTTCATAAAGATGCCGGGTTTCCTCGCTGGGTAACACGCCTAAGTCTTTTTCCAGTAGGAGGCGGCAGATTTCATACTGCTGAATAGCCGCGCTGCTTAACCCGCTTAAGGCGTATAGATGCATTACGCTCCGGTGTGCGTTTTCGTTCCACGGTTCCAGTTCTGTTTGTCGCAAAGCGAATTGCAGCGCCTTACTGTAGTTGCCTGTTTGTACATGGTAATTCGATAGTTTTTCCAATAAGGCAAGAGCGCGACGGTGCAAGGATTCACGTTGAATCTGAAGCCAATCCTCAAAATCCGGGCTATCGGGAAAAGATAACCCTGCCAAGAACTCGCCGCGGTAAAGAAAAATGACGCGTTCTTCATGGAGGGCGGCGCTGTGCTCATCGGGTAATGTCGGCGTTTGCCGGATGAAATCTACCGCATCGATATAGATATTCGGAAGGAAACGAATCGTATGTTTGTCAGCTGAAAATATGTTTGTGCCGCTTGGCGCTTCTAAAGCCTTACGTAAATTCGACAGTGCTCGACGCAGATTGTCCCGGGCTGTTGTAAGGTCGAACTCGCACCATAATAGCTCGGCCAAAGCTTCCCGGCTATGGTCCTGCTCCCGCTCTACGGCGAGATAAACCAACAATGCGCGCATCTTGTTGTAAGAAATACCGGTAATGGGATAACCGTTCATGCGGGCATCGAAGCCGCCGAGAGTCATTATTTCAAGATTGCAATCGGTTGATAACGGAGACATGGACGATCACTAAACATTGATAATTTAAAGTTTAATTTGCCTAGCAAAGCCGAAGCTTACATTAATTAAAAACTTCTGGCCCAAATCACAAAATCCAGGAGAGGACTTGTTAGTGGGACGATACTTCATGCGAACGTCGAAGCTGCCCGATGACAAATTGATCTCAAAATTATGATCAGGTGAAAGAGGAAGCATGGACGATCAATAGACGTTAATAATGTAGGCTTTAGCTTGCAGTGTAAAGCTAAAGCTTACTTTGATTAAAAATTTACGGCTTAAGCCGCAGACTCTAAGGGAAAAGCTACCAGCAAAACAGTTGTTCACAGGGAAATAAAAACCATCGGACAACATAAGCTGAAGTTGCAAAATAGAGGGGAATGAGGCCATGAATAGTGAGTGAACGTCGACATGATTAAGTTAATAATCCACCAACGTACCTTATTAACGCCTATTGATCGTCAATGCCCAGCTAATATCTTGGAATAGCAGGAAACACTAAACTTAACTTAATGCATTTAGCGGGGCGGGATGCAATTAAGTTGCCGCATTTTACTTTTAAAGCAAGCGGCTTAAATGCTTAAAACCAACCATTACCCTTATATTAAAGTCAAAAAGTCATGTGTTTAATTAAAAAGCAAGAGCATCAAAACCTACGTGTGCCGCCGAGCAAAACCATCACTTCCATGTACATGGATGATTACGAGCCTATACCGGGCATATATAGTCAGTTTCCAAATGATTATTAGGCTACCTACAGAGCTACCGGCTTATTAATCACCCCTCCTACCCAAGAAAATATTATGTATTCAATTGAAGTTTTCCCATGGAATAAGAATTTCGAGGTTGGAGTGCCGCTGATCGATGAGCAGCACCAAAGGCTAGTTGAGTTACTCAATGTACTGGCCGGCCACTTGGCTTACCAATCCGATATGCCGACTTTGAGTAATGTATTCAATGAGCTGGTGGAATACACCGTTTACCACTTTTCAGCAGAAGAAATAATTTGGCATGAGTTCTTCCCTGAAGACGGCTGGGAAATAAATCACAAGGATGAACATCGTAACTTTCTGAGTAAAGTAAACACATTAATGGGTGAAGAAAATGTCAGGCCATCCGACGAGGTGATTGAAGGAATTCTTAAATTCCTGACCCAATGGTTAGCCTTCCATATTCTGGACACCGACATGCGTATGGCTAAAGTCGTGTTGGCGGTGCAGTCGGGCGTACCGTTAATTCAAGCTAAAGAGCAAGCCGATCAGGAAATGAGCGGGGGGATGCGAGTACTGATCTTAACCATGCTGTCCATGTACGATGCGCTGTCTTCACGCACGATGCAGCTGGCCAGAGAGGTGATTGAACGCCAAAAAGCCGAACAAGCAAGTCAAGATGCCTTTGAGCGGCTCCAAAAAATTTCCAGCCAAGTACCAGGATTGGTATTCCAGTTTCAGCTATTTCCCGATGGCCGCTCCCGCATTCCATACGCTAATGAAGCCATCCATACTATTTACCGGGTTAGCCCTGAAGAAGTCAGCGAAGATGCATCTACGTTATTTTCAGCCCTGCATCCCGATGATCTGGAAAACTTTAAGGCCTCATTTAAGGTCTCTGCACAAGATTTAACGCCGTGGAGTCAAGAGTTTCGCCTACAGTTTGACGATGCCCCCGTATGCTGGTTATACGGTAATGCGTTACCCCAGCAGCAGACCGACGGTTCCGTACTCTGGCACGGCTTCATTACCGACATTACCCAGAAAAAGCAAGATGAAGTAGACCTTCGCATCGCCGCCACCGCCTTTGAATTGCAGGACGCGATGTTGGTCACCGATGCGAACAAGGTCATTCTCAAAGTCAATCAGGCCTTTACCCGAATCACCGGCTACAATGCCGAAGAAGCCATTGGCCAAACCCCTCATATGCTCAGCTCCGGACGGCATGACAAGGCTTTCTTCGCGGCAATGTGGGACAGCATTAATCGCACTGACGCATGGCAAGGCGAAATATGGAATCGACGCAAAAACGGGGAAATATATCCCGAGTGGCTTATTATCACAGCGGTCAGGGAACCCTATGACATGAGCCGCAAGATCAATAATTATGTTGCCTCATTCTCCGACATTTCTTCACGCAAGGCTGCCGAAGAAGAAATCAAACAGTTGGCTTTTTATGATCCGTTGACCCGGCTTCCTAATCGCCGGTTGTTGCAAGAACGGATGAAACACAGCATTGAAATAGAACGGCGTGAAGGCAAAAGACTGGCGCTATTAATGCTTGATCTGGATCGTTTCAAAGCGGTCAATGACAGTTTTGGACACTTGGCCGGAGACGAATTATTGCATCAGGTCAGCGCCCGAATCCTGGCAAGAGTGCGGGACATAGATATGGTGGCGCGTTTGGGCGGCGATGAGTTTGTCGTATTGTTGGAAGACATTGCCCATACAGAAGATGCAGCGCGGATAGCTAATGAAATCATCTTCGTTTTAAGTGAAGCTTTTCAATTAAATCAAAATAATGATGTAAAGATTGGCGTCAGCATCGGTATCAGCCTATACCCTGAACACGGCAACGACTATGGAATGCTGATGAGTTGCGCCGATGCCGCGTTGTATCAGGCCAAGGATCAGGGACGCGGTTGCTATGCCTATTTTTGCGAAGACCAGACGCTGGCAGTCCGTGAACGCATCGCATTGGAAATGCGGTTGCGCCGTGCGGTTCAGCAGCACGAATTGCGCGTTTTTTATCAGCCGCAGGTGGATATTGCCAGCGGCCGCATAGTTGGCGCCGAAGCCTTGGTGCGCTGGCTGGATCCGGTAGAGGGCGTGATTCCTCCGTCACGTTTTATTCCTATCGCTGAAGAAACCGGGCTAATTTTAGAAATTGGCGAATGGGTGCTATGGGAAACATGTCGACAAGGCCGCCTTTGGCTCGATCAGGGACTCCAGCCATTAACCTTGGCCGTCAATGTTTCCCCCCAACAATTTCGTCGCGGTAATATTAACGGCTTAGTCGCTGCTTGTTTAAGCAAAACAGGATTTCCAGCCGACTATCTGGAACTGGAAATGACTGAAAGCGGGCTGATGGAGAACCTGGACAATGTTACGGAACTTTTGAATAAGCTGCGCGCTCAAGGTATCCGCCTTGCCATTGACGACTTCGGCACCGGTTTTTCATCACTGGCTTATCTGAAGCATTTCCCATTGGATGTGCTAAAAATCGATAAAAGTTTCATCGATGACATCCCTCATATCAAAGACGACATGGAAATTGCCGCCACTATTATCGCGATGGGCCATATTCTGGGTTTTAAGGTCTTGGCGGAAGGAGTGGAAACGCCCGAACAATTAGCGTTCTTACAGGAGAAAAGTTGCGATTTATATCAAGGTTACATTAAAAGCCCTGCCGTCACGGCAGAAGACTTCGCCAATCTGCTTCTGGATCAAGAACTTAATTATATACCCCGTCAATTGATAAGCGGTTTAAGCGAACAGTTAGCCGTCTATCCGCATGACTCTCTACATGACTAAAAACACAGTGAACAGCAGGGAGGTATTTTATTTTTCCTTCCAAACTTGTTTGCTTGCATTTAACTAACTAACAAACTTAGCTAAAAATAAAGTATGACCCTGATTATTAATGAAAATAAGTGTGCTCGATGTGGCGTTTGCGAGGCCGAGTGCCCGAGTGAAGCAGTTTTTCAGACTGAGGACGCCTATGTCATCGACGTCACATCGTGTAGCGGATGCGTGCACTATGAAACCCCTCTCTGTAAGGAGGCTTGTCCCAACGACGCTATCCACAAAATCAAAAACAGCTTATATAAGAAGTATTTAGGATTATTTAAGTGAGCTGATCCAGGTTCACCAGCACGCCTACGCTCAACCCTTAAACGCAATCGTTATTCGAAAAAGAAGATAGCTCATGCAAATCAATATGCCGGTCACTAACGTGGAACACCCCATTATGGAGAGTGACTCCATTGTTTCGAAGACCGATCTAAAGGGAATAATTACTTATGTTAATGAAGATTTTCTTCGGATTAGCGGATTTACCGAAGAAGAGCTGATCGGTGCGCCGCACAACATAGTGCGCCATCCCGATATGCCGGCTGAAGCGTTCGAGGATTTGTGGATAGCGCTGAAATCGGGCCGCTCATGGACAGGATTGGTCAAGAATCGTTGTAAAAATGGCGATTATTACTGGGTGCAGGCCAATGCCGCGCCTATTTTTGAAAACAATCATCTGGTCGGCTACATGTCTGTCCGCAATAAGCCCGACAATGAGCAGGTCGTAGAGGCAGCTGCCGCCTATAAACTGTTTCGCGACGGCAAGGCGGGCAACCTGAAAATAAAGGATGGAAAAGTCGTTAAATCGACTTTGTTGACGAAACTCAACCTGTTTAAGCATCTCAACATTCAATCCCGTTTAGCAACAGTCATCGCAACCGCATCGATTTTGTTGTTGATAATTGGCGGCATAGGGCTGCTCGGCATGAGCAAGACTCATGATGGTTTGCGAATGGTGTATCAAAATCGCACGCTTCCTCTAACACAGCTTTCCTCAATACAAAAAATGCTGCTGACTAATCGGCTATTCATCACCGCCAGTCTATCCGCAAAAAACCCCGAGGAAATTCAAAAAAACTCAGATGAAGTGGAAGAAAATATATCCGAAATCAACAGGCTATGGGATATATACATAGCCTCGACGCTCAGTCCGGAAGAAAAAGCCCTGGCTGATAAGTTCGCCGAAAACAGAAAACATTTCGTTACCGAAGGCCTAAAGCCCGCTATCGCAGCTTTACGAATGAATGATATGGCTCTGGCCAATAACATTGTTGTGGACAAGATTCGGCCTCTTTATGAGCCGGTGAACGAAGGAATTCAGAATCTTACACAAATGCAGGCCAATATCGCCAAGTTGGAATATGAGGCTTCAGAATCGCGTTATAACAATACCCGAAACATTGCCACCAGCTTAATCGCTACAGGTATTATTATGATCCTGTGGATTGGCATCGTTTTGATCCGTTCCATTGTGCGCCCGCTGAGCACAGCAGCTGAGCATTTTGGTCAACTTGCCCAAGGCAATTATCACAACATTATTGAAACCGAACGTCAGGACGAAATTGGCAGAGTGATGGACTCTCTTAAAGCCATGCAGACTAAACTTGGATTTGATGTCGCGGAAATCAAACGCTTCTCCGATGAGAACTTACGCGTCAAAATTGCATTGGACAGCATCTGTACCGGTGTGATGATTGTCGACAATGACCGCAATATTATTTACACCAATAAACCCGGGGGCGAGATTTTAGGCAAAAGTGAAACTGAGATACGCAAGTTGGCACCGGACGTTTCTATTGCTAATTTATTAGGCACTAACATTGATAGGTTTCATAAAAACCCTTCGCATCAAACTAAACTGCTTTCGTCCTTAACCGACACCTATAAAGCCGGCTTGATGCTGGGCAACCGTTCTCTGGTAGTGACAGCCAATCCGATGTTTGATGCACAAGGTCAGCGCTTGGGTACAGTTGCCGAATGGCAGGATCGAACTGCCGAGGTGGCGGTGGAAAAAGAGGTAGCCGCTATTGTTGAAGCCTCAGTTACTGGCGATCTCAGCAAACGCTTGAGTTTGCAAGACAAAGAAGGTTTCATCCTTTATTTGGGCGAAGGCATGAATAAACTCATGGAGACTAGCGAAAACGCACTTAATGAGGTTGTCCGTGTACTCGGAGCCTTATCTCGCGGTGATCTAACCGAAGCCATTACTAATGATTATTCCGGTATCTTTGGACAACTCAAAGATGACGCCAATACCACAGTAGAAAAACTTACAGACATCATTAGCCAAATTAAGGAAGCTACTGACAGTATTAATACGGCATCCAGAGAAATTGCCGCCGGCAATAATAATTTATCTCACCGCACTGAAGAGCAAGCCGCCAGTTTGGAACAAACTGCCGCCAGCATGGAAGAATTGACCTCCACCGTGCAGCATAATGCCGCCAATGCCCAACAGGCCAACCAACTCGCCGTTGATGCGTCCGACATAGCGGCTCAAGGCATGAGAATCGTCGGCCAAGTCGTATCAACAATGGGAGGAATCAATGAAGCTTCGCGCAAGGTCGTGGACATCATTACGGTAATAGACAGTATTGCTTTCCAGACCAATATACTTGCTCTGAATGCCGCAGTAGAAGCGGCCCGTGCCGGAGAACAAGGTAAAGGTTTTGCCGTTGTTGCCGTCGAAGTACGTAATCTTGCGCAGCGCGCCTCCGCCGCCGCTGGAGAGATTAAAGGCCTGATTGGGGATTCGGTAGAAAAAATTGAAGATGGCAGCAAACTCGCGACTCAAGCAGGAAAAACTATGGCTGAAATTGTTAATTCCATCCGTGGCGTTACTGCGATTATGTCGGAAATCCGAGCGGCTTCAATTGAGCAATCATCCGGCATCGAACAGGTTAATCAGGCCATTATCCAAATGGACGATGTCACTCAGCAAAATGCCGCCTTGGTAGAAGAAGCAGCCGCGTCAGCCGAGTCATTGGAAGAACAGGCACAAAACTTGTCGGTCACGGTAAGTAGTTTTAAAGTAAACGGCAATTCACAAAATATCGTTAATGTATTTGGGATCGTAAATGGGCTACAGAAAAATTCCGGTGCCGGTCGTGCTGAAACGGCACAAACTCAACGGAAACATAATGAACAGGTGGCTTTAGATATAAGAAGAGGCAAAGAGGCAACGGCTTTAATTCCACAGTCTTATGGTAACGATTGGGAGGAGTTTTAAGTAATAGCTGAAATCTATACCCCGTATAGTTTCTGTTATAACCGTCACTAAGAAGTCACAGCCCCCGGTTATAAATAGCGTAGCCGACGTACTGCATAGTTATGATCATTGCAAATATCCAACCGACGCAAGAGAACAGCCATCCTGTGTCGCCGACAAAGTCAACCAGCTTTAGTTAACAAGCACGAAGTAGACAGACGTAAGGTATAGACTGAGTGCGAAAATTCACGACAGGATGGAGTTAAGTACCTAACACGCAAGACTATTTACGTCTCAAATTAGAATGGACGGATGATGCCGTCACCCACTTACTCATCAAATTCAGACAAAATATTTAACTGACTTGTAGATTTCACCTATTCCCCCTAAATCTCGACCGGTTAGTCAAACACGTATCTTATCGCTGACTATTATCCTAAGTTGTACGGATTTTTAAGAGGGAATAATTTAAAGCTTACCGCACCGAATGTATGCCGCATGCCCTGCTTAACTTCACTTCTTACGGCGCCTCTTTTTAGGTTTCTTCATAGCGATTTGTTTTTTCGCCAGCTCAAAGTCAATTTTCTTTTCATCCAGATCGACACGGACGACCCTGACGTTGACACTATCGCCCAGACGGTAATTAATGCCGGTACGCTCGCCTCTCAGTTGATGACTGGTTGCATCAAAATGAAAATAATCCTGCGCCAGATTGGTGACATGAACCAAACCTTCGATATAAATCTCTGCCAGTTCAACAAAAAAACCGAATGACGTAACCGCTGAAATAATGCCTGGGAATTCCTCCCCCACCTTATCCATCATATATTCGCATTTGAGCCAGCTGACTACATCTCTCGTAGCATCGTCGGCGCGTCGCTCATTGGCGGAACATTGCTCACCCAAAACCACCATATCGGGAAACCCGTAGAAAAAGCTTTCCGCCGTCTTACCCTGCAAGCAATGCCTGATAGCACGATGAACCAGTAAATCGGGATAACGCCGGATAGGGGAAGTAAAGTGCGCGTAAGCTTCCAACGCTAGGCCGAAATGGCCTTTTAACTCAGGACTGTAGACAGCTTGCGACATCGAACGTAACAACACGGTCTGGATCAAATGCGCATCGGGCCTGTCTCTAATTGACTCGATCAAATGCATGTAATCAAGCGGCGTGGGCTTGGCGCCTCCGCCTAAACTCAAACCCAGTTCGCCAAGAAAGGTTTTCAGGTTAAGCAGCTTGTCAACGCTGGGACCATCGTGTATCCGCAGTAGTTTGGGCATTTTTTTATTATTTAAAAAACGTGCCGCCGCCATATTTGCGGTAATCATGAACTCTTCAATCAGCTTGTGCGCATCATTACGCACCACGGGCACTATTTTTTCGATTTTACGCTCTGAGCCGAAAATAATACGGGTTTCCTGGGTATCAAAATCCATCGCGCCGCGCTGCTCACGGCTCACTCGCATAACCTTGTAAAGTGCGTATAGCTCCTGCAAATGCGGCATTAATGCTTTATATTTTTTGGCTAATACCTTATCGCCATCAACCAGCATTTTTGCAACTTCGGTATACGTCAGCCTGGCGTGAGAACTCATCACCGCGTCGAAAAAGCGCGACCTTATCACTTGGCCTTGCTCGTTAATAAGCAGCTCGCACACCATGCATAAACGATCTACCTTAGGATTAAGCGAACACAGGCCGTTAGACAAAATTTCCGGCAACATCGGTATAACCCGCTCTGGAAAATAGACCGACGTACTGCGCTTTTGGGCTTCTTTGTCCAATTCCGAGTTAATCTGCACGTAATGCGAAACATCAGCAATCGCAACCAGCAGCTTCCAACCTTTTGGTGTTTTCTGGCAATAAACGGCATCGTCAAAATCGCGAGCATCTTCGCCGTCAATAGTGACTAGCGGAATGTTCCGTAAATCGGTCCGGTTTTCTTTTGCCGACTCAGGCACCTCATTTTTAAGCGGTTTTATTTCTTCCAGCAGCGCATCGGGCCATTGATTAGGCAGCTCATAGGAACGGATCGCCATTTCGATTTCCATTCCCGGCGCCATGTGCTCGCCCATGACTTCGATGACCCGACCGATAGGTTGGCGAAGTTTGGTCGGTTGTTCGATAATTTCCGCAACAACAATTTGCCCTTGTTTGGCCTTACCGGCACCGCCTTTTTGCAGCAGGATAGTTTGGGCTATATTTTTATTATCCGGCACCACGTAGGTAAAGCCGTCTTCTTTATAGAGTCGCCCGACCACATGAAGAGTATTTCTTTGCAGAATTTCAACGACAGCGCCTTCCCGGCGGCCTTTTTTATCGACGCCCGCAACACGCACCAAGGCCCGATCATTGTGCAGCAAGGGATTCATTTCCCGTGGCGACAAGAACAAGTCATCGGAGCCGTCATCCGGTTTAAGAAAACCAAATCCGTCCGCATGACCGATAATACGCCCGGCAATTAAATCTTCGTTATTAACCAGGCAATATTTTTTACCCCGATTAAATAATAATTGCCCATCTCTTTCCATGGCCCGTAAGCGGCGGCGTAAAGCTTCCAGCTGGTCTTCGGTTTCAAGGGAGAAGGCCGCGGCAATTTCTTCACGGCACAAAGGCTTGCCGGCATGTTCGATAAATTGAAGAATCAATTCGCGGCTGGGAATAGGGTTCTCATATTTCTCAGCTTCGCGCTGAGCATATGGATCTTTTGCTGAACTAAAATCAACGTTTTTTTTAGACTTCAATGTCATTATAAATAATCAAATAAAGGAAATGGGATACCATAAACCCGCGTTAAATGTATAGGCTTAGTATATCGATTAGGATTGAAAGAGAAAAGTTTTTGGGGTTTAAGCAAAAAAACTTTTCTCCGTTGGTTCAAGTTAAGGTTAGTGCGCCTAACTTGAAAATCATGCTGGTTTAGATAAAAAACTTTATGCTTAATTGACAAAATCAGAGAGGGTGGGTATAGTGCGCGCTCACTTTAGCTTTTACAGCTAGCCTCTGCCGAGGTGGTGAAATTGGTAGACACGCCAGCTTCAGGTGCTGGTGGGGGCAACCCCGTGGAGGTTCAAGTCCTCTCCTCGGCACCATTCGATTATATCCCTTTCTTATTGATTTTACCCGTTTTTTAGCAAAACGTGGAGAGTAATTTTCTCTGTATTACAGATATTTGTTACGCAACATGCCGAACAGCGGAGAAATTATGCCCGCCGCTTCGCCTCAATATCCCGTTAAACGCCATCAGACCTACTACTACCGACGCCGCCCTCTCGTATTGAGGCAGTTGTTCAGCCGAATTGAGTTATCATCTCCTTGAAAACCACGCATTTTCAATCTGCCAAGGAGGTTAAACCTGTAATTAGGCATGAATATCCAAGCCAAACTCGACCTTGTTGATCAGCACAATCCGGTGACCGTTTCATGCATTGTTTCCAGCAATCGTTTTCGCGTGAAGCGCTTAGTCCAAGCTCTGAAATTCAGATTCTTGCATCAGGCAAACAGCCAGCCCGTTCAGCGCGTTGCTAACCAACTGCTGGCGCTTGTCCCAGTCCGGTTGTTTTTAAACACCTGATTTTGTCCCTGAGCCAGCGCCTGTTTGATCTTAATTAATACTCGCGCTTCCCGTATCAATGCCCACAACACGACCGGAACCGCAACGCCTTCTGTCTGTAAACCGGACAATATCCTGATAAACCGGCCCCCACCCTAGCCTCCAACACGCTGTCTATCAGCTTGGACACATCGAATCTGGAACTGTCACCTGATTATTTGCCGCCATTGGAAAACAAGCGGCAATAAAACAACCTCTTAAGTCCTTTTATCGGCAATCCCTTGCCACTGCGCCACGTCAACTTTATGACACCGATCAAACAATAAACAAAATACATAAAACAAGTTTATGATTATATACATATTTTAAAAAACTGGCATAACTATCGCTTTCTTTATAGCAGAGTAACATCTCAATCTACGAGGAAGCGGTCATGATCAATAAATCAGCAAACTTAGCGATTATCAGCAATAACACCTTTGAAGCAACGAAGGCGATTAACCTCGATAATTACGACATCAGTAGTGCCTTGCAAACGACTCTGGAATTCAATGAATTGATCGCAATTTTCAGCAGCAAAATTGCCCATAAAATCCCTCATAGCGCTTACGTTTATATCAACAAAGAATTCGACCTGGAAGTCAGAAGCGGCGTTTTTACCCGTCACTCCTGCAACTATGCCTTAAAAGTTGAGCAACAACAATTGGGCGAATTAAGGCTAATGCGCAACCATAGATTCAGCGATACAGACCTCCAACTCTTGGAAACGCTACTTTGCTGCTTAATTTATCCATTGAAAAATGCGACTTTATTTCATCAAGCATTAAAAATGGCGTATACGGACCCACTTACCCAAACCCACAACAGAACTTCGTTTAACGATGCCATTAAACGAGAAATGAGTCTGGCCGTACGCAACAATAAGGATTTATCGATGATTTTCTTTGACATTGACCATTTTAAATCCATCAATGACGGACACGGCCATGAGTGTGGAGATGTCGCGTTGGCACTTAGTGCAAAATGGATTAAAGAAAGCCTAAGAGAGAGCGATATTATTTTCCGTTATGGCGGCGAAGAATTTGTGATCCTGTTAAGTGACACCGACGCCAATGGCGCAGAATTACTGGCCGAACGGATTCGTTCTTCAGTCGAGAGCCATACAATAGCCTATGGCATGGAAACCATCAAAATCACTGCAAGCCTGGGCACCAGCACCTTACGCGACAATGACACTGCCGAGTCTTTTATCCAGCGCGCGGATAAAGCCATGTATACGGCCAAAAACAAAGGCAGGAACCAAGTTGTCTCAGGCAGATAAAGCTGAGTTGAGCAGCTTGTCTGCTCAAACGAAACTTATGCCCTTTGGGTATAAATCAACGGTAACTGCCGGATCGCACCAAGCTCTTGGCTTACAGGGCAACCCGACCACCAGAGCCGCTATTTTTTTCTAGGCTTATGCGGCTTAAATTCGGGCTTAGCGGCAATGGCCGGTTTTTCGCCCTCCATGCCTGCAAATTCAAACAATAATTCCAACTCTTTATCGGTTAACTCATAGAACGAGTGAGCCTTCAATCGCTCCGGCAAAACGACAGGCCCGTAGCGCACTCGCATTAAACGGCTGACGATAACTTCCTGCGACTCCCACAAACGCCTTACCAACCTATTGCGGCCTTCGGCTACGGTAACGTTGTACCATTTGTTGGCACCTTCACCACCAAAAAATTGAATATCGTCAAATTTGGCTTTGCCGTCTTCAAGCTCCACACCCTGTTTGAGTTTTTCGATAGTGGCTTCCGAAACCTCGCCCAAAATACGCACCGCATATTCACGTTCGACTTGCGTTGACGGATGCATCAATCGATTAGCCAACTCGCCATTATTGGTCACCAGCAATAAACCCGATGTGTTAATATCTAAACGGCCGACAGCTATCCAGCGGCTAACAGCCAATTTAGGCAATTGGGTAAATATCACCGGACGGCCTTCCGGATCGCGGCGCGTAACCACTTCACCAACTGGCTTGTGATAAAGCAGCACCCGGGTAGGTTGCTCGACAAACTTCTCCCAATGCACAACCCGGTCATTGATCTGCAAATAATCCCCTTCTTTCAGCCGATCACCCAAGCCAACAGGCTTACCGTTAATCTTTAAACGGCCCTCATCGATCCAGCGCTCAATTTCCCTTCGAGAACCAACGCCACCACGCGCCAAGACTTTTTGGATACGCTCGCCCTCGACAGACTGATTAGCGTTAATTTTTTTCGGCGTTTTGACTACCTTGCTCTCAGTCTGCGGCTTCGGGGATTTGCCCGGCTGTTTCGCTGGATTGCTCGATAACTTTGGCGACCGGTTCGGTTGTTTCTTGTTCTTCACTCTTTGCCTGCATGGGTTGTTGCGTAGTATCTAACGACAAATCAAGCTGTTGAATCTCTTGTAATGTCGGTAGCTCATTTAACGATGTAATGTTGAAATAATCCAGAAATTGTTTAGTTGTACCGTATAAAGCCGGCCTACCCGGTACTTCTTTGTGCGCCACCACTCGAATCCACTCACGCTCAAGCAGCGTATGAATAATACTGGAACTGACACCGACACCGCGAATATCTTCAATATCTCCGCGCGTTGCCGGCTGCCGGTAAGCAATAATGGCCAAAGTTTCCAATAAGGCACGGGAGTATTTTGGCGGTTTTTCTTCGAATAGCCGCGACACCCAACGCGACAACTCCCGCCTTACCTGAAAACGATAACCGCTGGCAACCTGCTTTAGTTCCACAGGCCTAAATCGATAGTCCTCGATGATCGCCTCAATTGCCGCCTGTATATCCTGTATCTCCGGCTGCTCAATTTCAGGAAAAACCTGTTGCACTTGCTTGCAGGTCATGGGCCGATTTGCGGCAAACAGGATTGCTTCAACTACACGTTTAATTTCCACATTAATTTCACGTTGTTCAGTTACAAAAGATCTGTCCTGATCTCTTCGGGCGCATTCGGGACAGGCTCGACCAAGAGGCGGCAATGAAGGCTTGGGTTTAGGTGCACGCTTAGCTACCGGCGCCGCCGGCGGCTCTGACTCGTATTTCGGCAAAGGGCTCTGACTGGATAATATCGATGAGCCGCTCTTTGCTGAGTTCGAGGATGGCCAGAAACGAGACAACAACTCCGTGTCGACCTTCTTTTCGGATAAATAACTGCGAGAAAAGGAGACTATCCGCTCCTTTAAGGTTTTCCAAAATGGTTGACATTCGTTCACGGACAGATAAAGGCTCTTTGGTAATTTGATGATGACTGAGCTGCTCGACTCTTTTAAGTACATCCTGGAATGCCAACAGCATTTCTTTTAACTGGATATCCGGCAAGTTTTTTTCAACATTTTTTAGAGTCGAAGCATCGACGCCTACTTGAAATATATCGCGTTCAATTCTCGGCAACAGGTCAATCTCTTCTGCCGCATTTTTAATCAGCTCATATTCCTGTAACCTGCGAATCAAGGTTGCTCGCGGATCTTCTTCATCCTCTTCAACATCAGGCTGCCTAGGCAACAGCATTCTTGACTTAATTTCCGCCAATAATGCGGCCATTACCAGATATTCAGCCGCCAGCTCCAGATTTAATTCCCCCATTATCTGGATATAGGCGATGTATTGATGAGTAATCTGCGCTATCGGTATATTGACAATATCCAGATTCTGTCTTCGTATCAAATACAACAGCAAATCCAGCGGCCCTTCGAAAGTATCCAGCAGTACTTCCAACGCATCCGGCGGAATATAAAGATCGTCAGGCAGTTTATTGAAAGGCGCACCATTCACTATTGCGAACGACTGCATGGATGCAGGGGCAGTTGCCGATGAATGAACAACAGAATCCAATGATTGCCCTAAACCCTCGGCCGTATCTTGACTCATATTTTGGATCATTCTCCAGCTCCGCGAATACGAAAAGAAAGCTGGAATTTGAAAAACAGCGAAAAAATCAACCTATAACCCGGCAATTGAAAAAAACACCTTCTGCACAACAAACATCGGGTAAGCCAAAACCAAACCTAAAACATTAGTGTATAACAGCACCAACAAAATAATAAATCCGAACCGTTCCAAACGGTTATATTGCCACGCCCAATAACTTGGCAAAATACCGGTTAAAATACGGCTGCCGTCCAGCGGCGGAATAGGCAACAGGTTGACCAATGCCAACACCAGATTAATTGAAATACCGGCAATCCCGGTATAAATCAGCGGCAATGAGATAGCTTCGGCTTGCATACCTATCGTTACGCCTAACCGAGCCACTAACGCCCAACCGACAGCCATCAAGAAGTTAGCAACAGGACCGGCCAACGCGACTATCGCCATATCATGCCTTGGATTTTTAAAATTTCGCGCATCGACAGGCACCGGTTTCGCCCAACCGAATATAAAACCCGTGCCTGTTATTAATAATAGCCCAGGAAGAATAATAGTCCCGAGCAAATCAATATGCTTAACCGGGTTTAGAGTTAACCGACCCAATGCCGAGGCAGTGCTATCGCCATATTTTTTTGCAACCCAGCCATGCGCCACTTCATGCACGGTAATCGCAAAAATGACCGGCAATATCCAAACCACTATACGTTGCAAAAGCGTCAATTCATTCATCATGACTACATCCTCATCAACTCAACATCGGAGCAAGACCCTTGCCTTGCCTGATGATCTCTGCGCCGCTATTGGAAAACTCGATAATAGTCGTTTGCTCAAACTCGATAATACCGGCGTCAATCACTAAATCCAATTCATGCTCAAGTTTATTGCGAATCTCGTAAGGATCGGTCAATGCCTCATCCTCTCCCGGCAACATCAAGGTAGAACTGAACAAAGGCTCACCCAATTCCTGAACCAGCAATTGTGCGACCGGGTGACTGGGAACGCGTATACCCACCGTTTTTTTCTTGGGATGCTGCAAACGGCGCGGCACTTCTCGTGTAGCGTCCAAAATAAAAGTAAAAGGCCCCGGCGTTAAAGCCTTAATGAGCCGGAAAGCATCGTTACCGATTTTGGTAAACATGGAGACTTGAGCCAGATCTTTGCATACCAAAGTAAAATTGTGCCTATCGTCCAGCTGCCTGATGCGACGGATTTTATCAAGCGCTTGCTTATCGCCTATATGGCAGGCAATCGCATAAGAAGAGTCAGTCGGATAAACAATAACCCCTCCTTTACGAAGCACTTCCACCGCACGATGTATCAAACGCAACTGCGGACTTTCCGAATGTATTTCAAAAAATTGAGCCATTTATCAACGCTACGTAAATTGGAATATTAAGAAATTATACCGTACATCCACGTAAGCTTGCAGTTGAAAACCGAATAGGCATCAAGCAGCGTCAAAATCCTATGCTAAACGGACGCACTATTCAGGACCAAGCCACTGATTTTAGCCCTAGCTGACAGTGACACCTTGTCTGGGCCATACGATAGAGAGAAGAGGAGGACGCTAAACCTTTCGCGCATAAAAAAACCGACTCAATGGCCGGCCTTTTTAAAGCTATTCATGGTGCCCAGGGGCGGAATCGAACCGTCGACACGAGGATTTTCAGTCCTCTGCTCTACCGACTGAGCTACCTGGGCGGGGCTACAAAAGAGCGCCATTAGACTCGATTATTTACCGGCAGTCAATAAATAATGTTTTTTATTGAGGTGGATTTTGACCACTTGGGGCGTCTTCGTTACGGAACAGCTTAATAATAAAACTAAAAATTTTTTTCACGCCTATCCAAATTCGCGGCAGCAACCAGATCATCAGCAGGATAAAACCTGCCAGCGCGATTAGAAATAGCATTGGATGATTAATGCATGCCCAAACCCCTGTTACCACCATGACATCTTCGCCGACCGATGCAATCCAGTTGCTAAAAGGTTCCGGCGATGTATTAATCAAAACCCGACTTCCGGCTTTGGTCGCATGCGACCCTGCCGCCAGAGTACCGCCCATAATAGCTGCGGCTAATTCAACGGCGGGATTCAAATCACCGATCGCTCCGGCTGCGAGCATGGCGCCTGCCGGAATACGGATAAAAGTGTGTATCGCATCCCAACCGGTATCTACTCCCGGCATTTTATCGGCAAAAAATTCGACAAGATACATTAGGCCCGCCGCGCCCATGACCATCGGGTTAGCGACTATCTGCAAATCCGGCGGTAAATCGATATTGCCGGTATTGGCAAGATAACCTAAGGTAAACAGGGTTGCGTACAGATTGATGCCGCTGGCCCACGCCAGCCCCATGGTTAGGGCCAGAGTTGTTGATATTTGATCCAATGCATCCATTAGAGTGCCTTTCTCTGATTATTTTGTTTCAGCGTAGCATAGTTTTCTGAACTCCCGCTAAACCGTATCCAGCACAGTCATTCGACCCTACGCTCATTTTTTCGCACATTTAAATTCAGACCATGTAAAATTAAACTTATGTATTTAGTAATTTTGGGATATTTAACGTGAGTTTTAGAGGAACAACCATACTTTCCGTTCGCCGAGGCAACAAAGTTGTGATCGGTGGTGATGGTCAGGTCACATTAGGCAACACCGTAATGAAAGGCAATGCCCGCAAGGTACGCCGTTTGTATCATGATAAAGTTATCGCCGGTTTTGCCGGTGCAACTGCAGACGCGTTCACTTTATTCGAACATTTTGAAGGCAAGCTGGAAAAGCACCGCGGCAACTTAACGCGTGCCGCTGTGGAAATGGCGAAGGATTGGCGAACCGACCGTGCTTTGCGCAAACTGGAAGCGTTGCTGACTATTGCCGATGCCAAAACGTC
>CAZJOY010000035.1:0-23599 GCA_964547705.1 uncultured Methylobacter sp. | reverse complement strand
AAGGCCAGGATGAGTCCCTGAAAAGTAGATAAGTCGTTGTTTATGCTGGACACGGATTAACGCTCTTAGGCAATAAAAAGTGGGGGATTATAACTGAAAAAACCACTATGGGGCATACCGTTCGTTAGATTGGATTTATGCACATTTAGGCAGGCACGTTTGATAATGTTTTTACGTGTCGCCATTGGTTAAACAGTCGAAGAATGTTTATCGGAACGAGTGACCTGTTTGACCTGATACATGGCCTGGTCGGCGTGGTGAATCAGTTCATTAATTTCTATCGCGTCGTCGGGATAAAGGCTGATGCCGACGCTGATGCTAATGGAGACAATTTGATCTTTCAGCGTACAAGGTTGGCAAATCAATTCTTGTAACTTATCGGCAACCTTTTGTGCATTTTGAAGCGAACCGATGTCTTGCAGAATGACTAAAAACTCGTCTCCGGCCAGCCTGCCGGCATAGTCGCACTCGCGGATGGCTTGCGGCAGACGTTCTGCGACAGTCAGCAGCAGCCTGTCGCCGGATTCGTGTCCGAGGCGGTCGTTAATGGCTTTAAAACCGTTTAAGTCGAGGAACAGGATTGCCAGCTTGGTTTTTTGCCGCGCGGCAGTTGCTATGGATTGTTTTAGCAGATCGAGAATCAACGCCCGATTCGGCAGTGAGGTCAGGTTGTCGTAATGTGCGGCTTGCTCGAGCTTTTGTTTTAGGCGGGTCTGTTCGGTGATGTCACGCGCCATGCAAATGATAAAACTCGATTGATCGTGTTTGTCTTTAAAAGGAGCATTCAGCCATTCGCAGAGAATCTCACTACCGTCTTTTTTGATATTGGAGTTCTCGGAGTGAGAAATCGTGCGCTTTTTATGTACGGCTGCCAGCACTTCTTCGACTTCTTGGCGGTTTGCCGGTGGAATTATTGTCGAGATGTTTTTGCCAAGGATGTCTTGGGCGTGCCAGAGAAACGTTTTTTCGGCTTCGGCGTTCCAGCTTTGAATCCGGTTTTGATCGTCCAGTACAATCAAACTCAACGGGGCATGGTTGAACATGGTGTTGAGCCGGGCTTCATTAATGCGCGCTGTCCGGTAGAAGCGGAACAGGATGACTGACAGCAAAGCCAATAACGACAAGCCGGCTGCTGCATAATAAAGTTTGATTTTGAGCTTTTTCAGATCGATTGCCGAGTTGGGGAAGTGCAGCATCGCTTCGACGTTGAAACGTTCCGGCAACAAGCCCAATTGATGGTAAGTTTGAGCGATATGCTGCCAGCGCCCGATATTCATATAGCCGGGATCGATCAGTTCCGGCTGCATCAAGTCATGCATCGCTTTGGCTTCAAACTGCAAATGCTCGATGCTGTGACGTTGTGAATAATGGTCGTAAATCAGTTGCACGATTTCGTCAGGATTTTGCATCGCGTAGCGCCAACCGCGCAGTGTGGCTTCTCTAAAGGCTTTAACGCGTTGCGGGTTTTGATCCAATTCGGTTTCCAGCGTAAAGAAATTGTCGCCGTAAAAGTCGATGCCGCTCATCCGCGGGCTGAACTGAATATAAGTCCGTTTCTGTTGTTTGAGCATGTACAGCTCGTCGGTCACATACACCGACATCGCATCGATTTTGCCAGAGAGTAAGTCGTTTAAATCCAGGCTGTGATGCTGTAGGTCGAAAGCTTTAGAGGTAAAGCCTTCCTGAAGCAGGTAGGCAAATAATTCCGCCGAACTGGGCTCGATCATTACCTTACGGCCGATCAATTTGTGGATATTATCGATTCCCGAATCGGACAGGGCGATCAAGCTTAGCGGCGAGTGCTGAAAAATCACCCCCAGCACAACCACAGGGTCGCCGCGATAGCGGTTCAGGATCAGTTCGCTGGTGCCGACGCCGAACTGGGCGCGCCCGGCAATGACTTCATGGACCGGATCTATTCCGGGAGCCGCTTCAACAATACTGACGTCAAGGCCTGCTTCCCGGTAGAAGCCTTTTTCCTTGGCCGCATAATAACCCGCGAATTGAAATTGATGTTTCCATTTCAATTGCAGCGTGACAGGTTCCAATTCGTCCGATCCAGCCGCGGATGTACTCAACAGCAGCCAGGCTATCGCAAGGATTTGAATAAGATGTTTAGGCACAATCGCATTCGCCGATGTCTTCAAACCAGATATGCGGCGCTTGCTCGATAAAGCGGCGCATCAACTCAATGCAATCAGCATTATTCATTTCTATGACGGTAACCCCGGCATCTTTGAGCCAATCCAGATGGCCTTCGAAGTTGACCGATTCGCCGACCACGACCGTGCCGATATTGAATTGCCGGATCAGGCCCGAGCAATACCAGCAGGGCGCCAATGTTGTCACTAAAATCTTGTCGCGATAGTTGGTTTGACGGCCGGCTTTGCGGAAAGCGTCGGTTTCGCCATGAATGGAAGGATCATTGTCCTGCACCCGGCGATTGCGGCCGCAGCCGAGCAAATTACCGCCAGCATCGAACAGCGCCGCGCCAACCGGTACGCCGCCTTCATCAAAGCCGGTTTGCGCCTCGGCAAGCGCCACGGCCAACATGTCTGCATAGTTCATCGAAAGTCCCCCAGAGTGGATTTATTTTATTGTTTTAAGCAATTTATGCGTTTAAAAAATAAGGAAAGATTTGTTTAAAAATAACTTCTCGAAATCACTACTATCTTCTATTGTCAAGCCGTTCGTGCTGAGCCCGTCGAAGCATGATCGGCTTGACGCGGTGGGCCAAAATGTTTCCGTTCGCCCTTCGACAAGCTCAGGGCGAACGGAAACATTTTGGCAATCCATATCGGGAAATTATTACGGATCATATCCGAGCTATTGTACCGCCAAACAGTTCGAGTATTTAATCCAAACTCCGGGTTATTTCTTCATCAATTCATTTTGAGAAAAATTATTGTTGCTATAGTATCGGGCTGATGTAAGCGGTATTTTCCACTTTCTATCATGAAGAAGGAGAAACGACATGAACGATCAAGAAAAACAACGGGCTGTAGAAATTCTTAACCGGATTATGGAGCTTGAGTTGGCGGGAGTTGTTCGTTATACGCATTACTCTCTTATGGTTTACGGGTATAACCGCATCCCAATTGTTTCCTGGCTTAAAAGCAATGCTGAAGAAAGCTTGGTTCATGCGCATAAAGCGGGCGAGCTGGTGACATTATTAGGGGGACATCCTTCTCTTAAAATCGGTCCGCTATTGGAAACGGCCAAGCACGACATCGGCGATATTCTAAGAGAAAGTTTGGAGCATGAGAAAACAGCGATAGCCGAGTATTTCGAGCTGCTGAAAGTTTCCGAAGGCGTTTCAGTGCTGCTGGAAGAATATGCAAGGGAGATGATTGTCGGGGAAGAGCTGCATCTTGATGAGGTGAACAAAATGCTTCGGAAACCGGGCGATATTCAGCCGTTTAATCTTTAAATCTCGTCAACATTTAGAACAGCAATAGTCCACGAAAAACACAAAAAGCACGAAAAATATCAACTCAAGGGTTCGTGTCTTTCGTGCTTTTCGTGGATCAACAAAGTTCTATCCCTATAGTCCTTTACAAAACTCCCACCGCACGCCTTAACTGCAATGTCGCCAAGGCCGCATCGTAATTGGCATTGTTGAAATTATCATGCGTGGTGGTGCGCAAATCCTCGGCTTTTAGCACGTCGGTATTGGTAGACAAGCCCTGTTGGTAGCGGTCCATGGTCACTTTTAAATTTTCATCGGCTTGCGCTATCGCTTGCTGAGTCACTGCGATGCGTTTTTGCGTCTCTTGAATATCCAGCCAGGCTTGGCGTACCTGCAAGCCGATTAGGCTCGATAAATCGTCCCGCTGTTCTTTTAAAGCAAGCGCTTGCCGGGTCAGCGCATCGCTACGATGGCCGGAACTGCCGTCAAATAGTTTCCAATCCATGCCGACATTAGCCATCCACATGCCTTCAAAGGCTTGGTAGCGGTTTTCCTGGTATTGATAGCCACCGTTGACCGCGACCTGCGGCAACAAACCGGCTTTTACACTCTGTGCCTGTTGGCCTAGCGATTCAATTTGCTGAGCCAACGTGACCAATTCGGGGCGCTGTTTTAACGCATTGCTGCTCAGTTCGTTCAATGTTCCTGGTGGGGTTTCGGGAACTTGATGAGCCAGCTTAACCTCATCGGCAAGATTCCGGTCCAGTAACTGGTTATAGCGCGCCTTGGCAATATCCAATTGATTAGCGGTCAGCATGACCCGCTGTTGGGCATTAGCCAATTCCACATTGGCCGCCAGTACATCATTGCGTGCTACCATGCCTTGCTCGAACAGGTTATTCACATCCTTCATGTGTAACTCGAGCGTATCGGCATGGCTAAGGGCTACCTGCAACGCGCTTTCGATACGCAATACCGCTATGTAGGCTTCCGCTACCTGCATTTTGATAGTTAATATGGACGTCATTTCGTTGGACTGCACGGCCTGTAGTGACGCTTCGGCCGCGTTGATATTGTGACCGATGCGGCCGCTGGTAAAAATCGGCACCGACGCGATGGCCTGGGCTTTGACGCTGCCGGCCTGGGCGGTGCTGAACTGAGCGGTCTGGCCGGCGATTTGCGTTTTCGCGGCCGGCGTTTCGCTGTATTGGGTATAGCCGCTGCTGACGTTCAAATCGGGCAGGCGTTGCCCTTCGGCCGAACGCAGCTGCTGTTCGGACGCGCTGGTGTCGGCCTTGGCTGCTTTGATCAGGTGATTGTTGCTGAGTGCGCTGTTCCAGGCGTCTTCCAGTGTTTCCGCATGAACGCCGGTAGCCGCGCAAAACATCAATGCACCGATTAAACGATTGTTAAGGCTCAGCATGGAACACGCCCCTCATATAAAAAGTAATGACTTGATCGACTAGGCGCTTTTTATCGTCAGCCGATGGGCGCACTGTGTTCGTCAATAAGCAACGCATATGCAGGTCGCCTTTCAACATGCTGAAAAACGCATCGGCCGCGAATACCGGATCGGCAATAAGGCAACGGCCCTCGGCATTCAGACGCCGGAAATAATCTTCCAACTGCGTCAGCACCGGCTGCGGCCCGCTCAGATAAAACAGTCGACCCAGTTCGGGAAAATCCGGGCTTTCGGCAACTATCAGCCGGTAGATGGCCAGCGCGTCATCGGCGTAGATCAAGTCCACCGCGGAAGTCGCGATTTGGGTCAGGGTGCTGGCGACATCGTCCGAATCTATAGTTGCTTGGCTCATGGTTTGCAATAGCGATGTGCATAGTTCGGTAATGACAGCGGCAAGTAGCGTGCTTTTGCTGTCGAAATGGTTGTACAGCGTCGCCTTGGAAACCGGTGCGGCCTGGGCGATTTTTTCCATGCTGGTGTTACGGTAGCCGTGCGCCAGGAACATGCGGGTTGCGCCGTCTATAATGGCTTGGCGCTTGGGGTCAGTAGTTTCTGAAATCATTTGTTTGTTGATGCGGATATTAAAAAAACTCACCACGAAGACACGAAAAGCACGAAGTTTTTAAGCATTTGTACCGGCTAAATGATTGATCCGGCACCTTCGGCTGCACATCGACGACTCATGTCACGCTCGGCAAGAATCTGACTTACGATGCTTTTCAATCTTCGTTCTCTTCGCGTCTTCGTGGTGATCTATAACTTTTTGCCTAAAATGAACTGATGAGTTAGACTAAACTAAACCGTTTAGTTTATCAAGGTCATTTTATGCCCCGCTTTCGTCCCATTTTGTTGATTTTATTGATTGGTATTCCTTCGCTCGTAGCTGTCGGTTATTGGCTGATGGAGCGCCAGCATTACGAAACCACCGATAATGCTTACCTGCGCAGCAACATCGTTTTAATCAGCCCGAAAGTGCAGGGATACGTAACGCAGATAGCTGTCAGCGATAACCAGGCCGTCAAACAAAACGATGTGCTGGTGACGATAGACGACCGCGATTACCAGGCCAACGCGGTCAAGGCTCAGGCCGACGTCAACGAGGAAATCGCGCATATCGAGCGACTGCGGGCGATGAAGACTTCGCAACGGGCGCATATTGAAACGGCCGGGGCCAATATTGCGGCGGTGCAAGCCCGGCGCGAACAAATCCAGAAAGATTTACAGCGTTTTAACAATTTGATCGACCGCGGCTCGGCGGCCAGGCAGGCGCTGGATAAAATCCAGGCTGAGTCCAAGCAGGCGCAGGCCGAATTGAAAGGCTCCCAGGCTTCGGCCAGCGCCGAACACAGTCAGTTGGCCACTCTCGATATTGAAATCATCGAAGCCGAAGCACGTCTGCAAAATGCCCAGGCAGAGCTGGAGTTGGCGAAAATCGATCTGGAACACACCCAAATCAAGGCGCCGGTCAACGGCATTATCGGCAATCGCGGCGTGCAACTGGGTCAATTGGTTCAACCCGGCGTCGCGCTGGCGTCCTTGGTGCAGGACAGCAATATCTGGGTGGTCGCGAATTTCAAGGAAACCCAGTTGGAACATATGCGTCCGGGACAACCGGCCACGATTGAAGTGGACGCCTATCCCGAACTTAAACTGACCGGCACAGTGGATAGCTTCTCTCCGGCCAGCGGTTCCGAATTCAGCATTCTGCCGGAGGAAAACGCGACCGGCAATTTCACCAAAATCGTGCGCCGGGTGCCGATCAAAATCGTTTTCGATACGACGGCGGATACCACGCTGCTGAAACCGGGATTGTCGGTCACTGCCAGAGTCCACGTGCAATAAACTTAAAAACAGCAAGTTGTCCACGAAAGGCACTAAACAAGCTGGCGTGTTGCGTCGATTTTACTTGCTAGCCTTTAGGGAAAACACTGAACAAATCGATTCCGCTCATGGTTTGACAAGCTCACCACGAACGGAATTAACATCTTACTGTTCATCCAGAGCCTGTCGAAGGATTTAATTAGCATTTCCTTAGGGGCGGAGTTCAAAGCTGGCTTTGAGCGATTTTACGCACAAGGCCAGCCTTGTGCTCCGTACCGGCCGCCTTGGGGAATTGATAACGCATTAAAAACTTTCGTGCTTTTCGTGTCTTTTCGTGGACGAAATGATTTTTCTAGGATAAACGATGACTGAACAACAAACGGAAAAAACGCTGACGCCGGGCCAGTGGATCGGTTTTTTTAGTATGGCGATCGGCGTGTTCATGGCGGTGCTGGACATCCAGATCGTCGCCAGCTCGTTGCAAAAAATCCAGGCCGGGCTGTCCGCCACTCAAGATGAAATCGCCTGGGTGCAAACTTCCTACCTGATTGCCGAAATCATCATTATCCCGTTGTCCGGCTGGCTGGGCCGGGTCTTCTCAACACGCTACTTATATGTAATATCGGCAAGCGGGTTCACTCTAGCTAGCCTGCTTTGCGCATTCGCCTGGAACTTGCCGTCGATGATCGTATTCCGCTGCTTGCAGGGTTTTATCGGCGGCGCGATGATTCCGATGACGTTTACCGTGATCTTTATTATGTTTCCGCCGCGCTTGCAACCGGTGATGAGCATCGTACTCGGCTTGATTGTCACGATAGCCCCGACCGCAGGGCCGGTGCTGGGCGGCTACCTGTCCGAAACCTACAACTGGCAATTGCTGTTTTTGATCAACATTATTCCCGGTATTCTGGTCTGCGTGCTGGTTTGGCGCTTTGTCGATATCGACCAACCCGACTGGTCGCTGTTGAAGAAAATCGACTTTACCGGCATCGTCCTGATCGCTATTTTCTTGGGCTGCATGCAATTCGTGCTGGAAGAAGGCGCGCGAGAGCAATGGTTTGAAAACGATTGGATTGCCGCGCTGACGATTGTCGCCATCGTCAGTGGTATCTCGATGTTTGTTTGGGAATTAAAAACCGAGCACCCGATTATCGATCTCTACGCATTCCGCAATATCAATTTTGCGGTGGGGTGCGGCTACAGCTTTGTGCTGGGCGTCGGGCTTTATACGATTATTTATTTAACGCCGATTTATCTTGCCAGCGTTAAAGGACTTAACAGTCTGCAAATCGGCTATTACCTGATGGTGGTCGGCCTGTTTCAATTGCTGTCGGCGTTTATCGCAGGACCCTTGGAGAAAAAAATGGATTTGCGCTGGATGCTGTGCCTGGGACTCAGTCTGTTCGCTCTGGGTTCGTGGCTGAACGGCAACCTGACCGCCGAATCCGATTATTGGGAATTTTTCTGGCCGCAGGCTATCCGCGGCAGCGCATTAATGCTGTGTTTCCTGCCTATTAACACGTTATCTTTAGGATTGTTGCCGGTCGAGGAAGTCAAAAACGCAAGCGGACTTTATAACTTGATGCGCAACTTGGGTGGCGCGATCGGCCTTGCGGTTGCCAATACGCAAATGATTTATTTAACCAAAGCCCATTACGCGGCGTTGCGCGAGTCTGTGACTGCAACCAGCTACCAAGCCCAGCTAACGTTGCAGGGCTTGACGGCTTCAATGCAGCAAAAGCATTTATCAAGCCCGGATCTGGTGGCGTTAAAACAAATCGCCGGATTGGCGATGAGGGAAGCCGAAGTGATGACCTTCAATATGTTATTCCAAACTATCGCCGTTATGTTCGTGGCTTCGCTTGCTGTTGCGCCTTTTCTAAAGAAGGTGGATAAACAAAAGGCGGCTGCAATTCACGAATGATGTTATGCCGTTGAGGGTAATTTAAGCTTGCACGGCATTACCAAGCCGGTGCTTTGGTGGTAGATTATTTTCACTGCGGAATGAATATGATCGCGATGAAAAACGTTTGCGGCGCGAGTGCCGCCACGGCTATCAAGCGATCCGATTGTGGCGTGGACAAATATGCGCCGGCCCTTGCCGATGAAGTCAACATCGTGTCTCAAGTTGAGGCAATCAAAGATTGATCGGCTTTGTTTGTTAATACTGCCCAGAGGAAAATGCCATGAAACTTTATTACAGCAAAGGTGCTTGTTCACTATCGCCTCATATCGCCGCCTGCGAAGCGGAACTGCCGGTTGAACTGGTTGAAGTGGATTTGCAAAGCAAACGTACCAAAGCCGGAGAGGATTTCCGTCTGGTAAATCCTAATGGTTATGTGCCGGTGCTAGTCCTTGACGATGGCAATAAGTTAGTGGAAGGTCCTGCTATTGTTCAGTATCTGGCCGATCGGGTACCGGATAAAAAGTTAGCTCCGGCAGCGGGTACGTTCGAGCGTTATCAATTGCAACAATGGTTGAATTTTATTTCGACCGAGATTCATAAGGGAGGGTTTGGGCTTTGGTTTAATCCCGCCATGCCTGAAGCCGCCAAACAGGTAGCAATTACTTCGTTGATTTCGCGCTTGGAAACTGTTTCGGAGCATCTTTCGAGCCGGGCATTTTTGCTGGGCGAGCATTTTACGGTAGCCGATGGCTACTTGTTCGTGACTCTGCGTTGGGGAGCTTATGTGAATGTCGATATAGGCCGTTGGCCGGTGCTCGCGAACTATGCCGCTAAAATCGGTGCGCGTCCCGCAGTGCAAAAAGCGTTGAAGGAAGAAGGGCTGGTTTGAGTTTTGCCGGTTAACCAATAACTAAACTTGAACGTTAAGAAAAGGCGGTTTTTTTACATATTCAATTAGCCAAACAGGATGAGCATCGTGTACCTTGTGAACTTCCAAGTTAAGTTGATGAGGTCGTGAAGTTGATGAGCAAGCAAAGTAAATCATGTTTGATTTTTGCCCACCGTGGCGGAAACAGGGAGGCGAAAGCCGTTGCCGAAAATACTCGCGCTGCCTTTAATTATGCGCATTCACATTCGGTTGACGGCATTGAAACGGATGTGCAGCTGAGCTTGGATGAGGAGCCTGTGCTTTGGCATGATTGGGAGTTGGATAAACTGGGGTACCCCGGAAAATACATCGACGATTTTAATTTCGCGCAGCTTGAACAAATGGATTTTGCCGGCTATTGCTCTCCCGATGCGGTATCGGAAGGCGCTTTGAGCTTTAAGGAGTTTATCGAGACTTATCGAGGGCGTTGCGGCCTGGATATTGAGCTTAAAAGCCGCGATGGGGAATCGCAACAACGGCTGGAAAGCAAGATACAGAAAATGCTGTCCATCATCGGGCCGCCGACCACCGATGGCGTGTTTATTTCTTCATTCAGTCTGTCCGGCCTGG
This sequence comes from uncultured Methylobacter sp., assembly GCA_964547705.1. GTDB lineage: Bacteria > Pseudomonadota > Gammaproteobacteria > Methylococcales > Methylomonadaceae > Methylobacter_A. The sequence goes on along the minus strand of CAZJOY010000035.1, from coordinate 13,503 downwards.
TGCTTACCCATCAACACGCACCGGATTTGCCGCTTTATTATCTTTTGTCCGGTCATCACACTCAGGCCGACATTGAACAATTTCTTAAGGATTACAGCTTTCTTGCCGGTTTTTGCCTGCCCATCGATATTCATAACGAGTCCATTGCAAAATTTTTGCAAGAGCGCGGTAAAAGCGTCGGGGTTTATACCTGCAACAGTGAAAAGGATATTCAAAAGGCGCTGGATCTTAAAGTTAATGTCCTGATTACCGATTACCCGCAGTTGGCGTTGCAGATGCGGGATTCGTGAAACTAGCCTTTGCACTGACCGATCAGCATTTTGATGTTTCAGCGAGGAATGAGCTTTTTGTCTTTGAGCAAGGCTTGTAACGTTCTAAGTAATGTCTTAAGTATTCATACGTATTTTTCCGATGCTTTATTTTTCTTTAACGGCTATCATTGCAATTCCCTACAATCCCAAAGAATATTAAATGATCACTCCACAAATTTCTTTCTTGGTATTTAGAGTGTTGTTTTAACAAAAGATACTGGAAATGAAACGCATCTTATCTGCCTTTTTTATCTTTTCTGTCTTTGTTACAGGAGGTTATTGGTCCGCCTATTCGGATGAAGGCTCGTTTATCTATTTTTACAATCCGGAAACGAATATCAATAATTTTGCGACATTAAAAAAAGGTTTTGATATCTATTTGGTGAATCATGGTGGTTATCTTTTTCAACCTTTTGATAGAAGAGAGACTTTTGAATCCGTGATTCAGGAAAAAAAAGGCGATGTTTATTTATTATCCAATTGGCATTTAAAAGCGTTACAGCAAAAAAATATACCTCTGAAAATTGCCTTGGTCGGCACGTCAAAAGGCAACACGATGCAAAGGAAAGTGCTAAGTACGAAAAAAGACATTGCTGATGTCTCTATGCTTAAAAATACCGTGATTGCCGGTGCAGGAAGTGAAGAATATATTCAAAGCGTATTGAAGCAAATCCTCGGCAAAGAGCAGGAAGCGCTGCTTAAAGACATCAAAATCCTGATCGTACCTAAAGATATAGATGCCATTATGGCCGTGGGATTTGGAATGGCGACTGCCGCCATTTCGGCAGAAAGCAGTTTAAATAAATTGGCGGTGATTAATCCCAATCAATATCGAGATTTACATAGTCTGGGAGTTAGTGAAAAAGATTATTTACTAATCGCCGCAACACTGAAGAAACCGGAAAAACAAGAAGCGCAATTGCTAGAGGTGTTACGCAAAATGTCGGATGCCGATGCCGGTGAAGAAAATTTAAAGATGTTAGGTATAGATGGTTGGAGGACGTTGCAATGAAATGCGTCAATAGTCGCCGTGCATCCGATAAAGACTGGAAGCAATTATGAAAATAAGAAATTTTTGTAAGGTCTTAATCCTGTTGACGGTGTTTTGGGTCAGCACCGGTTTTGCCCAGTCGAGCAAAATATTGATCGTCAATAGCGACAATACTGTTTATCGGTATCAAACAATTGCGACGGAATTTAAGAAAGTCATACAGCAAAATGCTTATCAATTTATAGAGCTGAACTTAAACAGCCATGCCGATGCCGAAGCAGAGCTAAAGCAGCTTATTCAGCAAGAAAATCCTGAACTCATCTATAGCATAGGCACCAAAGCTTATTTATTAGCGCGCGACTATACCCATAACAGAAAGTTGTTATTTTCAGCGGCTATTAATTGGCAAAGGTTGGGCATTGGCCAAGGAACTTATGGCGTGTCCAATGAATTGGGGGCTGCACAAGAAATATCGTTGCTACGCTACTTCTTGCCGACAATCAAAACAATTGGTTTGCTTTACAATGATAATTTCAGCCGCGAGTACGTGGAAAGCATCAAAAAAGATGCTTTGGCCGTAGGCATAAATGTTATTACTAAAGCCATTAATGAAGACAAGGAGGTCGGAGACGCGCTTAATGGATTGTTGCCGAAAATAGAGCTGTTCTGGATTATTTCCGATCCGGTTGTTTTAAGTAATAAAGAAGCGGTACGGAAAATCTTCCAATCGGCCCAACAACAAAAGAAACCCGTCTATGCCTACAGTGATGTGTATATAGAACAGGGCGCGCTCTTGGCCGTTTCCGCGGATATTGACACCATCGGGCGGCAGTCGGCGAGTTTCGTCCTGATGATGGATAAGGATAAAGTGCCTGAAGGGACAGTACAAAGCCCAGCGGGCTCAACAGTTACGTTAAATAAATGCGTTCTCGATGCATTGCGGCTCAATTTCAATAAGGATGCCTTGGATTCGATCAATAAAGTCGTAGGGTGTGAGAAATGAATAAGTACGTATATAACCTACTGTTTGGCGTATTGATCTTGAATTCGAACGCTTTTGCGGAAACATCGGCAACGAATGACGATTTGGAAAAGGAGTTGGCCTATCTTGCCGCGGAAAGACAAGTCGTGGTCACTGCATCAAAAATCGAAGAGCATGTAGACAAGACGGTTGCTACAACGACAGTGATTACCCAAAACGATATTCAGCAAATTGGCGCACGTAATTTGTTGGATGTGTTGAAGTTGGTTCCGGGTATCGGTATTACCCAATCCCAGTTTGGATGGCGTGAAATTGAAGTTCGTGGCGTTAAGACATTAACTTCTGAAAAAGTGCAGATTATGTTGAACGGTCATCCGCTGGACCATAACCTGCAAAATGCAGGTAGTGTCTGGGTTTACGATGATTTACCGGTGGATACGATCAAGCGTGTGGAAGTTGTACGCGGTCCGGGGTCGGCTTTGTACGGCGCTAATGCTTTTCTTGCGGTTATTAATATCATTACTCAAAACGCCAAGGATCTGAATGGGGTGCAAACTTCGGCCGGTTGGGGCAGTTTTGATACCCAGCAATATAGGGCGTCCTGGGGAAAACAATTTGATAATACCGCTGAAGCGGCGTTACATTTTAATTTTACCGATACTAATGGTATCAATTCGCCAATTTCGGCTGATAGCTTGAGCGTTCAAGGTCAGCCTTCCGCAGCTCCCGGTAGAAGCCAGCTGACTGAAGGCCGTTACGACCTGGAATGGCAGTTGGGCTATCAAGACTTTAAATTGGACGGGCGTTATATCAATAAAAAAGCTGGCACCTTTTTTGGAACAGCTTCTATTCTTAGCGATAACAGGACTCAGCAAGATCTTAATGATTATTTCCTACGCTTAAGCCGAATCTGGAAGATTCAAGATAATTTCACGATAGATACCCAAATATTTCACGATTCTTATAGCGCTGATAATATCTGGCAGATTGCACCAGCCCAATTTATTCGTAACGGCCTTCAAGACACACGTACCGGCGGCGAAATTCAGGCCAATTATCATATTAATGATACTCAAACCCTAATCAGCGGATTTTCTTATACCAAAGAACAACAGGATAACCTTATCGATCAAGCTGGCCCCGATCCTGAGCATTTTATAGCGGCACTGCCTACTACCGAAGAAAGGATGCGTCAACGTTGGGGGATTTATATTGAGGATGTGTGGGATCCGTTAAAAAATTTACGGCTGACCCTAGGAGCTCGTTATGATAGATACAACGACTTTGGCGGCACATTCAATCCCAGAATGGGGTTTAATTGGGAGTTTATTAAAAATTATTCATTAAAATTTTCTTACGGTACCGCTTATCGAGCACCGGCGTTCGGAGAACTTGGTTCTGTCAACAATCCAGTGCTATTGGGCAATTCAATGCTTAAACCGGAGGAAGTTAAAACCTTTGAAACGGGTATTGTGGCGCATCCTGTGGCGGGTTTAACGGCTCAGGCTACTTATTATCACTCTGCAATAAATCAGATTATCTCACCAGTTGCCGGTCAAACAACGACTTTTCGTTACGACAATAATGGCAGCTTAGTCGCCGAGGGCGTTGAATTGGAGGGGCGTTATGATTTTGGCGGCAACCTGCAAGGTTCTTATCTCAGTGCCAATCACGTCTTGCAGCATAGCGTTCAGCTTGGTCAACAGTTAGCGGATGTTCCTCGGCATCGTACCAATCTGACAGCAAATTGGGCTTTCGATAATACCTGGAGCAGTTTTGCGCATATCTTGATCAAAGACGGTACATTGCGTAATTTGGGCGATACGCGCAACGATGTGCCTGGATACGCCTTATTGGACTTAGGGTTGTTGGGAAAGAATATGTTCGGCAAAAAAGTTGACGTCAGTTTTAATGTCTACAACTTATTCGACAAACGTTATTACGATCCGGCTCCTGCCAGCTTGAATTTTATAGGTGATTATCAAATGGCCGGAAGGGCGTTCTTTGGGCATGTCAGCCTGAAATTTTAATTAATGAGTTTAAAAACGTTCTTATCCCAGGCACTTTCGTTTAAATGATATGTTAGATATTGAGTTAGTAATTCGGAGCGGTGGATTGCCTTTCGGCGAATCCACCTCTAAATTTAGACTCTTACAACCACATATTATCTCTCCATTGAAAAAGGTTAATGTAAAACTCATCGCTTCTTGCTAATGAGCATGGGTTTGCCCCAGGTCAAGACAAATTCAGGTAGGGGCTATCCTGACTGCCAAATAAAAGCCCTAGATGCACGGAGGTATAAATAGCATTGTTCGTGAAGATGCTTGCATTGATACGTAATGGCTGAATATCTTTAACATCCGTTGTAATTCATCATTAAACTTGAAAGCGGAATATAGCTGTCCGGCACAGGCACATTATCTTCAGGGAACGCCATCAGAATTTCTTGAATACTGGCTAGGAACAATTCCACAATCACATCATCTTGCATTTTGCTATAAGCGCTGAGCCCAATAATACCAATTTCCGTTCCTAACACTATATTGCGATAGTTTTGTTCAGGAGTGCCATTTATATCTGCATGTGTGAATGGTTGAGCGTTTTTCAGGGTAAGAAAATTTATTGAATCAGGCCCCATGGCAACATAACGTTTTCTTGTTACATTCCATGCTAGCAGGCTTTCGTTCTTATAATAGATGAAAAACGCTTCATCTCCATTCGTTACCGTGATTTTCCCAACATCAAAACCACTTATTTTCCTCTCTTCTTTATGGGTAATTACGCCTTCAAATAATTTATAACTAGGGAATGAAAAGTTATCTAGCAATTCCAGAAATTTATTATAATTCCTCGATTCAACAATATTTCGTCCTAGATGCCATGCGAAGCCGACCGTACATGGAACAAATTTAGCTTGATCATTGTTAGGCAAATCTGAACAATTTAAACCGGCACTTGGCATTGGATAACATGCAATACCTGCTATGTTATTATTTGATCTGGCGAATCGCCGAGCCTGACTTTCTGCATCATCTGCATCTTTTACCTGTACGTTTATTTTTTGATAACGCCCTAAATCGTCGGTATCGGAAGTCAAAATAACAGGATTCAGGGAAAGCTTATTAATATTGAGCAGATTCATGCTCATTTCCGGTACTGCTCTACCACTGGGGTCACCATTAATTACCGCAATTCCCTTTTTTGCTGAGATTATAAAAGGGATTAGGACATTGATTGCGCCCATTTCAACGGGCATTAGATAACCTAACGGATGTTGGCTGAATTGAGTTAGATAATTATCCATTTCCTGAAAAGCATTTAATGAGGCTGTTTGTCCGAAACCGTCAAACATTTTCTCGGGCGAACCCAAAACTGCCACAAGAGATACAGTTTTATTGGTTTCAAGCTTATCAGGATTTACATAGCGAATAACATCGGCATCGTTAATCATTTTATCTATAAAAAGCAACGCCAATCCAACTGAACCGCCTCCGCCGGATCCTAAAAAACACGCTCCATGAACAATATAGTTCATATCTGTTTTGGTTAATTGATAATTGCCAGAACCAAAATTTTTTATTCTAAGGTCATTTTCAGTAACTTCTTTTTTCTGCTGGTTTTTATTAAAGGATGATTTTTCAATGGAATTATTGTTATTAAAATCATTAAACATAAAAATTAGTTCTTAAAATTAAGTGAATTATGTGTTGTTTTAGCCAAAGCTTATTTTTATTAAATATAGAAAATTTTGCCGGTATGACCTGAGGCAAATATTCTTTTAACAGGGCAATAGATATATTGTAATCCATAACGTCGGCAATATGTGGCAAAATACTTACGCAAAACTATTTATAGTGATTGTAGTGTTATAGGTAAAATGGTTGGAAGTTGCCTAGAGTCTTTGTACGCCGAAGAATATTCATTAATTAAAATACATACAAATTTATGCAGTTAGACCTTCAATCTCCCGAATTCATAGCAAATCCATATCCCACTTATGCTAGGTTACGTGAACAAGCTCCAATCTACCTTTTAGAACCTGGAGCTTGGCTGATAACCCGTTATCAGGATGTCGAACACTTGTTAAAAAACCCTCTCTTAAACAAAGATGTTCCTTCTGTCTTTAATCAGCGTTATGGGCGAAATATGAACGATGAGCCTGTTTTTCGTATTCATGATAGTTTCTGGACATCAATGGATTCGCCTCGCCGTAAGCTAATTGTAAAAGCACTTAATGCCAGTAAAATAAGTGAGGTACGGGTGCTGGTGCAAAAAAGCGCGGAGCAGTTGATGGATCAATGGATAGATTTGGGGCAAGCTGATTTAATGAATTTTTTTGCCTATCCGCTACCGGTGCAGGTTATCTGTAATATGCTTAACATTGAGCTGGAGCAGAGTCTTGATTTTTTGGCAGAAACTAAACTGATGTCGAGAACTGTTGAGCCTAGCCTGCTTACTGCGGTGGAATTGGATATTACCAACGCAGCTGCATTGAGGTTGGAGGCTTTTTTCCACGAAATTTGTCAGCGAAGACGTAAACAGCCCGGAGATGATTTGGTTTCGAAGTTATTAATGGCTGAGGAAGATGGTGAGCGTTTAACTGAAGACGAAATTATCTCCAATCTTATTATATTGTTTGTGGCGGGATACGGAACCACCGCCAACGCATTGTGCAATACGTTGCGCTTATTGTTTCTTTACCCTGATCAACGGGAACTGCTAATCGCTAAGCCGGAGCTTTTATCCAATGTTGTAGAAGAAGGGTTACGTTTTAATTCTCCGTCGCCAGTTACCATGCGCACGGCTATGGAGTCGTTCGAATTTAATGGTGTTCAAATTGCATCCGGGGATGCTATCTATCTTGCCCTCGATTCGGCAAACCACGATCCTGAAGTATTCGACGATCCGGATCGGTTCTGGATTGAAAGACCACCGACGACTAAAAAGTCACTCGCTTTCGGTCATGGCAGTCATTATTGCCTGGGCGCTAAATTGGGAGCGATTGAAGTGGAAGTCGCATTGGAAACACTATTCCGCCGATTACCGAATTTAACTATCGATAATGTCGAGCAATTACAGTGGGAGCCGACATGGGTGCTCAGAGGCTTGGAATCTTTATCTGTAAGATGGTAGAAATAATATCTTCTATGACAAGCAAGCGTTATCATCGGACCGGCCACTAAAAATATCTCAGGCTGATAATTTTACCGATACCCAATAGCTTGCAGGGCGGGGTATACTAAAAAATAACATTTTGCACAATGGTGATTCCTTAGACTTTTACCTTTAAACAAAGAAGGTGACATGAATCAAACACCTTACCAAGATGATTGGCCTGATATAGATACCAAGCTCTATAACCGCTCGGTCAAGATGTTCAATGCAGTCAAAAACATATTGAGCGTCAGGCTCGATCTGCATACCGACCCTCAGGTTGTGTTGGAAGGCGACATCTTCCTATTCAACCATTTCTCCCGGTTTGAAACGTTCATACCGCAGTTTCTTATTTACGAGAAAACCGGGGCTTACAGCTGTTCGATAGCCTCGGGGGAATTTTTTAAAGAAGATAATGTGCTGTCACGGTATTTAAAACGTGTCGGCGTTTTTCCTCATAGCCATGATCGCTTGTTTCCGTTGCTGGCCGGGCAGATTCTGCGCGGTCGCAAAGTCATCATTTTTCCCGAAGGCGGCATGGTAAAAGACCGGCGGGTGATCGATAAACACGGCCATTACAGCATTTTCTCCCGTATCACCGGCAACCGGCGCAAGCATCACACCGGTCCTGCTGTTTTAAGTCAAGGCGTGGAAACTTTTAAAGCCGCTATTCGCCATGCGCATAGGCAAAACGATATTGCGCTGTTGCGCCAATGGAAAGAGGTGCTGCATATCGACAGCATCGACCAGCTGATAGCTGTTGCGAATAAACCGACGCTGATGGTTCCCGCCAATATTACGTTCTATCCGATCCGTTCCTCCGAAAATCTGCTGTTTAAAAGCGTTGAGCTGTTTTCTGACGGCCTCAGCTTGCGCCAATCTGAGGAGTTGCTGATTGAAGGCAACATTATGCTGGAGAATACCGACATGGATATCCGTATGGGTACACCTGTTAATCCTTGTATTATATGGAACAGGCGTACTCATTATCTGGTGAGCAAGATTGCCCCGGAAATAAATACGATCGACGATGTTTTTACGCTGAATTCCAGACCGCAGAACTGGAGACAGCGTTTATTGGGGGCGGCCTTCGTAAACAACGCTCAAATATTGCGCGATCGATACATGGAAGGTATGTATGCGAATGTCACTGTGAATTTAAGCCATTTGGCCGCAACGCTGATTATGCATTATGTCGGCCAAGGGCAATCGCATATCGAGAAAGACAAGTTTTACAGGATTTTGTACATTGCTATCAAGTCGTTGCAATCCAGCACAGTCATCCATTTGCACCGAAGCCTGCTGAATCCGGACGATTACAGCGACTTGTTTAAAGCCACGAATAAGCGTTTCGAGCATTTCATCTCTGCGGCAAAAGAAGCAGGACTGATCAACGAGGATGAAAACAACTACCAGTTTTTACCCAAACTGTGTGTTGAGTCCGACTTTGACAGCATTCGTCTGGAAAATCCAATAGTCGTCTACAACAACGAAGCCGCTCCGCTGCATACCGTTCGCGATACCCTGATCGATGCGATAGCCGAATGTTCTGTTGCCGACAAAAATAAACTGGCCGCCTGGCATTTTGAAGACGAATGCCGGACTTTGGCTTGGGAAAAGCAGGCTTACTCAAAACTGTTATTCGCCGATATCAACGATCAGGAAGTTGCTGTTGCCGACCCCACGCCTTTTTTCATCCAGCCGAAAGTTGCCAATGGCTTAGGTGTATTACTTGTGCATGGATTGCTGGCCAGTCCCGCTGAATTAAGAACTTATGGCGAATATCTGGTTAAACAGGGTTACACGGTAATGGGTATTCGGTTAAAAGGCCACGGCACATCGCCTTATGCATTGCGCGATCAGAGTTGGGAAGACTGGTACGGTTGCGTGCAACGAGGATTCAATATCCTTAAAGTGCATTGTTCGCGTATTTTTGTCGTCGGTTTTTCTACGGGCGGCGCATTGGCTTTAAAGTTGGCCGCTGAACAATACCCTGAAATGATCGGTGTCGTTGCTATTTCAGTGCCGTTAAAATTCGTCAATCCTGCTTTTATGTTGGTGCCGTTACTGCATGGCACCAACAAATTGGTCGCTTGGGTCTCGGCTTTTGAAGGCGTAAAGCCTTTTATTGAGAGTGAATCGGAACATCCCAACATTAACTATCGCAATGTGCCGGTCAGGGCGCTTTATGAACTGAGGCTGTTAATTGCGCATATTGACGAATTACTGCCGCAGATTAGTTTACCTACACTGATCCTGTACGGAGATCAGGACCCTATCGTTTCTGCCAAAAGCGCACCAATCATTATGGAAAAACTGGGCTCGAAGCATAAGCGGATTCAAGCTATTAAATCTCAGCGGCATGGTATCTTAATGGAAAATATTGGTGATACTTGGCATGTGATTGATGATTTTTTTAAAGAGTTGCGCAATGACAAGGCAGCGTTCCCCCATAAACCCAAAGTAGGCGTCTCTAGGACACGAAAAACATGAAGTTTTCATCCCTTCGTGGACTGCGTCGAACATAAAGGAGACAGTGAAATGAAAAATGTAGTTATCGCAGGATATTGCAGGTCGCCTTTCACACCGGCGCAAAAAGGCCAATTGGCTAAAGTCAGGGCGGATGATCTTGCCGCACAGGTAGTCAAAGGTTTAATCGATAAAACCGGCGTTAACCCGCAGGATATTGAAGATTTAATTCTAGGCTGCGCGTTTCCGGAAGGCGAACAGGGCATGAATCTGGCGCGTATAGTCGTTCATCTTGTCGGGCTGCCTGTCAGCGTAGCCGGCACTACCATTAACCGTTTCTGCGGCTCCTCAATGCAGGCCATACATAATGCGGCCGGCATGATCCAAATGAACGCCGGGGAAGTGTTTATCTGCGCCGGCATCGAATCCATGAGCCGGGTCCCGATGGGCGGCTTTAATTTCCTGCCCAATCCCGATCTTTATAGAACCTATCCTCAAGCCTATATCAGCATGGGCGAAACTGCGGAAAATCTGGCTGCGCAATATCATATCGATCGTTCAGCCCAAGATACTTTTGCCTTGGCCAGTCAGCAAAAAACCGCCGCAGCGCAGCAAAAAGGCTTATTCGCTAATGAAATTATTCCGATTAAGCGGGCTGACGGCGAAATTGTTCAATTCGACGGCTGTGTCAGGGGAGATTCAACAATACAGGGACTTGCCGGACTGCAACCGGCTTTTCTTAAAAACGGTAGCGTAACCGCCGGAACCTCTTCGCCGATAACCGATGGCGCGGCTGCCGTACTGGTATGCTGCGAGGAATATGCAGACGCCCACGGCCTGGAAAAACTGGCCAGAATCAAGTCCATCGCAGTAACCGGTTGTGCGCCGGAAATCATGGGCATAGGGCCGGTCGGCGCAACGCATAAAGCCTTGCAACGCGCCGGTTTGACGTTGCAGGACATCGATATTGTCGAGCTGAACGAAGCTTTTGCCGCGCAATCGTTGTCGGTGCTGAAAGATTTGCCGATACCTCCGGAAAAATTGAATCTGGACGGCGGCGCAATCGCTTTAGGCCATCCGTTGGGCGCATCCGGCGCCAGAATTACCGGTAAAGCCGCCAGCCTGTTGAAACGGGAAAACAAGCGTTTTGCTCTCGCTACCTTATGCGTCGGCGGTGGCCAAGGCATCGCGACTGTTTTGGAGGCTATCTGATGGACATCAAGAAAGTCGCAGTCATCGGGGCAGGGGTTATGGGTTCCGGTATCGCCGCCCAGATCGCCAACGCCGGTATTCCTGCTTTTTTACTGGATATTGTCCCTAAGGATGCCGATAACCGAAACACCATTGCCGAGTCGGCCATTGCCAAAATGCTCAAAGCCGATCCCGCTCCATTCATGCATAAAAATAATGCTCGACTGGTCACGCCGGGCAATATTGAAGATCATCTGTCATGGCTGGGCGATGTCGATTGGGTGATTGAGGCTGTAATTGAAGATATGGGCATCAAACAGGCGCTATACCGGAAACTGGATAATGCCTGCCGCCCCGATACCCTGATTTCATCGAATACCTCGACATTACCGCTGAAGTTGTTAACTCGCGATATGCCGGATAGCTTCAAACAGCGCTTTATGATCACCCATTTTTTTAATCCGCCCCGCTATATGCGGCTGCTGGAGCTGATTTCAGGGTCGCAAACCCGGCCGGAATTGGTCGATGCGCTCAGCCGTTTTGCCGATACGCATCTGGGTAAAACCAGCGTTACCTGCAAAGATACGCCGGGGTTTATCGGCAACCGTATCGGCATTTACTGGTTGCAATACGGTTTGCTGGAGGCGCTCAAGATGGGTTTGACTGTCGAGCAAGCCGATGCGGTGATGACGGTTTTTGGAATTCCCAAAACCGGCGTGTTCGGCCTGCTGGATCTGGTCGGCCTCGATCTGATTCCGCATATCCTGAGCGGCATGAAACTGGCCTTGCCGAAAGCGGATGCGTTTCACCAAGTCAACATTTTGCCGGAATTGGTTCAGACCATGATAGCCAATGGTTACACCGGCAGGAAAGGCAAAGGCGGTTTTTACCGGTTGAATGAAGCAGGCGGAAAGCGCGTTAAAGAGTCGATCAACCTGCACAGCGGCGATTATCATCCTAGCGAGAAGTTTGCGTTACCAGACCCGCCGAAAACGCAAGATGAACTAAGGGCTTTTTTGTCGAGTGATAACGCAATTTGCGAATACGGCTGGAAAGTATTGTCCGGCACGCTGGCTTATAGCGCCAGCCTGATCCCCGAGATTGCCGATGACATCGTTGCCGTCGATACCGCGATGCGGCTCGGTTATAATTGGCAATACGGCCCGTTCGAGCTGCTGGATCGGGTCGGCGTGGAGTGGTTTGCCGACCGGCTAATTGCAGAAAATCGCGATGTGCCGCCATTGCTGGCAACATGTAGGGGCGGCTTTAGTTGCCCTGGGCGAATGAATTCGCCCCTACACCACAGCCTGTACAAGATCGATTCCGGCAAACGCTTGTATGTCGATTTAGCCGGTAATTATCAGCCCGTCCGCAGGAGCCGCGGCATTTTGCTGTTAGCCGACATTAAATTGCAGGCTCCGGCAGTGCTGGAAAACCCGTCGGCCAGTCTGTGGGATATTGGCGACGGCGTTGCCTGTCTGGAGTTTCACAGCAAAATGAACACGCTGGATATGGATAGTCTGGCGATGGTTCGGCAAAGCGTCGATAAGGTTAAAACCGATTTTTTGGCATTAGTCATTCATAACGATGCCGACAATTTTTCAGCTGGGGCTAATTTAACGTTACTGGTGCAAGCCATTCATAACCAAGATTGGCCTGCGGTAGAGCAATTGATCAAACAGGGACAGCAGACTTATCGGGCTTTAAAGTATGCGCCGTTTCCGGTAGTGGCTGCACCTTCAGGATTAGCTTTGGGCGGCGGCTGCGAAGTATTGCTGCATTGCGATGCGATTCAGGCCCATGCAGAGCTGTATATCGGCTTGGTCGAAGTGGGCGTAGGCTTGGTTCCGGGTTGGGGAGGCTGCAAGGAATATCTGCGCCGTTGGCTGGAGTTTTCGAGACGACCGGGTGGCCCGATGCCTGCTATTGCCCAGGCTTTTGAAACGATCGGCATGGCAAAGGTGTCCAAATCGGCTGCGGAAGCTAAGGAGATGCTGTTTTTATCCACAACCGATGGCATTACCATGAATAGAGACCGCTTATTGGCTGACGCCAAAGCCAAAGCGATGAAGTTGGTGCAGGATTATACGCCGCCTGAACCCGCCAGTTTCCAGCTGCCCGGCGCTAGTGCAAGGGCTGCAATGGACGCCGTTATCCGTAATTACAAGCTGGCCGGCAAGATAACGGATTATGACGTGGAAATTTCGCAGCAATTGGCAGATGTGCTCAGCGGCGGTCTGTGCGACATCACCGAACCATTGAGCGAAGACGATTTGTTAAATTTGGAACTGAAAGCGTTTTTGCATTTGGTGCAGCAACCGGGCACTTTGGCGAGGTTGGAGCATCTGTTAAAGACAGGGAAGCCGTTGCGTAATTGATTTTTTTGTCCACGAAAAGCACGAAAA
>CAZJOY010000034.1:0-24001 GCA_964547705.1 uncultured Methylobacter sp. | reverse complement strand
CTCGCCTTGTAAGGGCGATGCTCTCCCGGCTGAGCTAAGCACCCGACTAAAGAAATGCTAGTTTACAGCATCTTTTAAAGATTTGCCAGCTTTAAATGAAGGAATTTTTGCAGCCTTAATAATAATCTCAGCCCCAGTCTGTGGATTACGTCCTTTACGCTCGGCTCTTTCTTTTACTGCATACGTTCCAAATCCAACTAAAGCGACTGAATCGCCAGCACTTAATGCTTTTGTAACTGCTCCGATAAAGCCATCTAATGCACGACCGGCGTCCACTTTTGTTAATTCAGCAGACTCTGCTATAGCATCAATAAGTTCCGATTTATTCATTATTCCCCCTTAGGAAGTTATTTTTAAAGTTATATTCTAGAAGACCAGCGTGGTGATTCCCATGCCCAATCCTCAGCAGCACAAAAAACACCAGCCTTTATAGCAACTGCACTTACGCAGTGTCAAGCACTAACCACCCTGCAGGCCCTGATTTTTGCGGTTTTGCGGAAGAAGTTGGCAAAACCGCAAACCGATTAATGTGCAGTTGGACTCTGCTTTATTACCTTAATTGCTTCAGTTTCAGTTTTTCCTTGTTCTTCAACTTCTATTTTTTCGAAAGGAATTGGCATATGTTGCAAGGCAACTTCCAATACTTCATCTATCCAATGAACCGGTTTTATCTCCAGGTTTTGTTTGATATTTTCCGGTATCTCAGCCAGATCCTTTTCATTTTCTGCAGGAATTACGACTGTTGTTATTCCACCACGATGAGCAGCCAGAAGCTTTTCTTTTAAACCTCCTATAGGCAATACTTGGCCTCGCAAAGTAATCTCCCCCGTCATAGCGACAGAAGCCCGAACAGGTATTTTAGTTAAGGCTGAGATAATGGCGGTACACATCCCTATGCCGGCACTTGGGCCATCTTTTGGCGTCGCACCTTCAGGAACATGGATATGAAGATCGTTCTTCTGGAACAGCTCATTATTAATGCCCAAAATTTCCGACCGACTCCTGACCACTGTCATCGCCGCCTCAATCGACTCCTTCATAACATCGCCGAGCTTACCTGTTGATGACTGCTTGCCTTTTCCGGGAATTACTGCTGTTTCAATGGTTAATAACTCACCTCCTACTTCAGTCCAAGCCAAACCGGTAACCTGCCCAATCTGATCTTTTTCTTCTGCAAGCCCATAATGGAAACGCTTAACGCCCAGATACTTATCCAAGTTTTCAGGATTAACCACAACCTTAACTTGCTCCGTTTCCAATAACAAATCTTTAACGACTTTACGGCAAATTTTCGATATTTCCCTCTCAAGACTTCGAACCCCCGCCTCTCGAGAATAATAACGAATCATGTCCCTAACAGCATCTTCAGTAATTTGAATCTCCTGCTCTTTAAGGCCGTTATTTTTGACTTGTTTTGGGATCAAGTACCGAATTGCAATATTGATTTTTTCATCTTCTGTATAACCCGCGATACGTATGACTTCCATTCTGTCCAACAATGCCGGGGGAATATTCATGGTATTCGCTGTCGCCACGAACATCACATCGGATAAATCAAAATCCACTTCCAGATAATGATCCGAGAAAGTATGATTCTGCTCTGGATCCAGCACCTCTAATAAAGCCGACGCGGGATCTCCTCGAAAATCAGCCGCCATCTTGTCGATTTCGTCCAGCAAAAACATTGGGTTACGCGTTTTAATCTTGGACAAATTCTGTAAAATTTTGCCGGGCATAGATCCGATATAAGTTCGACGATGACCTCGGATTTCAGCCTCATCACGCACCCCGCCCAAAGCCATGCGCACATATTTACGGTTGGTTGCCCTGGCAATGGATTCACCCAAAGAAGTTTTTCCTACACCAGGAGGACCGACCAAGCACAAAATGGGGCCTTTGAGTTGATTAACCCGCTGCTGAACAGCAAGATACTCAAGGATCCGCTCTTTAACCTTATCCAGACCATAATGTTCAGCCTCTAAAACCTGCTCAGCAAGCTTTAAATCATGCCGTACCTTGGTCTTTTTCTTCCAAGGTACATTGACCATCCAATCGATATAATTGCGCACCACAGTTGCTTCGGCCGACATAGGCGACATCTGTTTAAGCTTGTTGAGCTCTGCATCCGCTTTTGCTTTAGCTTCTTTCGACATGCCGGCATTTTCTATTTTCTTCGCCAGCTCTTCAATTTCATTGGGCACATCATCCATATCCCCCAATTCTTTTTGAATCGCCTTCATCTGTTCATTCAGATAGTATTCCCTTTGATTTTTCTCCATTTGCTGCTTAACGCGCACTCGGATTCTCTTCTCCATCTCCAGCAAGTCAACTTCCCCTTCCATTAAGGTCATTAAACCTTCAAGGCGCTTTTCAATATCGGCTGTTTCTAAAATGGTTTGCTTTTCATTGACTTTTAAAGTCATATGAGCGGCCATGGTATCCGCAAGCCGACTTGGATCATCAATACCCGACAGCGAATTCAAGACCTCGGGTGGAATCTTATTATTCAGTTTAACGTATTGATCAAACGAATTAATAACCGTGCGCTGCAATACATCCTGTTCTTGCTCGGTTAATTTCAAAACATCATAAACTTCCGTCACCATTGCAGAAAAATATTTTTCTGTTTCTTTATAGTGCAATACTTTACTGCGTTGAATACCCTCAACCAACACCTTGACTGTGCCATCGGGCAATTTCAACATCTGTAGGATATTCGCTAGAGTGCCAACCTCATAAAGATCAGCGATATCCGGCTCATCAATTTCGGCTTCTCTTTGCGCGACCAACAGAATCTGCTTATTGTCTTTCATCGCGGCATCCAAAGCATCAATCGACCTTTCCCGACCGACAAACAAGGGAATTACCATATGCGGGTAAACCACTACATCTCTGAGCGGCAACACTGGGATGAGTATATTTATTTGTTGTATCTCTGTCATTTTGTGCATTTCCATAAACGGAATCTTCTAACTATTTCTTAAAAGAAGATTATTGGGGCGTTAATTAAAATAGCAAGGATATCTGCTCAAGATATTACCTCAAGCACAAAAAAAGGGAGCTTTAAATAAAAGCTCCCTTTTTTATCATCCAGTCAGTAATAGGTTTTAAAATTTAAGATTCGGCAAAAGCTTTTTTCTTTTCAGTTTCATACACCAAAATAGGCTCTGACTCACCTAAAATAACACCACCATCAACGACCACCTTGCAAATATTATCTGCAGACGGCAATTCATACATGGTATTTAACAGAACATTTTCAACAATTGTTCTTAAGCCTCTTGCACCGGTTTTTCTTTCCATAGCTTTACGGGCAATTGCTACCAATGAATCTTCCCTGAACTCCAGTTCCGCTCCTTCCATCTCAAACAAATGCTTATATTGTTTGACCAGCGCATTTTTAGGCTCTGTCAATATCTGAACCAAAGCATTTTCATCCAGCTCTTCTAAGGTAGCAACAACCGGAAGACGACCGACAAATTCAGGAATTAATCCGTATTTAATTAAATCTTCAGCCTCGACTTCGGCAAATAATTGACCGATGTTTTTGGATTCATCTTTGGTTTTTATATCGGCAGAAAAACCGATTCCGCCTTTCTCCGAACGATCCTTGATAACTCGATCCAAGCCCGCGAAAGCGCCTCCAACGATAAACAGGATATTAGCCGTATTGACTTGCAAAAACTCCTGCTGAGGATGTTTGCGTCCACCTTGAGGCGGAACCGAGGCAATGGTTCCTTCAATCAGCTTCAATAAAGCCTGCTGAACCCCTTCACCCGAAACATCACGCGTAATTGACGGATTATCGGATTTCCTGGAAATCTTATCGATCTCATCGATATAGACAATACCGGTTTCAGCTTTCTCTACATCATAATCACATTTTTGCAGAATCTTCTGAATGATATTTTCTACATCTTCTCCGACATAACCCGCCTCTGTCAGCGTAGTTGCATCAGCAATAGTAAAAGGCACATCCAATAAGCGAGCTAGTGTCTCAGCCAGCAAAGTCTTCCCCGACCCGGTAGGCCCAATCAATAAAATATTGCTCTTGGCTAATTCAACCGTATCTTTTTTGGACTTGCTGCGAAGACGTTTATAGTGATTATAAACCGCAACAGCCAAAATCTTTTTCGCATTTTCCTGTCCGATAACATAGCTATCAAGCTCTTCTTTTATCTCTTTCGGCTTGGGCAATTCACCACCGAAAGAAGACGAGTCATCCTGCAACTCATCCTTGATAATATCGTTACAAAGATCTACACACTCATCACAGACATAAACTGATGGCCCAGCAATAAGCTTTCTGACCTCATGCTGACTTTTACCGCAAAAAGAACAATAAAGCAGTTTATCGTCATCTTTGCTGTTTTTGTCATTACTCATAAATTGGACTCCCCCAAACATCCAAAGATGATGTTTTTACTTTCGATTGGGCAAAGAATATATCGAAATACAAAAAAATACCAACCGTTATTTATTAGCAACAGTTGTTCGACTCGACAACACTTGATCAATTAGACCATAACTAACAGCGTCATTTGCACTTAAGAAATTATCTCTGTCGGTGTCTTGCTGAACCTTTTCTATCGGCTGGCCGGTATGATCGGAAAGAATTTTATTCAGTTTTTCCCTGATGGACAGAATTTCTCTAGCATGAATATCAATATCAGAAGCCTGCCCTTGGAAACCGCCCAAAGGTTGATGGATCATCATTCTTGAGTGAGGTAAACAATAACGCTTACCTTTTGCTCCGCCAGTTAGAAGCAATGCTCCCATACTGGCTGCTTGGCCGATACACATAGTGCTGACATCGGGCTTAATAAATTGCATCGTGTCATAAATTGACATACCCGCAGTCACTGAACCACCCGGCGAATTGATATATAAATGGATGTCTTTATCAGGATTTTCCGATTCCAGAAAAAGCAACTGGGCAACAACCAGATTAGCCATGTAATCTTCAACTTGTCCCACCAAAAAGATGACCCGCTCCTTTAATAATCTGGAATAAATATCGAAAGAGCGCTCACCGCGAGCAGTTTGTTCAACAACGATAGGCACCAAGCCGCCTGCTGCTTCCGGCGCCATCATTTGATTTCTTATGTACTGGTTATACATTTAAACCCCTTATTACCCTTGCTTATTCATAGCATCGCTAAAACTTATAGCCTCATCAGACACTTTGGCCCGCTCAACCAGCCACTCAATGGTTTGATTTTCCAAAACCATCTGTCTCACATCATTTAACCGAGTTTTATCGGAATAATACCACTCAACAACGTCACTGGGGCGCTCGTAGCTTTTCGCCATGTCTTCAATAGTAGAACGTACTTTGTTATCGTCCACTTTAATTTCGTTTTTATGAATAATCTCGCTTAAGATCAATCCCAAAGCCACGCGGCGCTTTGCCTGCTCTTCAAATGCATCTCTAGGCAGCTTCAAGTCTTCCAGCTTCATTTTCTGTCTTTTGGCCGTTTCGATGTACGGTTTCATCATACTTTCGATTTCCGAATCAACTAATGTATTCGGAACAGTAATCTGAATTTTTTCATATAAAGCATTCATCACCGAATTTTTCAATTTGCCGCGCAATGCCTGTTCGAGCTCGCTTTCAAGATTGCTTCGAATATCTTCACGGAAAGTATCTACCGAACCCTCAATACCGTATGCCTTAATAAAAGCATCATCGATTTCCGGCAAAGCTGATTCCTCAACACTAGTCACTTCAACATCAAACTTGGCTACTTTACCGGCTAATTTTTCATTGCCATATTCTTCCGGAAAAGACACTTCAAAGCTTTTATTGTCGCCTGCCTTAAGACCAATCAGGTTGTCTTCAAAACCTGGAATCATTTGTTTTGCGCCAATTTCAACCTGGTAGTTTTCTACTTTTCCATCCGTAAAGTTCTCGCCTTCGGATTCCCCTGAAAAACTAATCGTCACTCGATCATGTTCCTGGGATGCACGCTCAACAACTGCCCATGTTTTCTTTTGCGCTCTTAGCTTTTCAATCATATCGTCGACATCAACATCTTGAACGGCAGCGACAGGCCGTAACACTTCAAGTTGCTCAACGCCTTCCAGCGATATTTCAGGATAGACTTCAAACTCAGCAGTATATTTGAAACCTTCGCCTTCATCCGATGGATGAATATGTGGATAACCGGCAGGTCTTAAATCGTTTTCCTCCAGCGCTTTATAATAGGTGGTCTCAACCAGATCCCCCGCTATTTCGCCGCGAACCCGATCTCCATACATTTTCTTAATGACATGCTGGGGTACTTTACCCGGACGAAAGCCATCAATTTTAACTTCGCGCGCTAACGACTTTAAACGTGCAGCCATTTTTTCCTGAACAACCTCTTCAGGCACGCTAACAGTCATTTTTCTGCTTAATTCTGATGTCTTTTCGACAGAAACTTGCATTTCTTTACCTCAACTAAAATTTAAATAAGAATTTCTATAGAATACCGGTAAACGGCTCAAAAGAACTGAAGAGTTAATGATCGTCGCTAACTCTTAATTATGAATGGGGCGGTGTGAACGGAAGGATTCGAAATCGCACCCATTAACACTAAATAACTGCTTTACACACCCTTTATTGTTTAGTGAAGAGACGATTAATATCCTCTCAATATTCCATTATATTCCTACCCGATTACTCAGGCAATAGCACTGCTAAAATAACCTTGTTATTTACCGGCTTTTCATTCCTAAAAATATTGAAAAAACAAAACGCAGCATGACATGCCAGACACTGCAATTCTTCATTTAAACAAATAAAGCCAAACTTAAAAATCGCTTCTTGGCAGTTTCCGGCAAACAAACCGCTCCGCTGCAAGCCAGTCACGCATACCAACAGAAGTCACCTAAGTGTCTGATACGCGTCAGCAATAAGACCAACTTACCAATCTCGGAAATACCGCTTGCCCGCCTCTAACTTTTATCGTCTTTAATACAGAAGTTGTGAGATTTTAAACGGCTTGTTAGAGATTTTTTCAGAGCTTATCACGCGATATTTTTGATTCAACATAATCAGAACAAACTTATTACAGTTAGATTAATTTTCTATTAAATTCGCCGATTTTCCTAGTATTTGCACTTATATTCTTTCGCACTTTTTCTATTTAGAATAAATCAAACGTTGTCGTTTTTCATATGCTATTCAAAGAGTAATACTTAAGCTCAAACAAGACGCCAAGGAATTTACATGTGTGGAATTAGCGGTATCGCAGCGCTCTCGATGCAAACCAAAATTAGCGAAAAGGATGTGTACAGCATGCTGCCTTCCCTGCACCACCGCGGACCGGACGGTAGAGGCGTCTACCTTGATACCAACCAGCGGGTCGGCTTGGGTCACACCCGGCTCAGCATCATCGACCTTGCCGGAGGCGTTCAGCCGATGCATAATGAGGATCGAACGGTATGGATCACTTTCAACGGCGAGATATTTAATTATATAGAGCTACGCAGAACCCTGATCAAAGAGGGACACAGCTTTTATACCCACAGCGATACCGAAGTCATTGTCCATGCCTATGAACAGTACGGTGACGATTTTGTTCAACACCTGAATGGCCAATTTGCCATCGCTCTCTGGGACAGCGGCCGCCAACGATTATTGTTAGTGCGAGATCGGGTCGGTATTTTGCCGTTTTTCTATACGCGCCAAGGCGACCGGCTATTATTTGCTTCGGAAATTAAAGCATTATTGCCTCAATTACCGGAAGCGCCGCGCATATCCGCAGCGGCATTAGACCAAATATTCACATTCTGGGCGCCTCGCAGCCCTAATACCCTATTTGAAGATATTTTTGAAGTATCGCCCGGGCACATGTTGGTATTGGAAAACGGTAGTTTGCGTGAATCAGTTTATTGGGATTGGCGCTTTCCCGAACACAGCGACTATCAGCAAGGTTCGGACACCGACTTGGCCGAGCAGCTGTATGATCTATTAGCCGATGCAACATCCATTCGTTTGCGCGCAGATGTCCCGGTTGGCGCCTACCTCTCAGGAGGACTCGATTCCTCTGCGCTGGTAGCACTGATCCGCCGCCACTCAGATACACCGCTGAAGACCTTCTCTATCGGCTTTGAAGATCAGTCGCTTGACGAATCGGCTTTCCAGAAGCAAATGATCGAACACCTTGGCGTGGAAAACAGCCGTATATTCTGCCAAAACAGCGACATTGCCGAGAACTTTCCCGACACTATTTTCCATGCCGAAACAGCGATCTTACGGACGGCTCCCACGCCTATGCGGCAACTGTCCGGATTGGTGCGCGCCTCGGGTTATAAAGTAGTTCTTACCGGTGAAGGCGCTGACGAAGCATTGGGAGGCTACGACCTGTTCAAAGAGGCCAAAATCCGCCAATTCTGGGCTCGCCACCCTCAATCCGAATGGCGGCCGCTATTACTCAAAGCGCTGTATCCTTACCTGGAAACCTCCGGCTCCCAGACTAAAGCTTACTTGAATAATTACTACAGCATCGGTTTGGAGACACCAAATCAGCCAGGATTCAGTCATCTTACCCGGTGGTTCACTACGTCCCAGTGCAAAGTATTTTTCTCGCGGGAGCTCAACGCCAAGCTACGGGAAAATGCTGCCGACCTGCTAAGCGAACAATTGCCGGCTGCTTTCGGCAACTGGCATTCATTCAACCGTGCGCAATACCTGGAAGCAAAGACGCTGATGGGCAGCTATTTATTATGCTCCCAGGGAGATCGTATGCTGATGGCCAATTCCGTGGAGGGACGTTTTCCTTTTTTGGATCATCGTGTTATTGAGTTCGCCAATCGCCTGAACCCGCGCCTGAAGATGCGCGTACTGAACGAAAAATACCTATTTAAACAAGCCATGAAAAGCCAGTTACCTCGGCAAATTCTTGAGCGTCACAAACAACCGTATCGTGCGCCGGATATTCCGGCCTTTTTTTCTGCCCATCCTCCCGACTATATGGATGATCTGCTAAGCGAAGAAAAGCTCAAGCGCTATGGCTATTTTGATGCTCAAAAAGTCGGTTTTCTACTTAGAAAAGCGAGCCGCGGCAGTTCAATTGCCTACAAAGACAACATGGCTTTAGTAGGCGTCCTTTCTACACAGTTGTGCCATCATTTTTTTATTGAACAATTTTCTCAAACTGTCCGCAAAACGGATACCTCTTATTCTTCTTTAATTCAACGCTAACTTAGAGTCATACACATGAAAAAAATTATTAGACAATATATTTTGGAAAATTTCCTTTTCACCGAAGATGAATCAGCTTTACAAGATAGTGATTCCTTCCTTGACAGTGGCATTATGGATTCTACCGGTGTTCTGGAAATCATACTTTTCATTGAAGAAACCTTTGACATCAAAGTAGATGACAATGAAATGCTTCCGACTAATCTTGACTCTGTCGATAACCTGACTAATTTTGTTCAGCGTAAGCAAGCTCAAGCTGTTGCCGCCTAAGCAAAAGCAATCGCTATGTCTCGGCTATTGCAAGATACCTTGCTCACTACCGCCGTATGCCATCCTGACGATACCGCCCTGGTTGCAGGCAATGTGCACGTCAGCTACCGCGAAGTGGTGAATTATGCGTGCCGCTTGGCTCATGCCTTGCGCTCGCGTGGCGTCAATCGTGGCGACCGTGTGGCAATTTTCATGGACAACACTTGGCAATGTGCGCTGTCAATCTATGGCGTACTATTGGCTGGGGGCGCGTTTGTCATGATTAATGCCCAAACCAAACGCGACAAACTGGCATTCATGCTGAACGATTCGGGCAGCCGTGTATTGCTCAGTGAACCCAATCTCTCACGCGTATTCGGTCCACTGGTTGAGCAAATGCCGGCACTCAAGATATTGTGCACCGCCAACGCCAAGGTATTACCGGCCGGCGTTGAGAATATGGACGATGCATTGGCCGGTATGCCGTGCACACTGCCGCCTCAATCAGCTATCACGTTGGACTTGGCCGCATTGATCTACACTTCCGGCACCACTGGCGTCCCTAAAGGTGTAATGCACACTCACAAATCGCTGTTATTTGCATTGAACAGCATCAATGAATATCTGGGCTTTTCATCCAGCGACCGATTATTTTCCGCTTTACCGCTCAATTTCGGCTATGGCCTTTTCCAATGGCTTTCCGCGGTACGAGCCGGAGCCACGTTGATCCAGGAGCGCTCGTTTATCTATCCGATGCAGGTGTTCAAGCGGATGAATGACGAAGCTGCCACCAGCTTTGCCAGTGTCCCTACAGTCTTTGCGATGATGCTGGCGCAAGATGCCAAACAACCGCTACGCTTCCCCAGCGTGCGCATACTGACTAACGCTGCCGCGGCACTGCCGGCGGAATTTATTCCCGGCATCCGTCGGATGTTCCCTCAGGCCAACTTATATAAGATGTACGGCCAAACCGAGTGCATCCGTTGCGCCTATCTGGATCCTGCCTTGGCTGAGCTCAAACCGGAATCGGTCGGATGCGCGATACCCGGCACCGAACTACTGTTGCTGGATGAAGACGGGCACACGGTAGAACAGGGCGAGGTTGGCAATCTGTACATTCGAGGTCCTCATGTGATGCAAGGATACTGGAACCAGCCTGAAAAAACTGCCGAGGTACTGGTGCCCGGTCCATTACCGGGCGAGTTCCTATTGAAAAGCGGCGATTTATTCCGGCAGGACGCAGATGGGGATTTCTTTTTCGTCGCACGTAGCGACGAAATCATCAAAAGCCGTGGAGAAAAAGTCAGCCCAGCCGAAGTCGAAAATGCAATCTATAGTCTCCCGGCTGTGCAGGAAGTCGTGGTGGCAGGCATCCCTGACCCCATACTTGGTGAGGCGGTATGCGCCTTTGTGGCTGTGAGAGAAGGCGAAAAATTGAGCGCGCAACAGATTAAGCATATTTGTAATGAACGACTGGAAAACTACATGGTGCCTAAACATGTCTTGTTGCTACCGAAACTGCCGCACACAGCCAACGGCAAGCTATCGCGGAAGCTAACGATAGAACAGCACCTCACATCACTCGCAAAATTAGAATAATTCATTATTGAGGAGTTTATTTATGTCTACAAAGCTTAATGCAGGGCTCAAGCTGGACGAGTCCTTTGAAAACATTACGGCCGGGCTCAAGCTGGACGAAGCCGCTGAAACCACTAAAATTACTGAACGCATACGCGAATTGCTGCGCAGCCATCTCCACCGGCGCGGCTTGATCGTCGCTATTTCCGGCGGCATAGACAGTGCTGTCTGTGCCGCACTGGCCGTACGCGCCGTTGGACAGGGGCGCGTATTTGGCTTATTGCTGCCTGAGCGCGACTCTGCTTCCGAAAGCTCTATCCGCGGCCGCATGGTGGCGGATCAGCTCGGCATCGCTTACGAGGAATTCGATATTGCACCGGTATTGGAAGCTTTGGGCTGTTACGACT
The DNA here is from genome assembly GCA_964547705.1 of uncultured Methylobacter sp. Classification (GTDB taxonomy): domain Bacteria; phylum Pseudomonadota; class Gammaproteobacteria; order Methylococcales; family Methylomonadaceae; genus Methylobacter_A. The sequence continues at coordinate 12,577 of CAZJOY010000034.1, read as the reverse complement.
GGCGAGACGATGCTATTCGTTCTGTTTTCCCGACCTATAGCTCCGATTGGAAAAGTAAAATTACGATTGCCGGCGGACAGACAGGAGGAGTCAACTATTTCAAACTGGTCGTCCAATCTCCCGATGGGCAATTGTTCGAGGAGAGGCTGGACTCGAAGAATTATCTGCAAATTGTCGCCGCGACTAATTTCAAGCAACGGGTGCGCAAAACGCTTGAGTACTTTCATGCCGATCGTCTGCACTATGCCGTCATCGGCACGCCCAACCGCCTGGAATACGACCAGGGCTTTTTTGTCAAAAACGGTGACGGCTCGGCCGATATAAAACCTATCGCCCACTTATATAAGACCCAGGTTTATGCGCTGGCTCGTTATCTGGGGCTTCCTGAAGACGTCTGCAATGCTCAGCCTACCACCGATACCTACAGCATGGCGCAAGGACAAGACGAATTTTATTATGCCCTGCCTTACGACAAAATGGATATTGCCTTGCTGGCTTACAACAATGGCGAACCGGCCTCTCAGTTGGCGCTTGAGCTGGGTATTCACCTGGACCAAGCGAAATTTATCTACCGTGACATCCAAGCCAAGCGTAAAACCACTGCCGCATTGCATTGGCCTGGAATTCCGATGGAAACGGTGATCGGCCCGATGACCAAACCACCGATGCTTATCTGAACGAAAACCATTGAGCAATGCTGAGCGGAGACAAAGCTATGACGATGAGAAATAAGTGTGGATGGTGGTTGATTGCAGCAATCATATTAATACTACCGGGATGTAATCAATCCAAACGTGAGGAAACATCGATGGCAATAGCAACGCAAATCAACAGGCCGGAATGGCGGATACTGGAAAAAAAGCGAGTGGTTTTCGGCCATCAGTCGGTAGGCTGGAATATTCTCAACGGTGTAGAACTGCTAAACACCAGGAACGGTGGCAATCTTACTATTCGCGAGCAACGGACAGCGCCTACTACTCTGGGAATCAGCCATTTTCCGATCGGCAACAACGGCGACCCGCTATCTAAAATAGAGGATTTTGCAGCCGCGATTGATGCCGGTGCAGCCAAAAACGCAGATGTGGCTTTAATGAAGCTCTGCTATATCGATTTCAACGCCGCTACCGATGCCCAACAACTGGCGAACAGCTATATTGCCAGTCTCGAATCATTGGCGCAGCGGCATCCCAAAACAAACTTTGTCGCAGTCACTGCGCCGTTGATGGCCGTACAAACCGGACCGAAGGCCTGGGTCAAGCGGCTGATAGGCAAGCAGCCCGCCGGTTACGTAGACAATCTTAAGCGTGCGGAATTCAATACACTGCTTCGCAAACGGTATCTTGCAACAGGCCGCTTGTTCGATCTTGCCCGGGCCGAAGCTGAATCGGCCGGTAAATCCTGCCAAGCGAACGTTAATGGGCAAACGGTCGAGGCACTGTGCCCCGAGCTCACAAACGATGGCGGCCACCTGAACGAACGCGGGCAAGAACTCGTTGCCACGGCCTTTTTAAATTTTGCCAGCTCACTCTCTACCGAGCAGGTAGCAAAATGAACCGGCTAGCTCAGGACGTTGAGGTTGCCCCCGCCCCTCAACAACCACAGGCTGATGTTGTCTGCCAGCCTGTTTACGAAATATATCCGCCCTCGCGCTGGCAAATAGGCGATCAAATCAGCAGCGACATCGATAATGCTCATTGTCGGCGCTGGCCGGATCGCCCTGTCAACTTAATCTCACGCTCACGGCTACTGACGATTTCTCCGGGTTTACGGCTGATGTTGATACACCGTATAGATCACTGGTTGTATTTAAAACGCAAGAATAACGGCGAACACAAATGGCTTTGGCGGAGCATGTTGATTCCCATTGCACTGCTGAAATTGACGATGATGAGGATGAACGCAAAAAGCGACATTGCCAACGACTGTGAAATTGGGCAGGGTGTGCTTTTTTCCGATCAAGGCAATATCATTTTCGGAGCCAAAAAAGCAGGCTCCGAAACCATGATCGGCACGCGCGTTACCGTCGGCATGAACCATACCGATAGAGGACGCCCCGAGATTGGCCGCAATGTCTGGATTGGTTCGGATTGTGTGATCTACGGCGCTATTACTATCGGCGATGGGGCTACGCTACTGCCAGGCACAGTGCTTACCAGAAGCATCCCCCCCGGCGTTATGATGCAAGGCAATCCTCCCCGATTAGTGGCGAGGTATTTTGATAACTCCCAATTGCGGGAACATCACGATTTGGATGTCATACACTATGTGAATACAGGACAAGCAGATTAAATGTTCGAGAATATTCGTGTCGACATTATGCATGTGCATCGTTGGACCGGCACCGCCCGTCCGGTTGATGTGCTGAACTCACTTTGGGGAAATTACGGACTTCAGGCGCTGATGATATACCGCTTTGGGCGCTGGCTGGGTCATCTGCGCCAATACCACTTCGGTTCGCTGATTGCGACGCCTCTCGCCCCGGTTTACCGGATATTGTCAGTGTGTGTACGCAAAGCCTACGGCATCGATTTGGATCAAAGTGCGGATATTGGTCCCGGTTTCTGCATCGGACACTTTGGCGGCATTGAAATCAGAAACTGTCGCATTGGACCGTACTGTGTGATTCATCAGCAAGTCAAGGTGGGAAGAAGCGATAAAACGCCCGGCAACGGACCGGTGATTGGCGAAGGCGTGTATATCGGCGCCCATGCGCGGATATGTGCCGATGTCAGTATCGGCGATGGTGTCACCATCGGCGCCGGCGCCGTCATTACCGAGGATATCCCTCAACACTGCCTGGTGCTCGGCAATCCGGGCCGTATTGCCCAACGAGGCTACAATATCAGCAATCCGGGCCGTATGACTCAACAGGATGATTGCGCGGTATAAAGCTGAGTTGAGCAGCCCGCCGCGCGCTCTTACCGCAATCAATTATTGAGCGGCAGCGACTGCCCCTAACCAACTGTAGATGCGTTTAACAAGCAAGCCTTCATCGTGCAAGTAAGCGTGGCCTTCATCATCGAGTTTAACCTGCCGGTAACCGGTATTTTCTTTTGCCGCCAAACGTCGCTCCCTGGCGCTTTCAGTCACATCGGCTATGTCCAATGATCCGTAAATATCCAGCATCGGAATTTTGGTCTTCTTAATAAAATCCAGTGTTTGAGCCATTTTGTTTTCAGTCGCCGGCACCGGCAAACTAATGGCTACCAATGCTTTAATATTTGCCCCTTGCTCAGTCAGGGCGTAAATGCCCATCAAGCCGCCCAAGCCATAACCGATCACGACAACATTGGCTGCGCCATTGCCGTTGACATAGCTAATCCCTGCCTGAATCCGCGCCGCGGCCTCAGGTAGCAAAGCATAATATTCTTCCTGCTCAGCACCGGCTTCTCTAAGCGGCATTTGCAGCGACAATGTTGACCAGTTATGATCGGGTAAAAGGACTCTCAAACGATTGATCAGTTGCTGCTGATCGGGATGTCCATCGATATCATGCAGAATAATTGCAGCGCCATTGCCGGATACTTTTTCAGTTTCCGTATAAAGGCCGAGAAACTTCCTGCCTTCTGACTCCAGCCAAACCGTTTTGCCCACAGTCAACGTCTTGCCGATGCTATCGGCAAAATCGGCTTCCCGCTTTTCATCACTGGCCCAACAGGCAGCGCCAAGCAAGTACGCAAAACAGAGCGCAAAAACGACCGGCCTAAATTTCATTCTCGACCGTAAAAATCGCTGTACCGGTATATATCATGCACATGCCGTAACAACACCATAATGATCGAAGCGACAGGCAATGCCAGCAAAATGCCTAGAAAACCGAATAACTGGCCGCCGGCCAATACCGCAAACATCACCGCAACCGGATGCAAACCGATTTTATCGCCTACCAACATCGGCGTTAACACCATGCCTTCGAGGGATTGGCCTATGATAAAAACGATGGCGACCGGCACCAGTTCAATCAGGTCATGAAATTGCACCAAGGTTGCTATACAAGCCGTAACGATGCCGACAATCGAGCCCAGATAAGGCACGAAACTGACTAGGCCGGCCAACATACCTATTAATAAAGCCAAATCGAGGCCGGTCATCCACAGCCCGATACTGTAAATACAACCCAGGGCCAACATCACATAGAACTGGCCTCTAACGAATGCAGATAATACGGTATCGACTTCTCGCGCCAGCTTGGAAGCTGTAGAAGTCACGCGCCGGGGCAATAAATCATGAATCTTGACGATCAGCTCATCCCAATCGCGCAATAAATAAAAAGTAACCACAGGGATTAACAGCAGATTCATCAGCCATTCGGCTATTACCCCGCCGGAATGAGAAACCGAGCTCATTATCGACGCAGCAATACCGCCCGCCTGCTCCCAGTGGCTCTTAACAAGGTTAATGATTTGGTTGAGGTTAATCGGCCTGATGCCTAGATGAAATCGACGTTGCGTCCAGGGAATGACAGTTTCATTCAACCACGATACATAAGCCGGCAGGCTACTGACAAAATGCTCGACCTGATATTCCAAAAGAGGGACAAACAGCAGTAAAAACAATACAAAAACCAGCGTCATCCCGGAAAAAACCACCAGCACGGCCTTAGTCCTGGATAATTGGTAAGTTTCCAGCTTATCGGTCAGCGGATCGCCTAAATAGGCCAGCATCGCGGCAAATGCGAACGGCATCAACACCGGCGCCAACAGATAAACCAGCCAGGCTAAACCTGAGATAAAAACCAAAGCCAGCCATTTTTGTGAATCAGTCATTACATCCCCTTAATGCAACATGCATCTATGTCAATAAATACCGTTCAATCACCGCCGCCGCAGCCTCCACCGCAATCACTACCGCAACCGGACGAATCATCCGAATTTTCAGAACCGGACGCATCGCCTGAACCGCCGCCCCCCGAAGAACAACCGATATCACTGGCGCAGTAACCGCCCGCTCCGTTCTTTTTACAGTCTAGCCGATAAATAAAGCCATTATTTATATTTAACAAAGCATCCATTGCAAAAATAAGCGGCAATCGAACCGGCTTTTTAGGATTGATTTGCTCCAATGCGCACGCCAATCGCCAAGCTCGTTTAATGCCTATCTTCGCAAGAGTCGGAGTAGGCATAGCCTCGGCGGGCGTATGATGTAAAAAGTGCCCCATCGCCTTGGTGCAGAACTTTTTATAAATACGAGTGGAAAGAATAAACTCATGCCAAGCGTCATCAATAACCTGAGACGGCATCGACACCATGCGTTTTTTCGCTTGATGACAAATGCGAAAATAGTCTCTTAAACCTTGAAAGACCATATCAAGCTGCTGCGCGGTTAACTGCGGGTGTTTTTGTGATAATTTCTGGCGTATGCCTTCATGAAAGTGATACCGCTCGATGTATTTAAGCTGTCTGGCTTTATTAGCCCTGATTGCAAAATAAATAAGACTCACTAATACGGCGCCGATAAGAGGAAGATATAAACTCATGCCGCATTCAATCGTTTATAAGCGAGCCCAAAATAAGTGTGTCAGCAATAGGTGTCTGCTCAAAGCGCCTATTGCCGATAGACGACACACCTTTCTTAAAAAACCATCCTTGTTCTTTCGCAACGGTTAAGCCAACTGAATAGCCGCAGCAACGGCAACAACCAGTATACCCAGCACTATCAGCAGGATACGTTTATTGGAATGAAAAAAATCTGCATCGGATTTATCTTCCATAATTTCCACGCCTTCAATATGAGCATTAACCGCTTTGAACTTACCCCGATTATCTTTTGCAGACTGATAATAGATAATATCGCCAGTTACTGGGCGGCGACTCGCTCCTTTGAGTGCCGAGATATGTATAAAAATATCTTTTCCACCACCATCAGGGCTAATAAAGCCAAACCCCCGATCTTCTTTCCATGTTTTTAAAACTCCTCTAATCACTGTTTTTGTCATAAAAATAATAATTTCTTTTTTGTTATCTTAACCTTAGCTACATCAATGTAGATTAAGGGATACTAGTCTTGTGATGCCCAAGTTTTACAGCTGTTTTTCCGGTTGAATAAACAAAACATATTCCAGAGAGTTGATAATCTCTCAATAAAAACACGGCCTACGAAATAGATGATCCAACCAGAATCCCATAACCTATATTTTTTTCTTTATGATGACCTTATCATCAATAATGAGTTCCGAAATGCCACCCAAAGCAGCATGCAATGTGCATGATGCATGTTTGAACCCGCCGTTATTCGCGTTTTCACCCACCCATTTCAACGTCAGGTAAGTCTCCTTATCGCTCTCGGTTTCAGAAGTGGTAAATACCTGCTCACCTGTTACTTCTTTGATTTTCTGAGGACATTTGTCATTTGCCATCATTTGCATTGCGACCATGCCTCTAATTTTTGCCGCGGCTTCCATTTGCTCTGGAGTCTGGTCTTCTTTACTTAGGCCGACCAAAACAAAGCCCATTATAAAAACTGAAGCAACCGCTATCATAATTTTTTGTACTTCTGACATTTTTCTTCTCCTCGTTGTGACAATCACCCAGCATTTTACAGGTTGCCCGGCGTATTTACCTTAAAATTCTATAGCTGCCATTTTCCCCGGCAACTTATAGCATATACGTTCAAAACCTTGCTCTTATCGATCAACTAAGTTGCTTTTAAAACTCAATCCCCTGTTCAGCCTTGATGCCCTGCTCATAAGCGTGTTTTATTTTCGTCATCTCGGTTACGGTATCGGCAATTTCTATAACTTCGGGGGCGGCATTACGACCGGTCAAGACTAAATGCATCCAGGCCGGCTTTTCGTTGCGGATAAAATCGGCTATTTCCTGACCGGAAATCCAATTATAGCCACAGCAGTAATTGATCTCATCCAGCAACACCATATCGAATTCTTCAGACAGAATCTTAGCTTTACTAAACTCCCAAATTTCCCGGCTGGTTTTAATATCCTGCTCAGAATTCTTGGTATCCCAAGTAAAACCGTCACCCAGCGCATGCCATTCGATATTATCAAAGCGTTCGGCGGCTTTTTGTTCGCCTGTTTGCCATTGTCCTTTAATGTATTGAATTACGCAGACCTTCATATTCCAGCCTGCTGCACGAAAAACCATGCCCAAAGCACTGGAAGATTTCCCCTTGCCCGAACCGGTATTAACTAAAACCAGTCCCCGACGTCTATCTCTGGATTTCATAAAACTTATTCCTTAAATTTGAAACTCACCTGTTTTACATAACAGACAGCATTATCACCTGAATCTGCTCCAGAAAACGACAAGTCTTGATCAGGCAAGAATCCTTCCACCGTATTAGAAGATTTCAGCAAGACGAGGTTTAAACAAGGTAATTATACGTATTGAACAATGCTTTTTTTCTAGCATAATGAATTTACAGGGAATTTTCCTGCATTGTATGAGCTGAATGAAGTCTGTGGAATTGGGAGACAGTAACGAAATATAGCCGATCATTTTTACTGATGACAATATTTTTGGAAGTCATCTTTGAAGTTGTCCAGCCTCATAATCTATTTTATGTCACCTAACTATAAGGAGCTCTATTAAGCCAATCCCTAAAATAAAATTATTAATATTATTCGACTACTTGAACAACCTAATATTATGGAAAAACTGATATTAGAAACGTCTTTAATCCCCGTATACATCTAAAAAGGAACACTTAATGAATACAAAAAGCACGTTAATTATATTATCTCTTTTTTTTACTACAGGTCAGGCTTTCGCTACTGATCCATTCTATGAAGGCGCAAACGGCATTCGAGAGCAAATATTTTCCCCCCACTGTTTGGGCTGCCATTCATCTAATCTAACAGACTCGGCCCGAAACGGCGCTCCTCCTTCATTTAACTGGGACACTTATGAAGCAACGTTACAGAATGCTGCTCGCGCTGTCGTAAGAGCTACAGATCAGATGCCCATTTTTAACGACGGTATCCCGGTACTTGATCAGGAGCAAGCTGCCGCCATGCTCGCTTGGCAACGTGCCGGTTACCCAAGATCAGCGGCCACTACCTCGACTGTTGCCAATTATTCTTACGACAATACTATTTTGACATTGCCGGTCGTTAATGTAGGCAGTCAAGCTTACAACGCAACACTTAGACTAAGCCCCAACGACAGCAGCCCGACCGGTATTGGATTTGTGCTGGAAAGTACCCAACCGACTACAGTCTCTTCGGGCAATGCGGCGAATTTTTTCCCTACAACAGGGCAGCTCACTGTGCCGATGGTTCAGCTCATGCAAAATACCACTAGCCAAGGTCAAGTCAGTGCCGAGTTGGCGCTGGTTCCAAACTCTAACCCATTTTTGTTCATCTTAACCAGTTATACCTCCGTACCCGGAGCACAATAATATCTGCAACACCCGCAATGAGGATTGAACATTGCGGGTTCTTGTCGGCATTTTATACCGGGAAATAGAAAACAACTTTTGGCAACTGGATAGATTTGGCTGTATTGGGCGGCATCATTTCGCAACCCAATAACATTAATATACGATGACTTATATTTAGCTAAGGCCCTTAGCTCTAAGGTGCTCGGCAAATTTTTTGTCTGATCCAAGAATGTGGTGTTGCAGCCAATCTTGTAAAAAATGCATGGTTTCCATTGTGATATGAGCATGCCCGCTTTTCAGTTTCTGCTGCAAATCGACCGCAGCATGGACAAGATCGCTATGCTCGTGCCGATGAGCTTCTGCATCCGGGTAATCATATTCCAGCATCAATTGCTCTTCGGTTTGAAAATGAAAGCCCGTATATTCGATAACCCTATCGAGAACTTTATTCATTATGTCGCTGGCATCGCCGGCCAGCATATGGTTATGCAGACCGTTAATAAGCTGAACAAGCTTTTGATGTTGTTGATCGATTTCTTCTATTCCAACTGCAAGTTGGTCGCTCCAAGTGATTAAAGACATAGCCGTATTTCCAATAAATAGTTGACGTCTTTTTGAGTATATTAAAAATCCGGCCAATGACCAGAAAAATGAAATGGTTATATTTCAGTACATTATTGATGCGCTGGTCGGCTTACTTTAGTCGCGATGTAATCTTACGTTTAAACGGACAGGCCGCTGGAGCTGTGAAAACGGAAGACAAAAACGAGTAGAGAAAACAGTCAGGCTTTGCGGAGCGCACAGTCAAGTTTCTGATTTAGAGAAATGCCCAATACAGGATCTGCCAAACCTGGCCCCGTAAGGCCTGACTCGTTTTTCCTATTAACTTAACTCATTGGCGTTACAAGTTAAAAACTTACCCTCCCATAGCACTAAAATCAAACGTTCGCAAAAATATCGGCTACCCGTTCTCCGAACGCTATGCATATGTTTATTGCTTTCCAACCATGCTAATACATCTGCCAGCGTACTGCTATCGCCTGTAATCATAATCCCTCCTTCGGGCGAGTCGAGATATCTCAATTGACAGGGATAATTTAATTTTACATCTGCTATGACGGATTTTGATACACCCATGATTCTGGTAACCAATGTATTGTTTATCATTGCAATTCTCCGCTTTTTGTAAAGGTCGAAGAGAATTTAAAACTCAAAGGCAATTCATGTCAATCGATTTTATCGATTTAATCGTATAAATCGATTGAATTGTTATGATCGAATATAACCTTGTGGTTGCATATCAATAGGGATGGATATATAGCATTGACTTGGCCCTGCTTGGAGGCCGGGCTTAAGGAGGAAACAGGGACAGATCTTGTGCAGAGCATAATCAAGTTTCTGATTTAGAGAAATACACAATGCAAGGCTTGCCCCTTTACTTCCGTGGAAAGACCTATCCGGTAATTCGCTAAACTGAATTCCTGGAACCGAGTTAATTCATTTAATATTGACAAGTGTTGCGATAAAGCTCACATTAGCCGCGTAACCAACTAAATTTCCTTAATATCTAAGGGGTTACCGACCTAATAAAAATAACTATAATGAGGATAGCATTACATGAAATTATTAAAAAGCACTGTAGTAGCAACTACTTTGGCACTCTCTTTAGGGTCTTTTTCGGCTACTGCTGACATCTGTTTGGGGATGGCATGTATGTATAACAGAATGACTCCAGCTGAAGGAATTGATGCTACTGTAGGTCAAGTTACTAAAGCATTGATAGCCCTGAGTCACAATGCGGGTAGCGATGTCGTTATTGACGATATCAAAGAGGCATTAAAGTTAAGTAAAGAAATCAATGCTAATGATAAGCTCGACCGTAATCGCAACCGTGCTAATGATTATTTGAAAAAAGCTCGAGCAGCTGTACAAGATGGTGATTCGGTTAAAGCAACAGAACTCCTAACAGAAGCTGAGAAACGTTTTTCAGAGCTTAAAGGTATGATCGACTTAACTCAAGCCGATAGAAGATCACAACAGACCAACTTGCTAAACCGTATGACAGGCACGGTCGATCCCGATGCCGGCGCCCGATCTAGCGTCCGATAGATAATAAGCCAAGTAGGGCACAATGCGCCCTACCCGGCTCAAACATCGCAAAACGTTAGGGACGGAGTTGCAAAACCCCGTCCCGCTTAGAGTACGTTTCCTTCGACGGCAATACCCTTTTCATTTGTTAGAGGTGAACTTTATATAATTTCAGCGCCTTCCAAGGTGAAAGTCAATGTGCCGGGTACTTGCTTCAACACCGCACGATAGGTGCTTCCCTGATAATCGACGGCAGGTATAGTTGCTTGGCCGGTTGTTGAATCAAATGTAGTTATGTTTGTTGGCGATTGGACAGTTTGCTCACTGTATTCCACAGTAAATAGATTCCGGCCGGCATCGAACTTCAAGGTTGCCGATACATAATTATTATTGCCCAACGAAATAAAAGGCAACGTCAGATAATTGGATGTAAAGGCTGCATGGCCCAAATTGCCTCCCGGTGTGCCGAGAATATCGTAACTGATGATGCGTCCGGCACCGGGATTGGCGCCGGTAAATTTATTTGCCAACAATATGTTGGCACCTCTGGTTAATGTCGATAAAGGAATGCTGCTGATGCTGCCGTCAGTAACGGCGTAATAGAATAAATCCCGGTTTGGATCGATTACAAAATGCCGATAGGCTCCCGGATTTGCTCCGAATTGCTGACCAAATGAAATTTTGCGTCCGGTATGGGTCAAACTATCGGGATTGAATTCACGAAACGATCCGTCGGTAGCTGCGTACCAGATATTTCCTGTACGGATGTCGCTGGCTAGATGGCGATAGGTGCCTACGTTGCCGTCGGTAAAGAAAGTTGCTGGAATTGGATTGAGATCGGCTTGAGTTTCCAGATCGAATCTTTGTATGTTGCCGCTGGTTGTAGTTACTAATAAATGGCGACGTGAGTAATCGATAAATAAATGTCTATCTGCGCCGACTGCTGCGCCGGAAATTCTACCGCTGGCAATGGAGGGCCCCTCTGCAAGCGTATCAAGGTAAAAGGAATAGATTGCGTTATTAGTGGCTGTATACCATAACAAACGTTTAACCGGGTCAACGGCAATTTCTCTGGCAGCACCGACAATCCCCCCCTTAAAAGCCGTCGATGGTATGGAGGAAACTTCATCACCGGTTAATATATTGGCTCCTTTTACGCTGCCATCGGTAACGGAATAATATAAAACATCTAGAGCCCAGCTTTTACTGGTAACTAGGAAGAGTATGCATAACGCCCCAAAAATATTTTTAATCATTATGTTCCCCTTAAATATTGACAAGAACAAACTCAATTCTAGCAAATTAATTACAACTATCAATTTGCACAAAATCGAAAAATGTGATCTTGTCGGATAAATCAAAAGGTCAGTTTCTATCGATTTAGCCTAATAAACCAAGCTTGGTTTTTTTAAATCAAAAATCAATTTAATCTGACCCTATCGGTTCACAATCGGGTATAAAAAATCCCCGCTAGGAAAAGTCCAAGCGGGGATCAGATCAGATTAGTTCATTCCGATCATGGCGGATTGCCTAACGGCAAATTCACCCTACGCATGATCCACCACCTTAGAGCGTTAGTTTAATTACGCGTACAGGTGGCAACCGCCTGCCACGGGCCATCATCGGCGTTAGATGCAGTGCCCCATGTACCTTCGAACCGATTGATCGTCCTGTTACTGCCGTTTGCTTGGTCAGTATATTTACCTTTCCAAAAGTATTGTCTACCGTTAAGTTCGCCGCTTTGATATATCTGAGTCAGGTTGCAAATGCGATCATTGCAGTCGCCGTTCAGCACTGACTGACCATAGCGATCAGTATAATCGCCGGTGATCCCCCAGCCGCCCCCAGTTTTGCTCTGCCAGACCACACTCCAGTTAAATTTGCCTTTATCATCACTATTGAATGTGGACCAACTGCCATCATAGTCACAAGACCACATTTCGGCCTGTACTGGAACTGCTATGGTTAAGCCCAATAACATCATTATGCCTGCTAACTTTTTGCACATAATTATCTCTCTTATGGTTGTTTGATACTGGTTAATCGACTGCTGCCTAACCTAGAGCTAACCGGGCGCGGCCCGGAAAGCCAAGTAGGATAAGTTGTGCGTACCTTTTCAAATGCCTCGAATATGAAAAACGGTACGCGTAGC
>CAZJOY010000033.1:0-24081 GCA_964547705.1 uncultured Methylobacter sp. | reverse complement strand
TGCTTTTTCTGTCTCAACCATGCAACGACAACACCACCGCACCGGTCACCAGCAAATTCACCAACGCCGCCGGTAGCAGCACTTTCCAGCCGAAAGCCATCAATTGATCGTAACGGGGCCTCGGCAGCGATCCTCTCAATAAAATAAAAAACACGATGCCAACAGCGGTTTTCAAACAAAACCATAACAACGGCGGCAGCCAAGGACCGAGCCAGCCGCCGAAAAACAGCGTCACGATCATCGCCGAGCTGAGCGTAATAGCCAGATATTCACCGATGAAGAACATGCCGAATTTCATGCCCGAATACTCGGTATGAAAACCGGCCACCAGCTCTTGCTCGGCTTCCGGCAAATCCAGCGGCGTCCGGCGGCTTTCGGCAACGACCGCGATCAGGAAAATAATAAAACCGACAAACTGCGGAATGATGAACCAGCCGCCGCGCTGGGCTTCGACAATCTCCCTTAAATTTAAAGTCCCGGCCAACATCACTACGCCCATGATCGAGATACCCATGAAGACCTCGTAGCTGACCGTCTGCGCCGCAGCGCGAAGGCCTCCGAGCAGCGAGTATTTGTTGCCGGACGCATAACCGGCCAGCACGATGCTGTAAACCGATAGCGAAGACATCGCCAGGAAATACAGCAAGCCGAAATTGAAATCGATAATGCCGACGCCCGGCGCAAACGGAACGACAGCAAAACCGGTCAGCATGGTGATGAAGACGATGGTCGGCGCCAGTACGAATACCGGCTTATCGGCAAAAGGCGGAATCCAGTCCTCCTTGAAAAACATTTTGATCATGTCCGCGACGACCTGCATCAGCCCTAAAGGCCCGACCCGGTTCGGCCCCAAGCGGTCCTGCCAGACAGCCAACAGCCGCCTTTCCACCCAAATCAGCATCGCCGCGACCACAATCAATGAGGCAAGAATACCGGCAATATCGGCGGCATCGCCTAGGCCTGTATTCATAACGGCACCTCCGGGTTAACTTTTTTTAAACCGACCTCGGCCCCGTCTTTGATAGCTTGAAGCCCCGGCAATCCGGCGGTTGCTCCCAACAATCCTAAAGGTAGCGTAGGCTCGATTTGCACCGGAATCTTCATAACCGAAGCGCCTGCAAGACTGTTGATTTCCACCGAATCGCCGCTATCGACGCCCAAGGCCTCGGCATCCAAAGGGTTCAGTAAAACGCAAAACGGCGGCAAGCGTTCGAGCAACGGCGGCGAATGCAGGCTGAGTTCCTCACTGCCGAAGATATGCGGCAACAACACGATTCGCCACCGGCCCGGCGTCGGCGCGAACTCCGGCGGAATGTCTCCGAACCAAGGCAAGGTGCCGGAAGCTTCAATCAAGCGCAGGCCGATGTCGTCTATTCCCTGCTCAAATTTATTGATCGCCTGGTTCGAGTTCCAGCCCGGCGCCCAAATGACCGGCAACAATGCCGGTGGAACTTGCTCAGTATCGCCTTCCATCGAAAAAGCGAACGGCGTTTCGCTATCCTGCGGCTGGCGAGGCTCGCGGACCTCAGGACGCATCGCGGTGCGGCCACTGTAACGGTGCGGTTGCCTGGGAATTTTGCTGCCTTCGACGGTGTAGTCCGCGCCCGGCGCGGCTTGGACAATCTCGGCAAGCACGGGAAATGCGCCGGCGCAAGCGGCTGTCAGATCATCGTGATGTTGCCATTTAGGATCGTCCATCACGCTCGTCAGCCACTGCCAACCGGCTCGCACCGATTCTGCTTGCGGATAGACCGGAAAATACCGTTGCGCCCGTCCTTCATTATTGATTAACGTGCCTTCGGATTCGGCAAACGTCGAAGCCGGCAACAGCAATTCGGCCTGTTCGGCGGTTTTGTTTTCCAGGCTGTCGATCACCACGACATGATCGGCAAGCTGCAAAAACAAGTCCACAGTGCGGCTCGGCGCCCGGCGGTAAAGGTCGTTCTGAAGAATAACCACGCTGTCCGTCAAACCTTTGCCGATACGGTCGAAAGCCTGCGCTAACCGTTGTCCGCCGATGATTGCCAAGCCAAGGCTGTTACATTCCGGCACAGTAAAGGTCAGCTGTTTGTCGGCCGACGGCAGCGCCTTGGCGACGTTGTAAGCCGCCTGAATCACGGCAAGACTGGCACAACCGGTCCCGGATACGATCAACGGGCGTTTTGCCTGCTTCAAACTGCCGGCGATGCTTGCTGCCAGCGTTTGTGCGCTATCGCTCAAACCGGCAGGCGCGGGAGCCGACGGATCGAGAGCGTGGGCAACCGCAAAACCCAGGCGGGCAATGTCTTCCGGGCTGCCGCGATAAGTAAGGGTGGCGATGTCGTCCAGCCGCGTTGCGCAAATACCGGCAATAAAAACCGGCGTAGAAGCCAGTTTATCCAGGTTCCGCACGGCCGCATCCTGCCAGGGCAATACATGCAGCGTGCCGGCCAGCTCGAATGACGCATTGCGCGCCGCTTGCCGTAATGACAGCGCCAATCTTGGCGCGCTATGAGTCACATCTTCGCCGAGAATCAACACCGCATCGGCTTGTTCGGCTTCGCGCAGGGACGGCGAATGGATACCGCCATCCAGCATCAGCTCGGCGATTGTATTCAGCAAAGTATGTTCGGTATCGTCCAGGCCGAGGAAAAAGTTTTCCTCGCCGACCAGCGTCCGTAATGCAAAATTGGCTTCCAACGAGGCGCGCGGCGAAGCTATGCCGATTACCGGTTTGGGCGATTTCAGCAGGTTACGGAAATGGCTTTCGGCGGTTTCGGCAGTGATGTCAGGATAGCCTTTGAGGCGCGGTTTCCAGATGCGTTCGGGACTGTTGACAAAACCGTAACCAAAGCGCCCTCTATCGCAAAGAAAATAGCCGTTAATCTCGCTGTTATAGCGATTGATAATCCGCCTGAGCGTGCCGTAGCGCTCACCGGGAGCGATGTTGCAGCCCAAACCGCAATGAACGCAAATCGACGGCACACTCTGCAAATCCCATTTGCGCACGTAATGCTCGCTAAAGGTTTTGTCGGTGAAAACCCCGGTCGGGCAGACTTCGACCAAATTACCGCTGAATTCGTTTTCCAGCGCGCCATCTTCAAAGCGGCCGAAATAGACGTTGTTGTGAATGCCCAAGACTTGCAAATCCTTGCCTCCGGCATAGTCGTCGTAAAAACGCACGCAGCGGTAGCAGGCGATACAGCGGTTCATTTCGTGATTGATGAACGGGCCGAGATCCTGGTTATTATGCGTCCGTTTCAGGCCCCGGTAGCGGCGGAAAGTATGGCCGGTCATGACGGTCATGTCCTGTAAATGGCACTCGCCGCCTTCTTCGCAAACCGGGCAATCGTGAGGGTGGTTGGTCATCAGCAGTTCGATATTGTCGGCGCGGAATTTTTGCGCGACTTCGGCATCCAGCGAAACCCGCATACCGTCGGCAACCGGCGTCAAGCAAGCCATGACCAATTTTCCGCGCTTGTCTTCAGCATCCTTATATTGAATGATCGCGCATTGGCGGCAAGCGCCCGCCGAACCCAGCGCCGGATGCCAGCAAAAATAAGGCAAATCGAGGCCCAGCGACAAACAGGCGGACAGCAGGTTATCGCCGCCCTGGACTTCGTGGATTCGGCCGTCGATGTCGATGCGGGCCATTACGCAGGCTCCCTGGCGATATAGCGTTCGAAATCCTCACGAAAATATTTCAGCGCGCTTTGAAACGGTTCAACGGCTCGGGGCGCAAATGCGCAAAACGTATTTCCGGGCCCCAGCATGCGGGTTAATCCGGTCAAGGTCTCCAGGTCTTCGAGTCGGCCTTTTCCGGCGATGATGTCTTTCAGCAAGGTGACGGTCCACGGCAAACCGTCCCGGCACGGCGTACACCAGCCGCAGGATTCCTGGGCGAAGAACTGTTCCAGGTTCAGCACCATTTGCACCGGACAGGTCTTGTCATCGAGTACGATCAGGGTTCCGGTGCCGAGACGGCTACCGGCTTTGCTTATCGCCTCGTAATCCATGACGACATCCAAATGCTCGGGCAGCAAGAAATCGGTCGATGCGCCGCCGGGCAAGAAGCCGCGCAGCTTGTAACCGTCGCGCATGCCGCCGGCATGCTCTTCAATGATTTCCCGGATTGGCGTGCCCATCGGCAGCTCCCATAAACCGGGACGCTTGACGCGGCCGCTAGCGCCGAACAGTTTGGTGCCTTTGTCTGCGCCCCGGCCCAAACCCAAATACCAGTCGACGCCATAGTTCAAAATATGCGGCACGTTGCATAAGGTTTCAACGTTATTAACCACGGTCGGCTTGCCCCAAAGCCCGCTGACCAACGGGAACGGCGGTTTGGCCCTGGGCGTGGCGCGTTTTCCTTCCAGCGCATTGATCAGCGCGGTTTCCTCGCCGCAGATATAACGCCCGGCACTGGTATGCAGAATGATCTCCAAATTGAAATCGGAATCCAGGATATGTTCGCCCCAATAGCCTTTAGCCCTGGCTTCCTGCAACGCATGCTCAAGACGCTGCCTGGCAAGGTGGTATTCGCCGCGCAAGAAGATATAAGCGGTATTGGCCCAAATTGCATAGGACGCAATGATCAAGCCCTCGATCAACTGATGCGGGTCTTGCTCCATCAGCATCCTGTCCTTGAACGTTCCGGGCTCCATTTCGTCGGCGTTCGCAATCATGTAACGGGTTTGCGGCGTATCGATATCAGGCACCATGCTCCATTTAAGCCCGGTACCGAATCCCGCTCCGCCCCGGCCTCTTAAGCCTGCATCCTTAACCCATTGCTGCACGTCTTTAGGCTGCAATTCTTTGATGGCCTTGCGCAAGCCTTGATAACCGCCGCTGCATTCGTAGTCGGCCAGCGTCGCGAAAACACGGTCCGGGTTGATATTTTTAGTCAGCGGCTTAGTCACATTTTCCATCGCGCCTCACCTTCCGAAAATCTCGTTAACAGCATTTTCAGTCATGTCGAGCATCAGCTCGTCGCCGACCATCGCGGCCGGGGCATGGTCGCAAGCGCCCAGGCAGACAATCGGCAATACGGTGTATTCGCCATCCGCCGACATTTCGCCCAAACCGACGTTCAAATGGCGGCACAAGCTCTCGCCTATTTGATCGCTGCCCATCATCCAGCAAGTCACACTGTTGCAATAATGAATGACGGTTTTGCCGACCGGGCGGCGGTAAATCAGGTTATAGAAAGTTGCGACCGCGTCCAGTTGCGCGGGCGATACGTCCAGCAACTCGGCGACAGCAACCAGGCAATCGTCGGAAACCCAGCGCCGGTGTTTTTGGACGATTTTCAGCGCCTCGATAGCAACGGCGGCTTTATCCGGGTAATGGCTCAGCTCGGCGTTGATCTCGCGGATTTCTTCCTGAGTTAATATCGGCTCATTCATGTCAGCGGTCCACGTCGGCCATTACAAAATCGATGCTGGCCAATATCGCCACCAGGTCGGCAATCATCATGCCCCGGCACATCATCGGAATCATTTGCAGATGCGGAAAAGACGGCGTGCGGATGCGGGTACGGTACGACATCGTGCCGCCGTCGCTGGTCAGGTAGTAGCCGTTCAAGCCTTTGGTGGCCTCGACGGACATGCAGCATTCGCCGGCGGGAATCACCGGTCCCCAGCTGACATTCAAGAAATGCTGGATCAGCGTTTCTATATCATGCAGCGTCCGCTCTTTAGGCGGCGGCGTGGTCAACGGGTGATAGGCCTTATGCGGACCTTCCGGCATGTTGTCCAGGCATTGCCTGATGATGCGCAGGCTCTGGCGCATTTCCTCGACCCGCACAGTGCAACGGTCGTAACAATCGCCGTTCCGGCCGGTCGGTATGTCGAATTCGTAATTTTCATAGCCGGAATAAGGCCGCGCTTTACGGTAATCCCATTCGAATCCGGTCGCCCGCAGGTTCGGGCCGGTCACGCTCCAATCGATGGCTTCCGCTGTGTTGTATGAGCCTATGCCCTGGGTCCGGCGCTTCAGCGTGGCATTTTGCAGCACCATCTTGTCGTATTGATCCAGCCGGGCAGGCAAATAATCGATAAACTCGCGTATGCGTTTATCCCAACCTTTCGGCAAATCCATCGCGACGCCGCCGATCCGGAAATAGCTGGAATGCATCCGCGCGCCGCTGATCGTTTCGATGATGTCGAACACTTTTTCGCGGTCGATGAACATATAAAAAATCGGCGACATCTGCCCCAAATCCTGGGTATAGGTGCCGTAAAACAACAGGTGACTGGCCAGGCGGTAGAGTTCGCAGATCATCACGCGGATGACCTGGGCGCGCTCCGGCACTTGAATTCCGGCCAGTTGTTCGACGCTCAGCAGATAAGGCAAATTGTTCATCGAACCGCCCAGATAATCGACCCTATCCGTATAAGGAATATAGGTGTGCCAGGACTGCCGCTCGCCCATTTTTTCCGCGCCGCGATGGTGATAACCGATGTCCGGCAGCGCATCGACAATCTCTTCGCCGTCCAGTTGCAACACGATGCGAAACACGCCGTGCACGCTGGGATGATTGGGGCCCATATTCAGGAACATGAAATCAGTACCGTTGCTGTGCCGGCGCATGCCCCAGTCCTCCGGCACAAAGCGCAACGCATCCTGCTCGATGTCCTGCTGTGCGTCGGAAAGGCTGAACGGTTCGGCTTCGGTCGCGCGGGCGTAATGATCCTTGCGTAGCGGATGCCCTTGCCAAGTCGGCGGCATCAGGATGCGTTTAAGATGCGGATGACCGTCAAAAGCGATGCCGAACATATCCCAGATTTCGCGCTCGTACCAATTGGCCGAGGGCCAAATGTGGCTGACCGTCGGCAGCGACAAATCGTCTTCGCTCAGCGCCACTTTGAGGCGAATATCTTCGTTGCGCTGAAATGACAGTAAATGATAGACGACGGTAAACTCGCTGTCGGGAAGCGCTTGCCTGTGCGTGCGCCGGCGCTCATCAATGGCCGTCAGGTCGAACAGCAAAGTATAGGTCTGCGACTTTAAATAGCGGAGCATTCCACACAAGTCCTGCCGGGAAACCCACAGTGTGATTATCCGGTCGCAAGTCGGCTGCATAACCACGTTGTTGGCTGCCGTTCGTTCCGTCAGCTCGCGCACGATCTGCGGCGTATCGGAAGGAATAGCGATTTTTTCGGCATGACTGTCCAATGTATTCCTCCCTATTACTGATTTTCACTGATATATTGGCTTGGTAAAATCCGTTTATACGTTCGCTCTGACGCTCATCGTTTATATAGTTATTTTATATAGTTATATCGTTCCCACGCTCCGGCGTGGGAATTCAGTCCGCAACGCTCCTGCGTTGCGAAACACCGACTCGCCGATAAAAAACACTCGCCCCACACAGGTTCCCGGGACGCTGGAGCGCCTACTTCTGCATTCCCACGCCGGAGCGTGGGAACGATATAAACTTCGTGTTCTTCGTGCCTTCGTGGTGAATAAAAAAGCTCTTATAATTTCAGGACGAGCTTATATCTCGTCCGGACTTCTCAACTGCCGCGTGCGCATTCTTTCCTCGGTCAGTAAATCGCGATAGCTCGGTTTTTCCGCTTTAGTCACGGTCTGGTCGCCGACAATCCAGCTTAACGGGCGCCGTTCCTTGCCTATCGCGTCCTGTAATAGCAGCAAGCCTTGCTGCAATGCCTCGGGCCGGGGCGGACAGCCCGGCACGTAAACATCGACCGGTAAAAATTTGTCCACGCCCTGCACGACGCTGTAAATATCGTACATGCCGCCGGAGTTGGCGCAGGAACCCATCGATATGACCCAACGCGGCTCCAGCAATTGATCGTAGAGGCGCTTGATCACCGGCGCCATTTTCCTGAACACCGTGCCGGAAATGACGATCAGGTCAGCCTGGCGAGGCGAACCGCGGATGACTTCGGAACCGAAACGGGCGATATCGTGACGGCTGGTGAATGCTGTCGCCATTTCCACATAACAGCAAGACAAGCCGAAGTTAAAAGGCCAGACGGAATTGGACTGTCCCCAAGCGACCATATCCTCAAGTTTGGCAAACAGCATATTGCGCCGTAAGGCCTCATCGTAAGTTTGCCCGCCGGGTCGTGAAGCCGACGCTGTCTTTGCTTCGGTTAGAGTCCAATGCATCATTCCTCCAGGATCTGCTGTTGCGAGCCGATGCGCTGCCGGCGGGTACGCCAATCGAGAGCGCCTATCAACCACAAGTACATTAATGCGGTAATTAATATGCCGATAAAAACCGCCGCTTCGATAAAACCGGGCCAGCCTGCTTCTTGCAGCGAGACAGCCCAGGCGAACAGGAAGACGCTTTCCATATCGAAAATTACGAAAAAAATAGCCAGTAAATAAAACTGAACGGAAAAGTGAATATGCACATCGCCTGTCGCCACAATACCGGATTCAAAAGGTTCATCGACCGTTTTCGCGCGGTGTCTTTGTCCCAGCAGGTAGGCGCCGCCCAGCATGATGACAGTAATCGCAGTGACGACGCCGAAATAGATAATCAATTGAAACAGATTGCTGGCGAGAATAGCTTCGGAGTTCTGCATATAGGAAACCTCATTATCGATAGACAAATTTAAAGCTGAGTTGAGCAGCTTGTCTGCTCAAACGAAACTTATGCCCTTTGGGTATAAAGCTGAGTTGAGCGGCTTGTCCGCTCAAACGAAACTTATGCCCTGTGGGTATAAAAATACGAACTCTGCTACGGAAGCGCTTTCAGACTGGCTATCCTTTTTCCTGCAAAACGTTCAGCATCACTGACAAAGGTCTTCATAATTTCACTCCGCATGGTTATGGTCATTCCTGATTCACAGTTGGGATAAAAACAGGTTAGAGGAGGCTAACTATTTGTACAATCCGTAGAAATGCCTAGCAAACCAGCGTTGGAAATTTGCCGAAAAGAAATCGTTTAGGGCGACTTACCGACTGTAGTTGCAAATGAGTTAACGCGCCAAATCGGGTAGTTATACGTATTGATGGCGCTGCTTTATTGTGGAATTATAAAACTGATTTTTTATCGATCTTGGCTTTCTCTCCCGAATTAAGCCGCGACTGCGACATAGACCCGTATCTCGGGAAAACTGGTTATCCAATCGACTGAGGAGAGCTAACAATGAAACGCCTAGCGTTAGTAATCGTCCTTGCAGGCCCCCTGTTCATGCTGAATGGTTGTGCTGTTTATGCGCAGCCTTATGATGGCGTCGGTCTCTATTACAACTATGCTCCCTACGGTGTATACGGCTATGGCAGCGGATTTTACGGCCATTATGGCTTTAGGCCCCGCTTTTACGGCGGCTGGGGCGGCGGGAGAAGACATGGTTGGGGCGGAGGCTGGGGTGGTCATGGATGGGGAGGCCGCGGCTGGCGCGGACGCGGTTGGCATTGAGGCAGAAACCATGCGTCAAGCTTATATAAAGCATAAAGTCAGCTCCAGCTCTGCGTAGTCAATTTCAATAGATGAGGCAATGACAATGATGCGCGAAAGATTATTTATTGTGCTCATGATCCTTATTACTTTGTTAGCTAGCGAAGACGCCATGGCCGGTGGCGGCAGAGGCTCCGGAACCGGTCGCGGAGGCGGCTTTGGCGGAGGCATTGGCGTTGGCGGCAATCGTCCCGGTGGTTCAGGCGGTCACGGAGGCGGTTTTAGCGGCAGCCGTCCAGACGGTTTAAGTGGTCATCGCGGCAATTTTAGAGGCGGTCATATCGATGGCTTTCGCGGCGGAGACGGAAACAGATCCGGCGGCTTCCGCGGAGACGGCTTCAGAGGAGGGCATTTTAGAGGGTTTCGCCATCATGGTTATGGTGGAATAGGTTTTTCTATCGGTTCACCCTTGTTCTGGCCGGGCTACTCTTACTGGCCTTATTACTCCTACTCTCCGTATTATTCTTCGCCAACTATCATTGCGCCTTATACGCCGCCAACTTATATTGAACAGGGGGCTGCATCCAGTATCCAACCGCTCGAACCGAACAGTTGGAATTATTGTCCGGATCCTCCCGGTTACTATCCTTATGTAAAAGAATGTACGGCAGGATGGCAGAAAATCGATACTCAGCCCACAGGACAGCAGCCAGGCTATTGGTATTACTGCGCCAATCCTGCCGGCTATTATCCTTATGTCAGGGAATGTTCAGTTGCTTGGCAGCGCGTTGTTCCTTAATGGAGGTGTACCCAATGTTACAGATTCCAGTCATCTTGATTTCCGTTTTCCTGCTCAGCGCTTGCGCTACGATGCCGAGCGGCCCCAGTATTCTGGTATTGCCGGGTACCGGTAAAAACTTCGATCAGTTCCATAGCGATGACCTGTCATGCAGGCAACTTAGCCACTCGCAGCTTTCGTCATCGCAACAGCAGCCGGATTCCAGAGAAGATGCTCAACAAGACTATGACATTGCTTACATTCAATGCATGTACGGCAAGGGCCACCGGGTTCCTGTTCCTGGAGGATTATCATATGGTACGCAGCAGGGCTGGCATCCGCCCCCACCGCCGAATCTGCCTTCGCCGCCTCAAATGAGCGGTGAATAACCCGCCTGAGAGGGTTAAGCACAACGGCTTGGCTGCTGAAAAAGGCGCGTACGGCAGCCCTACCGGCATATTTGATTTTTATCCGTGTTCTATTTTTGTATTTTCGCCATTAACGTAAATCCTGCGCCAGTAAACAGGCATTACCGCCTATTGCAGCGGTGTTGACGGTGACTGTCTGCTCGATCACGAAACGGCGCAGATAATCAGGCCCGCCTGCTTTCGGGCCGGTGCCGGAAAGTCCGGTGCCGCCGAATGGCTGTACGCCGACGACAGCGCCGATCATGTTCCGGTTGACGTAGATATTACCGGCTTTCACGCGCTGCCGGATGGTGTTAAAGGTGCTGTCTATCCTGCTGTGTATGCCCAGAGTCAAGCCGTATCCGGTGGCGTTGACGGCGTCGATGACCTGATCAAGCTCCGACTCGCGGTAGCGGATAAGATGCAATATCGGCCCGAATACTTCCCTGTCCAATTGCGATAACGAGTGCAACTCTATCAAGCTGGGCGGAAAGAAGCTGCCATAACCCAAGCCTTCCGGCACCGGCAGTTGATAAAGCAACCGCGCCTGCTGCCGCATCGCTTCAAGATGAGCTATCAATGGCGCCAACGCGGCATGATCGATAACCGGGCCGATGTCGGTCCGGTAAACGCCGGGGTTGCCGATAACCAATTCCTGCATCGCGCCGATCAGCATCGCTATGGTTTTATCGGCAATTTCCTCTTGTACAAATAGTACCCGCAAAGCCGAACAGCGCTGGCCGACGCTATTGAAAGCCGAAACCACGGCATCCTGCACCAGTTGCTCAAGCAATGCCGAGCTGTCGGCTATCAGTACATTCTGTCCGCCGGTTTCGGCAATCACCGGCACAATATCGCGGCGTTGTTGGGCTAATTGCCGGTTGATGGCCTGCGCGGTTTCTGTCGAACCGGTGAAGACAAGACCGGCAACCCTGGCATCGGCAAGCAGATGCTCGCCAAGCAAGCTGCCGCCGACAGGCAAAAAATGCAGCACCGACGTAGGGATGCCGGCCTGATGCAATAGCTGGATACAGCGCATTGCGGTTAATGCGGTCTGGCTGGAAGGTTTGGCTATGACCGTATTGCCGGCGGCCAGCGCTGCCGCTATCTGGCCGATAAAAATCGCGATAGGAAAATTCCACGGGCTGATGCAAACATAAACGCCGCGGCCGTAATGATAAAGCCAGTTTTCCTCGCCGGTAGGACCGGGCAGCTTGACCGGTTGGCTGAATAAATCCATCGCCGACTGCGCATAGTAGCGGCAAAAATCGACGGCTTCCCTGACTTCCGACAACGCATCATTAATCGTACGGCCGCCTTCCCGAACGCATAACGACACCAGTTCCAACCGGTTTGACTCCAAAAGATCGGCTGCCTGTAGCAAATACTTGCCCCGCTTCGCAACAGGATAAAGCCGCCAGTCGGCAAATGCCAGGGATGCTTCGGTTAACGCTTCTCCAATTGCAGCCGGTTCCGCGAAAACGACTGCTCCTACCGTCAGCCGGTTATCGTAAGGATTAACGATAAGCCGTTCCTTACCGGAATAAACTCTGCCGCTGATCAGCGGCATAGCTATCCAGCGTTTATCGGCCAATGCATCAAGCTGATGCTGCACCGATTCCAACTGCTCAGGATCGGCCAAATTGAGCCCGGAGGAATTAACCCGCTGCTCGCCAAACAAGTCATGCGGCAAAACTATTTGCGGTTGATTGACCGGTGTTCTTACTGCGGCTACCGGGTCGCTAACCAATTCATCGACGCTGATGTCCATGCGGCTGATCTGGTTGATAAAAGACGTATTGGCGCCGTTTTCCAGCAAGCGCCTGACTAGGTAAGGCAGCAATTCATGGTAAACACCGACCGGTGCATAAACGCGGCAAGGTATCTTCCAATTTTGAACGTCGATGATTTCCCGGTACAGACTCTCGCCCATGCCGTGCAATCGTTGGAACTCATAGCCCGGATGTTGCTGTCCAAGATGGTAAATCGCGGCAACCGTATGCGCGTTATGGCTGGCGAACTGCGGATAAAACGCATGCGGTTCGGATAGCATAACCTGGGCGCAAGCCAGGTAAGATACGTCGGTCGCCGACTTGCGGGTAAACACCGGGTAATCAGCAAGGCCATATTCCTGCGCCCGTTTTATTTCGCTATCCCAATAAGCGCCTTTGACCAGCCGCAACGGAATCTTCCGGCGCTGCCGGCCGGCCAATTTCGCCAGCCAGCGAATGACCGGCAGCGCTCTTTTTTGATAAGCCTGCACCGCCAAGCCCAGTCCCGGCCAACCGTCTAAATCGGGATGATTAAAAACAGCGGCAAAAATATCCAACGACATGTCCAGGCGTTCAGACTCTTCCGCATCGACAGTCAGCGTAATATTAGCCGAACGGGCCGCACGCGCCAGCACCAGCAATTTATCGCTCAACGCTTTGACCGCGCGGACATGCTGCAAAGGCTCGTAACGGGGATACAGCGCCGATAATTTAATCGATAGATCAGGGTTATCATGAATATCGGCAGAGATGGCATGACCGGCCAACGCATCAATGGCGGACCGATAGGCTTCGAAATAGCGTTCGGCATCGGCTTGTGTCAGCGCCGCCTCGCCCAGCATATCGAAAGAATAGCGGAACACCGGGTCCTGTTCGCTACGCCGAATGGCTTCCTGTATCGATTCGGCAAAAACGAACTGCAAGGCCAAGTGTTGCATGGCTTGCTTGACGGCGGCGCGTATCAGCGGCGCGCCGACGCGGGACAATAATTGTTCGAAACCTTGAGATTCATGATGCGCTTCAAAATCTCCGGCGAACAGCAGCGCTCTTGTCGCTAAATTGACCAGCTGAGAATCGCTATGCTGTAGATGGCTTTGCCAGTCCACGCCGGTGAGTTTTTCCTGTAACAGCAGGTCTTGCGTGTGACTATCGGGAATACGCAGCAAGGCTTCGGCAAGCCCCATCAGAATAATGCCTTCGCGAGAAGTCAGCTGGTATTCCTGCAGGAAGGCTTCAATCGCGGATTGCCGATGCCGTCTTTCCCTGACGGCGGCAGCCAGGATTCCGGCGGTTTCGCTTATTGTAGCCGGGTCGTAACCGTTTAATGCAGAGATATTCATTAACGGCGCGAAGTGCAATTGCTGGCCTCCTCTTCTTTCATTAAAAGGCCGGGGAGAAGGTTTTCTGAAAAGCGCGAACCGCGCCCATACGCAATACAGCAATTCACTGATCAGCTGTTTTTCATCGGCTAAGTAAGCCTGATTCACTATTTTTCGTAATTCGGCTAAAGATTTTTGAGTCATAGGCTAGCCTCATTGGCAAAAATCTCCAGTTTCTCAATAGGTAAATTTTTGAAACCGGAAATTGGATCAAAAAATAGTCCGATCAATGGCTTCATTGTTCCATAGCGGAGACGCAAGTCAATCTCTTTTCTAACTGTTTTGCCAAATGATCCGAATTATTACTGATAGGCGGCATCGGCATGAACCCCAGAAATCCAAGGCATTCCGATAAGTAATAATGCCTATTGCCTAGAGCAACAAACCCTTTATTCTACAGTGGGTTATGCATAACCCACACCCACCCATGTAAATAACCAAGCCGCACTTGAAAGAAATCAACACGACAAAACCGCGTTTAGCGATCCTTTGCAAATCGATTAACCTTTAATGGAGATTAGCTTTGTTTAACATTAAATTTAAACCACAACCGATAAGACTCGCTCTTAACTGGATTGATATTTGGCTCAAACGAGGCTTTGACCGCACTGCACTATTAAGCTCTGCGGTCATCCTGACGGCCATGGCCTTTATGTATCTGAGGCCAGGCGTTTTTGTGGTCAGCGCAATGCTGAACGATACGCTGTTATACACGGAATCCGGCTACCGGATGGCTCAAGGACAGATGCCGGGGATTCATTTCACCAGTTCTCTGGGAATATTCGCATTCCTGCCCCACGCTATCGCCTATCGCCTGACCGGAGATCTGATTCAGTCCATCCCTATTTCTTCGGTCATGTTTGCGGCCGTTGTTTTTACGATCACGGCCTATTTTGCGCTGACGCGTCTCGACGCCCTAATCGGGATAGGCCTGACCCTGACGACTTCGCTGCTGGTGATGTCCCCGATGCTAATCGGTTTTGACTTTTGGGAAAGAGGGGTCATGTTCACAACCATAGCCATGACCTATAACAAGCTCGGCTTTGTGCTTGTGCTATTAGCGGCTCTTCTGCCTATTCAGCCCAAACCGCAATGGCAAGCTACCGCCACTCGCTTCGATGCAGTGTTTGCGATTGCCACGTTTGCAATCAGCTACTATACAAAAATGTCATTCGGTATTGCGGTCGCTTGTCTGGTGATATTTTGGGGACTTTTCCTACAGACTGACCGGCGCCAATTAACAGTTTTTCTATTAGGCGCGCCATTGACGATGCTGGCAATCGAATTAATCCTGCCCGGCATAAACCGGGCTTATTTAAATGATATGGCTCTAGCTTCTAAAATTAACGGGATTGTCTCAGTCAAAGACTTCGCTCGCCTCAGCTTAATCACACTGAGAGAAATCCTGATCTTGGCCGGCCTTCCCATAGTAGCGGTACTAGCCGTTGGCGGAACGCATCTTCGCCTGCTGGCCTTTTATCTTTGCCTGATCGGCGGATCAATCGTCCTCTTGAGCCAGTGTGCTCAAGGATATTACTTGGTACCGTTGTTGGCGATGCCTATTGCCGCAATAACACTGATTGCGAATGCCGAAGGTGTACACAACCGGCTGGCGATGTGGATCGCTTTGGCCTCGCTAAGCTATGGTTTTTTAACCTATATGATGCCGGCGTTGATGATACTCAGGCACCACACGGCGGATACGGCCCGCACCGCGCCAATCGACGGGCTTCCTGAAGCCTACGCGTCACTGCGGATTCCAACGCTTGAAGGGATTGACCTTGCGAAAGTAGATAATGCTTTCGACAGAAAGATGAACTCGGACGAAGCATTCGCTCTCGCTCGTTCGGTCGAACTCCCTCCGGCCAGAAATGTTCTTTACGAGGGCGAATACGCACATACTCTCGTAAAACTGGCTGACGCCCGTAAGCTCTGCGGAAAGGCTGCCGACCGGGCTGCGATCCTAGATTTTGTGAACCCGGCCTCATCGCTGTTTGGCTATCAGCCTGTGAGTGGTTATGCCTATGCTCATTTCAACCGCAGCTTCAGCGCTTCGGTTCATTGGGCTCCTGAGCGCATGTTCTCAGGCGTCGATTGTTTGCTGGACCCGAAACTGCCGCAAGGCCCCGGTCACCGTGAGGGCTTGTGGAATGTTTATGGTCCGTATCTGAAAGAAAAATTTCTGCCGGTCACTGAAACCGAATATTGGCGTGTGTTTGTGCGGAATTCCAGCCGTTAAACTTAAAAACTGATGTTACGCAGTGTCCACGAAAGGCACGAAAAAATATCAGTTGTAGATTTCTTGCCGACAGTGTCATATCCGGCATTTATTAAAGGTCCCGACTGTTCGGAACGTTGCCGGTTAGACCTTCCAGGTTTTACAAACCTGGAAGGTCTGCCTAGCGGTAGATCAGGGACGGTTGTCATGACGGCAACCCGCGGACAGCTGTCTATAACGATGAGCACAAGAGCGTGGGAACGATGTGGTTTAACTATTTTCGTGCCTTTCGTGTTTTTCGTGGACTACGCTTTTTTATCATCTATAGGCGTAACATCAGTTAAAAAGAAATCCAACCGGAGTTTTTATATCGCAATAAATACGGTGATGCCTGCGAGTAAACCGACGACCAAGCTGATTGGGTCTTTCAGCGCGAAAACAACAGGATCATCGTGCATCTCGCTACGATGCGCCTTCATCCAAACGCGGCTGATCCAGTACAGCAGCAACACGCACAATAGCCAGATGGCTTGCGGATGCCTGTACAGTGATTCAACGATAGGCGAATTAATATACAGCGCTAAAACCAATACGCACAAATAGCCGGAAGCCGCGCCCAAACTACTCAAGATCGGCAAGTCTTCGATCCGGTAGCCGCGCCCGGCCGCTTTAAGTTTGCCTTGAATCTGCATGATATCCAGCTCCGCGTAACGCTTGACCAAGGCCAAACTGAAGAACAAGAAAACCGAAAACAGCAGCAGCCAGAACGACAGCGGGACATTGACCGCCATTGCCCCTGCAATTATTCGCGCGGTATAAAGTCCTGCCAATGTAATGGTATCGATCAACACCATTTTCTTAAGGCCAAACGAGTAAGCGACGGTCAGAAGGTAATATCCGGCCAATACTTCCCTGAATATCACCGGCAATCCGGCCGCAAAAATTGCCGTCGCCATTAACAGCACCGGGATCAGCGCAAAACCGACGAGTAAAGATAAGTCTCCCGATGCGAATGGACGCTTGCACTTTCTTGGGTGTTGGCGGTCGACTTCCAGATCGAGCATATCGTTGAGCACATAGACCGACGAGGCGCAAAAGCCGAACGCAAAGAAAGCATACACGACATGTTGAACGGAAATAATTTCGTCGAGTCTGTGCGCGGCTGCCAGCGGGACGAAGACCAGAACATTTTTTGCCCACTGATGCAGCCGTAATGCTTTTAGCATTGGCTTGCCTAAGCCGCTTAATTTCGGGAAAGTGGCGCGAATTTCGGCAAGACGGCCGGCATTCTTTGTGAGCTTTTCACTGCCATTGACCACAACAGCTCCTTGACTGACTTGCCAGATCGGCAGGTCCACCCGATGATTTCCACAATAATCAAAACCTTTTTCGCCGAATTTGTCGACCAGTTGCTTGGCTTTGTTTCGTCCGGACAGGTTAATGGTATCGGTACTGGCCAATACGCCGGAAAATATCTGTAAATGCTCGGCCACCGGCTGAGCCAGGCGATAATTAGAGGCCGTACAGAGCCATAAATCGCGGCCGTCTTTGCGCTGGTTCTGTAGCCAATCCAGGAAATTGAGATTGTATGGCAGCGAGGCAGGGCTAAATTCAACACGCTTGGAAATTTCCGCTTTCAGTGCAGCTTTACCTTTCAGTAGCCAGAAAGGAATCAGTAAAAAATAAAGAGGAGCTCGTTTCAGCAGTAGCAGCACAGACTCCAACAACAAATCGCTGTGAATCAGCGTGCCGTCCAGGTCGACACAGAGCGGCTTTAAAGAATCGTCCGGCTTCGCCTGAAAACAAACCGCGTCCATTTGTTTGGCTCGCAAAGCAGAGACCGCGCCCCAACCTATCAACACAGCAAACCACAATGTCACCAGACTGCAGATTAGCGTAAGAAGTATCGCATCCGATATGGGATAACCGTGTGTAGTCAACAAAGCGATCATCACGGCCTCCGTACTGCCAAAGCCGCTCGGCAGAAACGATAATGCGCCGACTACCACCGCGACCGAGTAAATGCCCACTGCCGCCGCCATATCCATCGAGACATCGCCGGGTATTTTACTGATCACCATCAAACCGACGCCTTGGCTCCACCAGGCAATGACTCCGATGATGAATCCCGTTACCAGTATTAGAGGATGAAGCAATACTCTGGCTGACAGCAGGGTGCTCAGGATAACGTGCATTATTTTCTGCACCGATTTAGGAACCCAGGCAATATCCTTAACCCACTCGGAAATTTGCGCCCATGGCGCCAACGCCAACACAAGCATCAGCACCATCATCGTAATGACCACGCCCCAGATTAAAGTATCGTACGAAGACGAAGCAGCAGCCCAACAAGCAAGCGCAACCATGGCCAGCAAATCCATTAAACGCTCGACAAAAAAAGCAGCCGCCGTGCTCGATAAAGGAACACCGACTTTTTGCAAGTAACGCCCTCTCGCCATTTCGCCTACCTTGCCCGGTGACAGCGTAAACGCAAACCCGGCTATATAGGTCAACACAGAGAAGCCGAATTGTGGAGAGTAGCCCAAACGGCAAAGGTAGAGGTACCACCTGATCGCACGCAACAAATAATTAACGAGCGAAAGACCTACAGATAAAAAGATAACATCCCACGCCGTCCGAATCGGGGCAAATTTAATCTGGGCAATATCAGCCCGAAATTCGGCCACACACCATAGCAGAAAAGATACAATGACCGCGTAATACAAAATTCCTTTCAGCTTCATGAGGAAATAAACTCCTTATCAGTTTAAAAAACTGCCGGTTCTGTTGACATATCAGCGCAACAAAACTCCAGTCAAAACGAAATACATCAACAGGGAGAGTTTCTCGAACCGAGAGAACGTTCGAGCTTAGTTTTTGTAATAACTTACATGCTTACAGTTATTACAATGGGGCTTGAAAGATTGAGTACGGCCAACTGTTTACGCTTTCAGAACATCGGCAGAACCTAATCGATCTTTCCAACCACGTCTTCGAAGTGTAATGTTTCCGGCTGCACAGACAATACGTATGAATACTACTGAATGTGGGCTAAGCAGGTTTAACGTTGATCTTCACTGCGGGACAAACAGCATGCTCAATGATGTTGGTGGATGCGCTACGCTTATCCGCCCTGCGATAAATTGTAAAAACTTGACCGCTCAAAGTACACGCCACAAACAAGAATGCCGGCGGCTCCTCGCTTCCGACTGGCAGTAAAGTCCGGGCAGCCGATATTCAAGCGCTCGACACTTTTGCCACTAGGTGTTTCCGCCTATTGAACAAACAGTTTATTTGCTCTAATTTGAATTTTTTTCTTCCCTTTTAACTGGCTTTCCGGGCAATCCGTGGCAGGCGTTAAAATGAACCCCGGGATGGGATTAACCTCTTGGGCGGGATTTGAAGCGGTCATGAAAATTGCCGTCGTAACCACCCTAGAAGAAGTCATGCGTTAGCGGAAAAACGATGCCCGAATTCAATGAACTTGCCGGTAAAACATATTATGAACTATTCGGCATTGCCAATGACGCGGATTACTCGACAATAAAGAAAGCCTATAACGAAGAATACCGAAAATACTTAACGGCAAAAGACCAGGCAAGATGGCTTCTGGTTTCAGAATGCTGGAACGTCTTGAAAGATAAGGATAGAAGGGCAGACTATGACCGGAAGATAAAGGAACAGGACAGAGAAGATGGAGCTCCGGTCCTGAAAGTTATACGTAGGATGGATGAGCACTATGTTTATAAACGAGTCAAAAAAGGTACGTCATTTACCGAGACAATCGTCATTAAAAATGATCATAAAGGCCAATTGAAGGGAAAAATATTTTCCGATGCCGAATGGCTTGTACCCGATAAAGGGGACTTTGCATCTAAATATGAACAACCCCTTGATATATACGTTCTTACCTCAAAGATTCCGGCAAATTGCTATGATGCCAGGGGTACGGTCACGATTGATACGAACGGCGGCCTTCCGTATTCGATACCGTTCAGGGTCATTTTGGAGGACCTTGAAATCGCTACCGACAGGTTCAGGAAGACTTATGTTCCTCTTGCCATTGCTTGTGCCGGTTCTATCGTTTCTTTTAGCGGCTCCCCCCTACCCTTCTTTCTGGTTGGGGCCGTTTTTACAGGAGGCCTTTTTTATTCTATTGCTAAATTTATCGTTAAAACTTCCCTAAAAAATGGCCTGAATATATTCAAGCCCTCCCCTATTTTTATACAAGGCGTAGCGGGAAGTGTTGCCATTTTAAGCCTGCTGTTTCATTCAGGCGTTAATCCCATTATTAGGCAGAAAATTGAGCAAGAAAAGCTCGATATACCATTCAATCCGCAGATACCGGCAATACCGCAACCTGCGCCATTGCAGACACCGCCGGAAGCCGAAAAGCCCCCGGTTATTGAAGATCATAATCAACAATCCAATCCGCTAAACGAAACCATTGCTTTATCCGGCAGCTTGATAAGCGTGGATTCAAAAACAATCGATCCCAATGCTCTTTGGGAGTTTGGCTTTGAAGCGGCAGAAAACAAATTGCATTATGGCTTTGGGTGCAATAACCGCGATGGCTTGCGCTTTCGCATTAATGGTAATAATGCCGATTGGACAGCAGGCACTGAAGCGGTAAAAACTTATCCGAATCACGTCACATTGTATTTTCGCTCGACGGACTGGGATTTTATTCGGAAGTGCTCCAGCGCGACTCACTGCGAAAAAACTGTTTGCCCGCTTGCCATAGCGGTTGAGACCAATACAAGTCAGCAAAATATCCCGGATCAGTCTCCGTTAGCCAAGATTTCTAGCACAGACGTTAAACCCCGCAAAACTTCGCGAAAAAACACACGTATCGCTACAAGCGTTCCTAAGAAGAAAAACTGGAAACCTAAAACGAGCAGTTTTGCGCCACCTTCTCGAGATAATCTATAGACCAGGAGGGCTAATGTTATTAAACACCAAGGCTTTTTATCCGTTACTAATCATGATGATTACATCCGGTTGTGCTTACGATGTGCCTGTTGTGGTCGATCCTATGAAAGACATGCATCAATCCCGGCTTGTCAGGAAAAAGATGCCTATTAAAGTCGGCATCTACTTGAGCGACGATCTTAAACGCTATGTTTACAAGCAGCAGAAAATGGGTACGACTTTTCGGATGAAAGTAGGCGAATATCTGCCTATCGTCGCCACGTCGATGGCTTCGGCTATATTCGATGACGCGATATTAGTGAATTCTCTTCCACCCTATAACGAGAGTTACAGACCTGATGTTGAAGCTGTCATTAGACCGGAAATACTTTCTTGTTATGCCAATGCTGTTGGAGATCTTTCAGGCTATATCAAGGCAAAAATAAAATTGCGTATTACTGCCTATGACTTAGACGGCAATACTTTATGGCAAGATGAAGCGGTAGGAGAAAGCAAAAGTACGGAAATGGATTTTGTCAGTAGTTTACTCGACGGCATGGAAGAAGCCGGGAAAACGGGGTATCAAGCGGCTTTTTCCGCTGCGACTCATCTTATAAACGATTTTTATACCAAGCCTCCGCAGGAGTTGCTTGCTCTTCTTGAAGTTAAAAAAGCGGAAAACTTGAGAAATCAAGGGACTCTGCCGAATTTTGAATTATTTAAAGCGCTCTATGAAAAAGGGCGGTTTCAATACGATAAAAAAAACTATTACCAGTCATTATATTTATTCGCAAAGGCGTCCAGTATCGCCCCCGATGAACCGGCAGCCTTGTTTTATACCGGAGCCGGCTACACTCATTCCGGCGATAAACAAAGCGCTTTAAAAAAATTCGCTGACATTATTGCCAAGAGTCCTTCCGGGCAAGAAGCGAATGATGCAAAGAAATGGATTCAACGTTTGAACGATCCTTTAAAAATTGGGATTGCCAATATTAATAAAGCCAATAGAACCACGTTAGATAATGGAGCCATCCGGAATGCGCTAGCAAATAGCGGCATGTATACAGTGATAGATACAGCTAAATTAACAGCGCTTAATAACCCTCTTACATCGCCGGACTTTTCACAATTCTTTGATAGCTGTTCTAAAAAAGGCGCCAAAGTCATTATCTTGCATGAGGTTGATAGTTCTTCCCAAAAAGCTTCACCGGATTATTACGGCGGTGAAGATATTGCAACGGAACATAGCGTCAGAATTTCGGCAAAAGTCTATTCAACGAAAAGAAAACAGTTAACGGCCGCGGTGCGGATAAACGAAAGATCAAGCACTATGCAACAACAAACGGCGGAAGAGGAAATAAAAACAAAACAGCAGCTATTGGAAAACGCCGCCAGTAAACTGGTCTTACAGTTATTAAAAAACGATATTTTTTAGCCGTCCGGTTTAGACCTAGAAATGAATCGAATCCCAACTTACCGAATTCCGCCCCGCTCGCTTGGCCAGGTAAAGTTGATCATCGGCCAATCCAAGTACATCCGCAGCTGAGCCGTTTATGCAAGGTACGATAGAAGCGCCTCCTATGCTAATAGTCACAACAGGAGCAACACTGGAATTTTCATGATTGATAGCTAGCATTTCCACTGATTTACGAATCTGTTCCGCAATATGGATGGCTTCATCACGCCCCACCTCCGGAAGCATCACAACAAACTCTTCACCGCCGTAACGGGCAATCAATTCGCCGGCGCGGTTAACTATTTTCAACATGGCTTTAGCAATCTGCCGTAGCGCCTCATCCCCAGCGCCATGGCCGTAAGTGTCGTTGAATTGTTTAAAACAATCGATATCCACCATTGCCAAAGAAATCGGCTTCCTGTGGCGATTCGCACGTCTCCATTCCGCATCCAAGGTCTGATCGAATCGACGGCGATTATGAAGCTCCGTCAAACTATCAATAAATGCATCCTGCTCAAGCTGCCTGCGTTGCCAGATATAATTCATGTGATTGCGCACTCTGGCGCGAACGACCGCTAATCGAAAAGGTTTTAAGACATAATCGACTGCACCCATGTCCAAGCCTTTGGCTTCGTCTTTCGGTTCGCACATGCCGGTAACAAACATGACGGGAATTGCGCTGGTACGTTCGTCTTCACGCAACCGACGTAATACTTCGTAGCCATCCATGCCGGGCATTACCACGTCCAATAAAATAAGATCCGGTGCGGGTATAGCTCTGGCGCGGGCGATAGCTTGCTCGCCATCCTTGGCTAGAAATACCTCATAATCCGGAAGTAGCAATTCACTCAAAATCTGGCGGTTGAACTTTTCATCATCGACGATCAGGATTCGTTGCTTATCCGTCATTGCTTTCCTCTTGGCTTGTAACATGAACATTAAGCAAGGCAGCCAACTTACTTAATGCAAGATCAATATCCAGCTCTTCAAAAGCATCACGGATGGCTGTCAGTTCTGGGGATAGAGGGTTACCTGTCAGGCTATGCTCAAGCTCAATGAGCCTGACCGATGCACGGGCGTCTCCAGAACGAATCAATGGCTCAATTTGTTCAAGTGTTTCGATAAAATCAGCAGGAACACCCTCCGCAGGGTTTAACTCGGCGTGATCAAGAATATGGGACAAAATAGACGCTAACACCGTTTGCAATTCTTGCTTTAGCGTTGCAGCATTTTCTTGTGTGGGCACTTCGGTGGTCCATGACTGCCATAACTGCGAGGCTACAAGCTGCAAACGTAAAGCACCTATATAAGCGGCTGCCGACTTAAGTGTATGGGCCATTCGCCTTAGGTCATCGTACTCGTTATTTAAGGCCATAACATCCAGCTGCATTGCAGCTGTTCCATAGCAAGAATAGAAATTGATCAACCTATTACGCATTTTGCTCTGATCATAATCGGCGTACTGCAGAGCCTTGCTAATATCGAGCAAAGCAACATTACTGGTATCGTCGGAGGACGGCTCCAGCGAGCAAGGAGAAGCCATAGCCGCTTTCTCTGTACCAAGCCAACGCTGAAGCGCTATAGCAAGCTGGGATGAATTAACCGGTTTAGTAATATGATCATTCATACCGGCTGCCAGACTTTTTGCATGATCTTCCGCCATAGCATGGGCGGTCATAGCAACGATAGGTAAGCGAGCAAAACGGGGATTTTCACGAATCAAGCGGGTAGCTTTGAGTCCGTCCATTATAGGCATCTGAATGTCCATCAGCCCCAGATCGTAAGGAGTACCTGTATTCAGACGGTCA
>CAZJOY010000032.1:0-24228 GCA_964547705.1 uncultured Methylobacter sp. | reverse complement strand
CTGCTCCCGGCAGTCCTCGGCATTTCCTCCATCCATGGAGGTCAGAAGTGCTGGAAGCGCCGGGAGCGGCTCCAGTAAAAACCTGGAAGGTCTGCCGGCCGGTATGCGTCTCGGCTGAGCATCACTGCCATTAAATTAAGCCGTTCATGGTTCGACAAGCTCACCACGAACGGCTTAATTTAATAGCAGAGCGCCTGAGCATGGAACGATGGGTTTTAACAATTTTCATGCCTTTCGTGGACGATGCTTTTTCCTCTGCCCGCGTAACATCGGTATCCGATAAATCCGCTACTTGAAGCTGTTCAGATCTTTATGTGTGATGCCGGACAGACGCACTATGTGTATCCGACTATGATGAATTATGTGACTTGTTAAGCCGCATAGATGACTTAACAAAGATTGTTATTCAATTTAATCAAACTCAAGAGGAATCGTTTCCTTAATTGAATCCAAGCTGGCTGCCAAGCAATCGCATATCTGTATTCCGGATCGGCTTTTGGACACGGCGGCTTCCGCTTTCCAATCCTGACTACGGCGATTAACTGAAGACTAAAGTTCGCGTTGTTTCCATTGCGCGCACCATCGGCTTTTTAATAAAAATTCAATTCATATCTGAGGAGATTAACAATGGCACTTAATATTTTTGAACATCGGGGACTCCCGATCGATAAACAACATTTAACTTGGCGGGATATGGTTCAGGTTCCGATCAGCAAACTGGATGACGATGCCTTCACCCGGGTGATGATTATCTTAATGAATGGAATCGAGCTTGAATCGATCCAGTTTTCCAGGGCCTGTGCGCGAATGAATAAGAACCTTCAGCTGCCTCTGGCTCAGCTTCGTCGAATCGATCAGCACCAAGCGACATTGATTAATTGGATGCTTGGCGCCGATCACTCTCCGCTTGAAACCACCATCGCCTACGAGCAGGTCGCCATCGAAGTGACTGCGGCTGTGGCGCAAACCGAACCGGACCCTTATCTGGCCCAAATTTACCGCTTTGGCCTACTGGAAGATTTCGATCATATGTACCGCTATTCGGCATTGCTGGATAGGCTCGAAGGCAAGGATTCGAATAATATCCTGCAAAGCTACACCGACGTGCTTCCGGGCCGCCCAACAATTTATGAGCACCGCGCGCCGGAAGATGATTTGCGGGAATGTTACGACCGTCACAAAGCTCACGCTCTGACCAAGATGCATGCACTAACGATTACCTCGGCAGAGCAGCAAACCTGGAATTATTACATGAATATCGGACCGCTGTTTAGCGACCCGCTGGCCCGGCAATTGTATGCGGAAATTGCCCATATCGAAGAGCAGCATGTGACGCAATATCAATGCATTATGGATCCTGGCGAAACATGGCTTGAGAAATGGCTGCTGCACAAAGCCAACGAAGTTTATAACTACTATGGCTGTGCCCGGCAGGAAAAGAATTCCCGGGTTAAAGCGATCTGGGAGCGTTTTTTGGAATACGAGCTGGGCCAGTTCCACTTTGTTCGCGATATTTTTGAACGTACCGAAAACCGCGATGCGCAAAGCGTTGTGCCGGCCGTTTTGCCGGAACCGATTGCTTTCGAGAGCCAACGGGAATTCGTCCGCAATGTTTTGCGTAATGAGGTCAATTTGCGCGCCAAGGGCACGGCTTTTGTCGATATGTCCGAAGAAAGCATCGCTTCGAAAACTTATCGTCAACGAATCAATGCCGATGGCGTTCCGTCGGAAATTGTTGCGCTTAATTATATTTGGATGCCGGGAGGCGAGGTTAACAAGCTCCACCATCCGATGAATGTCAGTCAACTTCAACACTGAGGAAAAGGTTATGAAAGACGCTGCTGAATTTGGTTTAAACAAAACACCGACACAACTTCATCCGATTATGACTCAGGCAATGCTTGAAGGCTGCGAGGAGTTCCCGCCCCATGCCGAAGATATGGCATGCGATGCTTTTACGATGCGCAAAAGCTACATTCAAAACTCGGAACAGTTAGGCGCTGTCCCACTGCCAAGTACGCTTCGGGGAGCCGTTAGTACAAGCGTGCAAGCTATTCAGGGCAATAGTCCGTCCGTATTGATCGATAAGCTTGGCGAGCGGATGGCTTTTGAGCGTAGCGGTATTCGGCTTTACGATGCACTGATCACAAAATGCAAATCTGCCGAGCCTGTTTTAGACATCGATACGCTTGAGCAATTCCGCAATGATGAAGCCGAGCATTTTTCTTTGGTCAGGGATTGTATCGCGTCTATGGGCGGAGACCCGACCGCGCAGACGCCATGCGCCGATTCGGCAGGCATGGCTTCGATGGGCTTGATGCAGGTTCTGAATGATCCCCGCAGTTCTATTCCGCAGTGTGTGGAAGTTATTTTAATGGCAGAGTTAACGGATTTAGCGGCTTGGGAGTTGCTTATCGAACTTGCGGATGAAGCAGGGCTTAGCGATTATATCGAAAAGTTCCAGCAAGCAAGAATGACTGAAGATCATCACATGCATGTGATGAAGAAATGGCTTGAGCAACTGACTTTAAATAATGAGATTAGAGCGGTTGGTTAGAGTTTGATAAATCGATAAGAGAGTCCTGTTCAGTGGATTTGTACTTATAAAGAACAGGGTTAGTGAAATACGGCATTGTAAAATAGCCCTTTAGTTTTCTTTGCTGAATTCTATTGGGATTGATGGTTTTTATATCAATGAAACTATTGATCTTTATGCAGCCTAATATTATCTGCGCAATTTTGGCTAGCCGACATTGCGCGATAATAATTTTTTTAAAATTAGGTTTCCGGTAGCTATATATCGCTCACACTACTTAGTCTGAGCTGACAAGAAAAAGTGTCAGGTTTTTATTTATATTTCATCATGTTTTTTTGAAAAAATCACCATAAAGCACCTGAACTTTTATGTGCCTGCTAATAACATGGTGCCTTTTTATTCTTCTGTAACATACCTTGTCATACTGAGCTATTCGGGCATGTTTGCTAAATCGAAAAATTTTCACAAGTTCTTGAATATATTTCTTAATAATTTAAGAAAATCTTCATATATGATTGATTTTAAATAGCTATTGATTTTCATTCTATTGAAATTTAAGGGGTAATCAGGGACACTGTAACTGTGATGATTAATTAAGTTTAGAGAGATAAGTTAGTTTGCATTTTAATTGTAAAGCAACTTATCGATCTTTCGAGTATTAATGAATAATGGACGAACTTAATGTAAATCACTTAACTCATCCCAAAATCCGGTGGAATTAATAATAGTTAGTGAGATTACTTATAGTGTTTGTACCAATAGTAATTGGATTAAAAATAATGAATAATAACTGCCAAATGTAATATTTTATTGGCTAGATATAGTAATAATATTTAACCGATAGATATTAAATAAGGTAGTTTTTTTGTTATTAATTGTTGTCCATCCGGGTTTTCTTTAATTATATTTTACTTTTGTATAATTAGCTAAAAGGGTGCAACTTTTTATTTAAATAACAAGAGGAATATATTATGACTAAGAAAATAACTTATTTATTCATACCCGCCGTAATGACCTTCTCAGCCGCTATGGCTCAGCCAGTACCATCGAATCAGGTATTGCTTTCATCTGAACAAATGGATCAAGTAACAGCTGGATATGCCGCATCTGTAGACACCAGTGCGTTTGCCAGTGGAGCTCATTATGCTGTAACAGGTACGTCTGTTGTTACTCAAATTAGTACTACGCCGGGAGCAACTACCGAAGTGGCTGGTGGCGGAGCCGTTGCCGCAGCGGACGGATCTGGCGCTACAACTAACGCAACTGTCAACCCCACGACAAGTCAACCTCCTGGCAGTTTAACAAAGACAGCTAATATCAGCTATTCAAGCACTAATTTAGATATTCAAGCGGGTGTAGTTATTACTGCTATCCCTAATTAGTTACTGGTAACCAAACCGATTAAACGACGTTCTGTTCCTCTCTTTATCAGCTGCAGATTTCTCCTGGATATTGAAATAAACATAGTTTATATGTCAGGTGGTTTC
The DNA here is from genome assembly GCA_964547705.1 of uncultured Methylobacter sp. Lineage (GTDB taxonomy): Bacteria > Pseudomonadota > Gammaproteobacteria > Methylococcales > Methylomonadaceae > Methylobacter_A. Next base: position 20,205 of record CAZJOY010000032.1, on the reverse strand, counting down.
TGTGTTAAATCTTTATAGAAGAGCTGGTTTTTGGTTATAAATATTAATATGTGATTATTGCGCGAGTCGATGTATAAAAATAAATATCACAAGTATTTAGCTGGCAAGCTTTATATATTTTTGTAATGCTCCGGCTAAAGGTCCTGAAGGCAATAACGTCTGAAGGTTTTTTGTAAATAAATTAGGAGTTTTATTATGAAAAAATTAATTGCTATTGTTGCACTGGCATCCGGCATGGGTGCTGCTTATGCGGATCAACCTGTTGCATTGAATGATGCGCAAATGGATAACGTGGCTGCTGGTTTTGCTGCGTATTCAGCAGCTGCCGGAGCTGGTCTGGCTGGTGCTCTTTTTGGATATACCAACGTAACTTCTAGCGCCGGTACAGTAGCTACTCCACTTACTACTGCAGCTGGCGTGACTGTAGATGCTACGGCTTTTGGTTTATTGCCTCGCTCAGCTGCTGCTGTAGAGGCCAGCTCAACATTAGTACATTAAGTTATCAAGGAAAAGCAGGAAATGCCCCTTTCGTGAAAGAGTCGGGGGCAAGTCCCGCTAGTAGAGCACGACTGTGAAGAAGACGCTCTGCGCAGAATAATAGCGTAGAGCGTTTTCTTTTGCCAAGGTTTTTTGAAATATTAAAAATTACAGTTAATAACCGATTAAGAAACGGAATAATTTAAACGGAGATAAAATGATTTTTGGTATTTATAAATTAAGCAGCTACCTTCATCCGTTAAATATTTTATTAATATTGAATAGTGTTTATTCAAAGTTAATTGATTCTAAAAAAATAGGTATTATTGCCTACTTAAAAACTCTTATTCGAAAGTGCGTTATTTTGCCTCGCGCGCCGGTTGCAGCGGTTAAGGGCGGATGTTTTTTTATATTGCTGATTCTCAGTTTTTCGAGTTTCGCGGAAGCACGTTCCGTTAAATCGCTTTTAGAAATACGCCGCGAAAATGTCGTGGTGCAGCAATGGGATTTAAGCTGCGGGGCGGCGGCTTTAACGACATTATTAAATTATCAGCACAACGACTTTGTAACGGAAAAAGAAGTTGCCAATTCACTGATGAATCGGCCTGAATACATTCAATCTCCCGGCTTGGTAACACTTAGACAGGGTTTCTCGTTGCTGGACCTTAAACGTTATGTCGATGCTCGCGGTTACAAAGGAACCGGCTACGGTAAGTTGACATTTGACGATCTCCTTCAAAAAGCCCCTATCATTGTTCCTGTCAATATCTTTGGTTACAACCACTTCGTCATTTTCCGCGGGATGATGGGGGATCGTGTTTTATTGGCAGACCCGGCCTGGGGCAACCGAACCATGCAGGTTGAACTGTTTGAAGACATAAGAATCGACTTTCCGCAAATAGGCAAGGTCGGTTTCGTAATCTCCCGGCTTGATGGAGTTGAGCCACCCAATAGTTTAGCGCCAGACGCTAGTGAATTTGTTATGACCCGGTAGGTGAATTATGACGAAAAATAATAAAATAAATAGTATGGAATACCCTGTTACACCATGGAAAAGCCCATCAAAGGTCGCATTAATGGTGGGGACGGGAATGATTATGTCGGGTTGCGCATCAGTTCGAACGTCGGACAATATGACGGATTCAACATTAGCCAATAAGCTGATACAAAAGCTTGATGAGCGCGATAAGTTGATTAACAATCTACAGCACCGGGTACAGCAATTGGAAAGCAAAACGACGGCTTCAGCCCCGGTTAATAAGCCGCCCAATCCCCCAGCTACTGTAGCGAGAACAAATCCACCTGAAAAAACTGCCGAGAATCAACCCTCAAATCAACCGCCCGCTCAAAAAAAGCCGGAGACGGCTCAAAAGAAAGGGCCGTCGGCAGCTGGCAGTTTTGACGTGGATGAGGATGCGGCACAGCGCGCATTAGAACGCACCTTAGTTCAAACAGGTGCCTTGTTGTTACCGTTCGGTCAGGCAGAAATCCAACCGTTTGCCACTTATCTAAGAACTGAATCAAAGCAGCCTTTTCTTTTTGTTAATAACAACAACCTGCAAGTGAGCAACGCGGCTATTCGTAAAAACGAGTTCGATATGGGCGCAAATCTTTTGGTTGGCTTGCCTTTTGAATCCCAAGCAGAGCTTCGGATTCCTTATCAGGTTATCAATCAATCCGTGGTTACCAACGATGGTATCAGCTCTAATGAGAGCAGTCATACCGGTAATTCTCTGGGTGATATCAGTGTCGGTCTTGCTAAAACGTTGGTGCATGAAAAGGGTTGGATTCCTGATCTGATAGCCAGGGTAACTTGGGATACGGCAAGTGGAAATATTACAAGCAATAACATCGCAATGGGCGGAGGTTTCAACGATTTTGTCGCGTCGCTGACTGCGCTCAAACGTCAGGATCCTCTTGCGTTTACCGGAAGACTTTCTTATCAAAAATCGTTAAAGAAAAATGGCATTGAGCCCGGCGACCAGGTAAGTCTCTCGGTTGGTGCAACGTTAGCCGCCAGTCCGCAGACCTCTTTAAGCATCGGATTACAGCAAACCTATGCTCAAGAGACCAAGATCAACAATATTAAAGTTCAAGGTAGCGATAATGTTTCAAGTGTTTTTACGGTCGGAGCATCATCGACTATTGGCCACCATCTGTTTTTCTCTGTTTCAGGCGGTATTGGATTAACAGAGTCAGCACCGGATTACTTTTTTAATATCACCATTCCGTTCAGATTCGATGTACCTTATAAGGTAACTGGAAATAAATTATAAATACTATTCAACGTTGCTTTTTATTGGTTCTTGTTTTATTCGGTATCTTAAGGAGGATATTTTGTATTGTTAAATCCGTTTAATTTTAAGCTTTTATACCTATAACATAGGGATTAAGTTTTTATTAAAATATACTCGGTGAATTAGAGTTTTAACTTTTTTAAGGGACGAAATATCATGAGAAAAGCTTGGTTTATATTAGTTGTACTATTTTCCTCAAATTACTCTGTCTATTCTTCTCCATCCGAATCCAACTCGCCGATGATTCTAAATGAATCTATGCTCGATTCAGTGACTGCGGGAGCTATTTCATCAACGATAACAGCTAGCGGATCTGCCGCCGGTTCAACTTTTGCCCAAACGACGATCGATGCAACAACTTATGCCGTTGCTTTAGGAAGAACTTTACAAACGGGAGCTAAGGGCGTGGTATTTGCACAGGGCGATCTGCTCGCATTCGCCGGAGGATCAAGTACTTCCAGCTCAGACACAACCGGAGTCAGTGTTGAAGGGGCGGCCATAACTACCGGTGGGAAAGCCTATGCTTTAGTTTGGACCAAATATATAACCACTCCTGGTGTTAGTGTCGTCATTGGGCATGTTCGTTCAGTCGCCTGTTGCGGATCAGATACCTATACCAGCGCTCAAACCTCAACTTTTGCACCTGAAGGTTTTAATGTTAGTGTGAACAACCTTAATGAAGTCAATACACCGGTTTTATCGCTTTCAGTAGGTAATGCAGTTGTTGTATCGCACCCGTGATAGTTTGAATTGATTTTCTCCGGCAACTGGCTCTGCCTGTTGAGTCAGTTGCATTAGTGTCAAAAGATAACCGATGAGGTCATACTCGATTGATTTTGAATTGAGCTGACTTTCGTCGCCGCCTCTGGCAGCTGGTTTTACTCGCCGAGCCAGCTGCAATTGAATCCTCTCCTTAAACCGGCTTTCACCCAATGCCCAAGCTTTGTTGGTAGCCTCCCTAATTTTATTTATCTGAGTTTCAGAAAGCGTTTGGTTGAATAGCGCTCTATAGGCCGCTTGGCGTTCGCCGTCGTCATTGCCCAAACGTTGCAATTCAAAATGAGGCGTCACCAAACTATCGGTTTGTCTCAGTGCATTAAAACGATAGCTCGACCATGGATAGTTGACGGGGTCGGCAACCATTCCGGCACGCACTGGGTTTAACTCAATATAGCGCATGCAGGTCAGCAAGTACGATTCGCTGTCAATCAGTGTCGCCTTGTATCGGCCTTCCCAGTTATTCCGCCAGTTATTCAAACCCTGACTTGGAAAAATTCGTAGATGGGGTTTGTTAAGCACGTACAGTAGTCCAACCTATGATCTTGAACTCTAGGAAACGATTTATTCAACAAAGCCCCGTTAAATGCACTAATAGTTTATATATCTGCTCTTCTTCATGCTTTGAATAAAAACGATGTATTTTGCTTTCAATTGTAATTATGATTAATAAAAAAAAAACGCCAATTTCAATAAGATAAAAATCAAAATTGGTTACTAATGATCCAGTTAACAAGAATTTATAAAGTAAATATAGAATATAACTAATTGATTGAATAAAAAATGCATTCAAAAAAAACAAGTCCATAAATCTAAAGTGGTTATGCATATGAAAACTACCCTTTAAGATATTCTCTTTTGCATATATCTTTCCGCTAAAATAAAAATATGTAGTCTTTAAAAAATTTAGTCGCGATTTTTCCTTTGTTAGCTCTAAAATTAGCGCATCATTCTCAATGTATCCATAAAAATCTTTTTTAATAGATATTGGCGTAGACTTGATGCTAGGGTTTTTTTTACAAATTAAAGTTACTTCATTATTTACTTTTTCTAAAAAACTCTCATAACCACATGCTAAAGAAAATTCCCAATGCTTTTCATTTAAAAAATTTTCTAATTGCCATATTATTATTTTATTTAAAAGTGTCATTTTGATATAAACTCGTTTACGCTACTCGCCTTCCCGAACGTGGAATATCCATGAATGCCAGTTCCCCCAGTCCCTGATTCAGCACTTATACCTGAAAAATTATTATTTTCATCGCTAATAGCATTTAATCCAATTGTCGGACCAATCGGATTAGGTATATTTGTTCCCGGTATAGATGTGATTGGTATGGTTATACCAGCTTCACCACCTTTACCGTTCAAATCGCATACAGATCCACCTTGCGCCCCAACTTGCCAAGTTGATTTGAATATCAAATCGAAAATACTTAACTCAGTAGGATCGTATTGCCCTGTTTCCTGATTTATGGTTGATGGATTTATTGCTACTTCGCCAAATGGGCCAGCATCCCATCTTCCCCCTGTAAATGGGTCAGGAAATGATACAGCCCATCCGACAGTTAATTCTCCTCCAGCAAAACTAATTGAACGCCCCAATGTTATAGTTAATAAACCAAGAGGATCTGTGTACCTCATAGGGTTATTCCGAACATAGGTATAGGAATTAATGCCCCCCGCCAATCCAATCGGATCACTCTCAACATACCTACCTTTAGCCGGATCATAATCCCTAAAGTAGTTGTAATGCAATCCGGTTTCCTGGTCGTAATACTGCCCCGAAAACCGCAAGTTAAACACGAAGTTGCCTAAACCGAACGGGTTCTGGTCCGGCAAACTGTTGCCGAACGCTTCGGATTCCCAGCTCCAAACAGTTTTGTTGTCGCCGGGCCGGGTGATTTTTCTCGGCGTGACCAAGTGGTCGGCATGGATATAGTAAAGATCAGCTGTGGCGGCTTGGCTGGTTGCCGGTTTTAACACCGCCACCGGCAAGTCACCGAGCCAGACAATTTCCTGGATCAACTGGCCTGAACCGTCGTATTCGCCGACCAAGTGATTTTGTTCGTCGTAGAAATATTGGCTAATGTTGCCGTCTAGGGTTTTGGTGATGCGCTGGCCGAGCGCATTGTAGCCGTAGCTGGCGGTTTGCCCGGCCGCAGTGTTCGTGCTGGCGATGCGTCTCCCGGCGGCGTTGTAGCTGTGGCTAACGTTGCCGTCTCCGGTCAGGTTGCCGGTTGGATCGTAACTGTAGTGGACGGTTTGTGCGCCGCCCTGGTTTTGCAGCCGGTTGCTGGCCGGGTCGGTGCTGTAGCTATCGAGTGTGCTATTGTCCGTTATTTTTTCGCTGCGGTTGCCGCTTAAATCATAGCGGTAGTCAGTGCGGCCTTGTGCCGATTCGCCGCGTTCGCTGGAGGTCAACCGGTCGAGCGGGTCGTATTCGAAGCGCTGGTTCAGACTGGGATTGGTGTCGTCGATCGCGCTGGTTTGCCGTCCGGCCGCGTCATAGCCGTAGGTGCGGCTGTCGGGCTGTTGGCTGAGCGTATCAAAACCCAGGCTGACCATCACCGGGCGGCCGGACTGGTCGTAAAAGCGCTGGTTCGGTTGGTTGTTGCCCCAGACCCAGCCGTTGACGGGGCCGTCGGGTTCGTAACTGATCTGGGTCAGCAAGGGCTGACCGTTGACTACGATCGCGGTGAGACGGCCTTCGGTCCACTGGTAGTCAATCATTTGACCGCTCGGGGTGGTGGTTTGTAGCCGTTGTCCTGCACTATTGTAAGTGTGGCTGACGGTCAGCGGGGTTGAGCCGGAACTCTGGTTTTTTTGAGTGATCCGGCCGTGGCTGTCGTAGCGGTAGCTGAGGTTGCTGTTGTTATTGCTGAGGCTGCACAGGCGGCTGATGCCGTTCGCGCAGATGTCCCAAGTGTAGTTGATAGTCTGGTCGTCATAAGCAATTTGATTGATGCGGTTCAGGCTGTCGTAGCTGTAAGTGGCGGTTTGGCCCCTTGCGTCGGTGCGGGTTATCAGGTTGCCGGCGGGGTCGTGGTCGGCGGTGGTGACGCCGGTGTCGGGGCTGGTTTGTTGGCTCAGGTTGCCGAGGCTGTCTGTGCTGTAGGTGGTGGTCAGGTTCCGAGGGTCGGTGATGCTGGTGATTTGGCCGAGACTATCGTAGGCGGTGTCGATCTGGCCCAGGGTGCTGCCGATGAGGCTAGGGTGGGGTTCGAGCTGGCGAATGGGTTGGTTCAGGGTGTCATACTGGACTTGGCGGATGCGGCCCAAGGGGTCGGTGATCTGGGTCAGGTTGCCGTTGGCGTCGTAGCGGTAGGTGGTGACGGCCGGGGCCGAGAAGGTCGCGTTGACGGTTTTGGCCTGGCTCAAGGTGACGGTGCAGGTGGTAGCGCTGCCGGTGCAGGCGCCGAACCAGCCTTGGAAGGTGGAGCCGGTGGCCGGTGTCGCGGTCAGGGTGACTGACGTGTTGGTCGCGAAAGTGGCGCTACAGGTTGCTCCGCAATCGATGCCGGCCGGCGAGCTGGTGATCGTTCCGGTGCCTGATCCGGCTTTGGACAGGCTGAGGGGCTTGAATGCCGGGGCAAAGTCGGCACTGACGGCTTGGACTTGATCCATGGTGACGGTGCAGGTCGCTACGGTACCGGTGCAGGCGCCGGACCAGCCTTCGAAAGTGGCGTCGCCGGCCGGGGTAGCGGTCAATGTGACGGGGGTGGCCCAGTCGTAGTGGGCGCTACAGGTGGCGCCGCAGTCAATGGCGGCCGGGGCACTGCTGATCGTGCCGGTGCCGCTGCCGGTCTTGGCGATAGTCAGGGCCATGGGCATCGGGGCAAAGTCGGCAACGACGGTTTGAGCCTGGTTCAGCGTGACCGTGCAAGTGGTTTCGGTACCGGTACAAGCGCCGCTCCAACCGTTAAAAATCGAGCCGGTGGCCGGTGTTGCCGCCAAGGTAACCGCCGTGCCCCAATCGTAATTGGCGCTACAGGTTGCTCCGCAATCGATGCCGGTTTGCAAGCTGGTGACCGTGCCTCCGCTGCCTCGTCCGGTTTGGGTGACGGTCAAGGGCATCGGCATCAGCGTAAAACGAGCGCTGACCGTTTGGGCCTGATCCAGGGTTACGGTGCAGGTCGCTACGGTGCCGGTACAAGCGCCGCTCCAGCCATCGAAGCTCGAGCCGAGCGCCGGGGTTGCAGTCAGGGTGATGACGGTGCCCCAGTCATAGCTGCCGCTACAGTTCGATGCGCAATCAATGCCGGTGAGAGTGCCGGTGCCGTTGCCGGTTTGGGTGACGGTCAGGGGCATCGGTATCAAGGCAAAATGGGCGGTCACGTTTTGGCTTTGATCCATTGTGACGGTACAGGTCGCTGCCGTGCCGGCGCAGGCGCCGGACCAACCTGCAAAGCTGGAGCCGATGGCCGGTGTGGCGGTCAGGGTGACAACAATAGCCGGTTTTTGCGTGTGCTCGTGATCTTCATTGTCATCGTCGTCCTTATCCTTATCTTTGTCGTCCTGTTCTTGTTTTTTGTTACGGCTCTTGGCTAAGTCATCAGCATGGGCGGCAAGCTTAGGCGAATAGCCGGCGCTACAGACGCTACCGCAGTCGATGCCGGCCGGTATGCTGGTGACGGTCCCGGCTCCTGATCCGGTCTTGGTTACGTTCAGGGTGATCGGCAACAAGGCAGTGATCGCGGTGACGTTCTGTGCCTGTTTCAGGGTGACGGTGCAAGTGGTGTCGGTGCCTTTGCAGGCACTGCCCCAGCTTTTGAACACCGAGCCGGACATGGCCGTCGCGGTCAAGGTGACATTGCTGTTGGCCTTGAAGTCGGCTCGGCAGGTGTCGCCGCAATCAATGCCGGCCGGCGAGCTGGTGATGATGGCGTCACCGGTTCCGGCTTTGGTGACTTTCAGTTTGTAACTTTTGTCTTGCTCTTTGGGGGCATGGCTCTTGTCATCCGCCTGTGCAAGCCCGGTGATGAACAGGGTTATCAGTAGCCAGGCAGCCGCAGGCAGGAAAGCTGTGCTTAGAATCGATTTCATAGTGGCCTCCTTCATTACGGCAAGATCAGGTTTTGCAGACGCGACAGTGCGTCATAGACCCGGCTTTGGGTGCGGGCCAGTTGCCCGCTGGGGTCGAGGAGGTCTTCCTTGATCCGGTTGCCCATGGCGTCCAAGGTATAGGTCACGGTATTGCCGAGGTTGTCTTGGCTTTTGACCAGACGATGGGCCGCATCGTAGCTGTAAGCCAGATAGGCGCCATCGGGACGGGTGATACGAATGAGCTGTCCGGCCGGATCGTAACGATAGGTGGTGGTTTCGCCGCCGACATCAAGGGAGGTCAGGCGCTGGCGGCCACCGTAACTCAGGGTGGTCACCAAGCCGTTCGGGTCGATCAACTCTTCGACCTGGCCGTAAGCGGAGTAGCGGGGCAGTTGCGTGCGATGACCGAGCGCGTCGGTGATTTGCTTGAGCTGGCCGCGACAGCCGAGGTGCCCGCCTTGGCAGGCCGCATCGGCCGGGTAATAGTCGTAGGTGGTCAGGTCGGACACATCGGTACGCGGACCGTCTTCGACTTTTTTCAGTAACACGCCGGGGATGGCTGCATAAGTGTAGCTGGTCGTCCAACTGCGGACGGTGTTGGCGATCAAGTCTTTGACGGTTTTTTGGGTGAGGTCGCCTTGGCTGTTGTAAGCGTAAGTGGTTTGCTGGTTGCCGATAGTGACTTGCGCCGGCAGGCGGAAAGTCGGATGCCAAGCGGTGGTGATCGTGCGGGTTGCCGCTGTGGTCGTCCCGCTCGAGGTCAGCCCTTCGGTGCGGCGGGTTTCCAGATTGCGGGTCAAGTCGTAGACATAGTCGGTGCGGTTGCCGTTGAAGTCGGTGCGGCTGGCAACGTTGCCGTTGGCGTCATAACTGAATGCCGAAGCTGAAGCCCCGCAGCCGGAGCCGCCGGGTTGCGATTGACCTTTGCTTTTGACCACACCGAGAATGGTCTGAAACTGATAGGTGCGTGCGGTATTCAGTGCATCGGTAACGGTGGTGCTGCCGTCGGCGTTGTAGACCAGGCTGACCCGTTCGGCGCCGCCGGCGTGCTCGCTGGAGGTAGCGCGGCCTTGAGCGTCGTAACTATAAGTCGTAAAACGGCTGCCGTTTTCATCGCTGATGCCGGTCAGGGCATGGGGGAAACCGGTGTTTTCGTAATGATAGGTTTTAGCGCTGCCGTCCGGATAGCTGACGGCAGTGAGGTTGTTGTTGGCATCGTACGCATAACGGTAGATGCCGCCGGCAGGGTCGGTCAGGGTGCTGATGCGGCTGCTAATGTCGTAAGTGAAATTCAGCGAACGACCGAAGGCGTCGGTGACGCGAAGCAGCAGGCCAACCGTGGGGGCCATCGCAACCGGTGTGGAGGCATCGCTGTAAGTCAGTGTTTGCGTCAGGCCGGAGCGGTCGGTAATCGAGCTAAGCTGGCCGGTGGCCGTGTAGGTTTCGATTTGCCCCGTCTGTCCATCGGTCAACTGCCAGCCCGAGGCATTTCCAGTCGCATCCGTTAAACGAATCAGTGTGTCATTGATATCGCCTTCAGCCACCCAGAGGCCAGCAGTAAGTTGATAAGAAAATTGTTTGCCATTCGCACGGGTAATATAAGCAAAGCTGAATGTGCCCGAATTCAGGGCTGTTATTTTACGATCATAACTATGCCGCCAAAATAAGCCAAAACTACCTTTCGGGGCGAATACGCTGCTATGGTAGTAGCGTGTGAAACCGAGGTCATTCCTACCAGCATAATCTTTCTCGATTTGGTATTTTTCTCCAATACCGATATGGATAGGATTGCCAACGCCGAGGCCACTACCGCCACCGCCACCACTACCACCGGAGCCGCCACTACCTCCACCGGAACCATCGCCACCGCAACAAATCAATGTGCATACGGGAGGGGGACCGAAATTTTTGGCTAGAGGAAGAATATCTAAGTGATAATAAATATAATAATAAGGGTAAGGTCCTGTCGTAGTCCCAGACGGACTATGATAATAGTAACCCCAGTGATAATTAGTATTACCACTAGCGGGAGGTGCACCCTCAGGCCAGCCTAGCGGTTTATAATATACAACTCCAGCGTAGGAATAGTTGCTAGGGTTGGTTGCAAGTAACCCATTTTCCCAGCCCCATGCCGCAGCATCTTCGATTGATGTAAAGCCAGCTTTATAAATTTCTCCTCTAAGACCACTGATAGTCCCGAAAGATCCGGCAGCTTGTAAATGAATAGGAAATAAACAAGAAAGAACCAAACAGAATAAAATTGTCCGTTTCAAACATAAATTGTGGGCGGCATTGTGATGGTCATTTCCTACGCTATTATTTTTGACACTGAGTATCGATAAATTCCAGTTCGGTTTATTTTGTGAAGGAGAATGTCGTTTCATGCTTATACCTATGAATTGTCAATTTGACAGAAACAGTTGATTACGTTCTGGCAGTACGGATTTAGTCGTCTTATTAACTGGTTAATATATCCGGGCACTTTTTGTCATCATGCTAGAGTCTATGCTCTGGATGCTCATAACCTGAGCTTAGTCACCAATGCGACAGAAAAATACGATATAGCTGAGTGGATTAAGCGAGAGCCTGATTGTGACTCAAAAAATCGCCCGGGTATGCCAGCCAAAGCTGAGTTTGTTGTAAGCCCAAGACTAATTCTCCGGTTATGTGATATTCATCATGAATTTTAGAGAGATGTAGTCGCGGTTTGCCTATGACAGCTACTTCTGAGTTGGCATGCCAAAACGCAATGTCATCATGTTAATGATTCTGCACTGAATGCCTATAATCCTCCCATCGACAAGATGCCGAGCAGAAAAGCCCTTCTTGGGGCTAAATGGGTTTAACTATGGCCCCTTTATGACTGGGAGATTGCACTTCGGAGTTGAATTCGCCAAGCCAAAGCTGAATTTTTTGTAAGCTATTGGAGTAGTAATCCAAATAAATGTGAATGGTATTGGGATGGAGGGCTTTAGGATAATGACATTTTCGGGTATTGGATACATCTTCCCTTCAATGCAGAAAACCTCCTCAACGATGATTGTAGGAAGATCCGGAAGTAGCGTTGAAAGGACTTAGGGTAATGATGAATTTGAAGTCGTAGACGCCTGTCCATCAGAATGACTTCTTCAAGAGGTCGGGGCCGCTATATTTTCAGGGCGCGTCATCCCCCAATTTTAACCAACCGAAATTGGGCAATGATCATTTTTTAGAATTGCGCTTTAATGAGTTGTATCGCCTTGGCTATGCCGTCGTGGCTTTGCATGACTTGACTGGCTTGCTTGGCATTGTTTTGTATTGACTGTGAGTCCAATACTGTCCGTATTCCTTTCGCCATGTCGATGGCAGTGACCTTTTTTGCCGGTAGAGGTTTGCCTGCCACACCCAGCGCTTGCAGTTGCCTTGCCCAGAATAATTGCTCGTCCATAAACGGCACTACGACGGATGGACAACCTGACCGGGTGGATGCATGCGTAGTGCCTGCGCCGCCATGATGAATAACGGCGGCGCAGTGTTTGAATAGCGGCTGATGCGGGTGTCTGCCGATGAAGTAGACTTGGCCGCTTTGGCTGCCGGCAGGGTAACGCTCCGAACTGGTTTGAATAACGGCCCGGCAATCTGCCAAAGCGACCGCTTCCAGAAACAACTTCATACTCCAGTCCGGCACCGCTTGTTGCAAGCTACCGAAAGTCATATACACCGGCGCATCGCCATTATCCAAAAACTCGGACAGTTCGGTTGGCATTATCCAATGTTCAGCGTCTTCGCTTAGATTCAAAAAACCGCAGACTTGGTGATGCGCTTCCACGTTTTCGAATGAAAGACAAAACCACGGGTCGACCGCTACCAGATTAAGTTGTTGCGAGGTGAGTAGTTCGCTTAACACATTGGCAGGTGGCGTTTGACCGGCTTCCAGCCACAAACGGGTTAATGGTTTTTTCAATGCCCAATTGAATATCATGTCCAATAGCTGCCAGCTCAATTTATTGAGATGTTTGCCCAAATCTGGGAAGCTGAAAGGCGCAGCCGCCGGATTGGGTATTGCCGCATGGCACAAGGTTATGCTGAAGAAAGGCTTTTGCTGCTGTAGCGCGGCCAGTTTTAAAGGGTACAAAAAATGATGACCGATCACGATGTCGTTATCGGCGACTAATTGTTGGGCAGACTGATATAGGGTTTGTTCATAGGGAAAAAAGGCTTCATCAAGCAATGCCCGTAGCCATTGCAAAGGATTCATCCGAAACGAACGTTGGGCAAAGCCCTGCATATCGAAATCAATATGTTCAGGTACTTGCCGATAGCCTATCCCCAACTGTTCGCAAGTTTCAAGATAACTGCGGTTGTCGATACTGCTTACTACCAGTGTCACAGAGTGTCCTGCTTTTTGCAGTCCGTCTGCCAATGCCAGCATCGGGCGAATATCGCCATTAGACCCCCAGGTTTGTATGCCTATTTTCATAAGGTCATTAAGCTATACAGAGATGCATCGAATTTTGTCATTTTTAATATTCATTTATTTCAAATAAATCATTCTAGCAAAACCATTTTTGAGTTTGTAATTGTTCATGATCAATGACTCTTATGTGTGATGTCGGACAGACCGGCTTCACCTATCCGGTTATGATGAATTATGTGGCTTTTTAAGCCGTATACGCCGCTTAACAGAAACTGTTAGCAAATATTTAATCCGGTCAAACTCAAGAGGAATTGTTATGAAATACTCAATCTCATCAAACTCAAGAGGAACTGTTCTGAAACATTCGATGTCATTCATTTTGCTAGCCGGAGTACTTGCCTTAAGCCCTTGGAAAGAAGGACAAGCGCAGACAGGAAGCGAAGAGGGCAGTACCGATAGCGCCCGTAATATGGGTACCGAGAGAGGTCCCCGGAACCCCGGAGATACCGATACTTACGGCACGCCAGGGAATGAAAGCGGTACTCGAAACCGTGGAAATACAAGTTCTCCTGGCACAACAGGCAGCGAGAACGATACCCGAAGCCGTGGAACTAACGGAAGTAAAGGTTCTAAAAGAAGAGGCGGCTCTGATGCTGGGGTAGATACTGGAACCGATACTGAGCCTGGCGGCTCCGGCGACAAAGGTGACCGTGGCTCATCCCGTTCTACGGATTAAACCGCCATTCGGCTGAAGCGGGATCATGACAAGAAATGCTTGGCTCTAATTTTAAAGCTGAGTTAAAGGGAAAGCAGGGTCTGGATATGACCAGAGCTTCGGATAATTAAGATCAGTTGAGAAAGTAGCCGTGAATTAGCACTTTGCCAATAAATATATAGTAGGGACTACGATCTAGCTATTGTGGCCTTACCGGAGTACGGCAAGTTGATTCTCCAACGCGTCGGTTAATGCTGTTCCGCTCTTGCAGTGCTATTAAGAAAAAGCTGCGTGAAGAGAGCGGAGCAGCATTTCCGCGTAGCGTGCCCTAAGCATTGTCTGTTGTGGTTGTTCTTGAAGTAAAAATGCACAATATTTATTCCGCTGACAACGGGTGTTTGACATGCTATCGCTAATGGCATTTGCGCCAATGCACAAAACGATATTAAGGAGCGGTTTATCGCTTTTTTGCTTCAATGAAAATATTTTATAAAAATCAATATCTTAATTGAATAAAAAGTGTAGGTTAAAGAGAAAAAGTATGTTGAACGTCTAGGGTACTGGCAGTGACTTTATTAAATGCTGAAACGTTTAATTTTCACAGGCTTACAGTCGATGTCGATATAGGTATTGATACGGATATTACCGACATTATCAGTATGTTATAAATTCTCAAACGTCGATATATTGGTAGTAGGATATTGAAAAAATTAAAAATTTTATCTGTGTTCGTCAGAATGGTGGGGCGAGGCATTGGTTAGTTTAAGGGGCGTCTGTCCACGATAGAGGCTGACTCAAAAATAGTTCCACTTGGTTCTTATCGATGGATAACGAAAGGATGCTTCTTATCTTGATTCCATCATTCACGAATTGATTTGCAAGTTTAAGAGGAGAAACTAACATGAAAATCGATAAAGTACTGGTAGGTGAAGCCTTGGTCGGGGACGGAAAAGAGTTAGCTCATATAGACCTGCTCATGGGGCCGCGCGGCAGTGCCGCAGAAATTGCATTTTGTATTACGCTGACTAACCAGAAACGTGGCGATAATTCTTTATTGGCTCTGGTCGCTCCTAATCTGATGGCTAAGCCTAATACCGTCATGTTTAACAAAGTCGAAATTAAGAACGAAACACAGGCAACCCAAATGTTCGGGCCAGCGGAACGCGGCGTCGCCAAGGCAGTAGTTGATAGTGTTAAGGAAGGTGTAATTCCATTGGATGAAGTCAACGATATATTTATCTGTGTAGGCGTATTTATCCATTGGGATGCCGAGGATGATGACAAAATCCAGGACTGGAACTATGAAGCGACTAAGCTGGCGATTAAACGCGCTGTTGCAGGAGAACCGACTGCTGATGAAGTGATTGCTCAGGAGAATGTGAAGCATCATCCGCTCGCAGCGCACGATTAAAACTGAGTTGAGCGGCTTGTCCGCTCAAACGAAACTTATGCCCTTTGGGTATAAGCAACTAATCGAAATAGAGAATAGAGGCTAAGAGTCATGGGCTCCAAAAAAACTAAGGAGGTAGTATAAAAATCGTCCCCCTCTTTTTGTTTTCTGACGTTTGGATAGAGTGATTTAGCCTTATCGAGACCGGAACTGTGGTTGTAGTAACATATCAATACATGTCATCAGCTAAAAAACAGATTCATTGATAAAAATTATGAAAACCTGATCTTTGTCCATAGCCTTGCTAATTGATTGGTATCGGCTAAAAACAGACGGATAGTTTAAACTCTATTTAATTTACACCTGACGAATGCAACCGCTAATTAACCTTTTCGAAATTAAAAATCTGATTCCTCATGGTTATTGTCTATCGTGGAGTCCTATATTACTTTCGCTACATGTGATCTCAGACCTGCTGATCACCCTGGCTTATTTTTCCATTCCTCCTATTCTTGTTTACTTTGTTCGGCAACGTAAAGACTTGCCTTATCCGTGGCTGGCTGTGATGTTTGCCGGATTTATTGTTGCTTGCGGTACAACACATTTACTGTCGGCGATCACTGTCTGGATACCTTTATATTGGCTGGATGGCTTGGTTAAAGCGTTTACGGCGATTGTTTCGCTTGCGACTGCGGCGGTGATGATATGGGTTGTTCCTCACGCTTTGTCTGTGCCTAGCATCGAGCAATTACAAGCTGAGATACAACAACGGAAAATGGCAGAAGATGCGTTGCGGGAAAGTGAGAATAGATTAGCTACTATTCTCGATAGTGTTGAAGCCTTTATCTACATTAAGGATTGCAACTATCAATATCAGTACGCCAATCAACCGGTACGGCAACTATTTAATAAAAGCCTAAAAGATATTATCGGCAAATCGGACGATGCATTTTTTGATCAGGCTACGGCGGCAAAGTTGCATGAAGACGATCGCCGTGTCATTGAGTTGGGCGAGCGCATCGCTGCCGAGAATATTTATGGCAGCAAAGACAATAGCTTCGGCCACGCTTATTTTACCGTTAATCAGCCTTTACGCCGTAAAGACGGTAGTATTTACGGCTTGTGCGGGATTTCTACCGATATCAGTGAGCGCAAACATCGAGAGCAACAAGACAAGAAGCATTTGGACGAACTCGCCCATGTCACTCGCCTGGGATTGATGGGAGAAATGGCCTCGGGCATTGCTCATGAAGTCAACCAACCGCTGGCTGCGATTTCCAGCTATACACAAGTGAGTTTAAACATTATCGATACTGAAACGCCTGATCTGGTAAAGCTGACAGAGATCCTGTACAAAACGCAGCAGCAGGCTTTAAGAGCCGGACGGATCATTCATCGCATGCGGGAGTTTGTAAAGTCGCGTTCAAAATATCGGTCAAGCGCCGATATTAATACGCTGATTCATGAAGCAGTCAGTTTGTGTATTGCGGAACTTAAACAAAACGACATCATGCTGATGTTCGAGCTGGAAGACAATTTGCCGCCCGTTTATGTCGATCATATACAAGTTGAGCAGGTCATCATTAACTTGATCCGCAACAGCGTTGAAGCTTTGCAAAACTTACCCCCGAAAGAGCAGCGTCAGTTGACCGTCAGTACCCGATTGACTCTCGATAATGTCGTACAGGTCAGGGTAAAGGACAATGGGCCGGGGCTTAATAAAGAGCAGCAGCGGAAAATACTAACACCTTTTTATACCACCAAGTTGGATGGCATGGGAATGGGCTTATCGATCACGCGTTCGATTATTGAAGCGCATGAGGGGACTTTACATTTCAATAGCGAGCCTGGAAAAGGCACTACTTTTTATTTCACCCTTTCTACGCAGAAAAAAACCGATCAGAGTTAATCGTTCAGGACTTTCTGGTTTATTTAACGATGAGTTCGTAAATTGGGCTGGGAGTTTTTCGGTAATCTGGCTGATGTTGTGCGAGTTCCATAAAGAACCACGAAGATCATGAAAATCAATTACAAAATTTCATAATCTCGTGTTCTTCATGGAGAAGCCTTAGCTATTTCTCTACTTTAATGGCCAAGAATACCGGGCTGCCCTGACGCTGTATCAAAACAGCGACTGATTTGCCGGCAGGGAGCTTTTTGATTATTTTCTCAAAATCAGCGGCATCGCGGATGACTTCGTTTTGAATGCGCAAGATCACATCACCACGTTGAATTCCGGCATCTTTAGCACTACCTTTGCCGACGTCTTGTACCAACACGCCATTTTTGCCAAGTTGCAGATTTTCTCTTTGCGCATCGGTTAAGTCAATGACGCTAATGCCCAGCCGGTTATGCTCAAGTTTAGGCGTTGGGGTTTTAGCTTCCGCCAGTTTATCCACTTCTTCCGGTAAAAGTCCCACTTTGAAGTCGATATCTCTGTTTTCACCTTGCCTGATAATTTTTAATGTCGCTTTGTTATTGATCGGCGTCATACCTACCATGGGCGGTAAATCGCCTGAAGATTCAATTTTTTGGCCGTTAAATTCGGTGATAATATCGCCGATCTGTAACCCTGCTTTTTCAGCGGGACTGCCGGGTAGCACTTTAGAAACCAATGCCCCTTGCGGTCTTTTCATGCCGAATGACTCAGCCAGTTCGCGCGTTACGTCTTGTATTTGCACGCCTAGCCAACCATGAGAAGCTTTACCGGTGGCTTTTATTTGATCGACGACATTCATCACGACATCCATCGGGATGGCGAATGACAGGCCCATAAAACCGCCGGTACGGCTGTAAATCTGGGAATTTATGCCAACAACTTTGCCCTCCATATTGAACAGCGGCCCGCCTGAATTGCCTGGGTTTATCGCCACGTCTGTTTGTATGAACGGAACATAATTTCCGCCAGGCAGGCTACGTCCTTTAGCGCTGACTATGCCGGCTGTCACAGATTGCTCAAACCCAAAAGGTGAGCCTATCGCCAGCACCCATTCGCCGACCTGGAGTTTGTTCGGCTCACCGATAGTAACGGCGGGCAAGTCTTTGGCATCGACTTTTAATAATGCAACATCGGTACGAGCATCATAGCCGATCGCTTTGGCTATCAGTTCCCGGCGGTCCGATAGTTTGACCACGATTTCATCGGCGTCTTTTACCACATGACTATTGGTCAGAATGTAACCGTCCGAGGAAATGATAAAGCCCGAGCCTAAAGAAGCTGTATCTCTCGGCACATACCCTCCGCCTTGCTCTTCCAAGAAGCGTTTAAAAAACTCTTCCATTTCGGGAGGCATTCCTTCCGGCAGCTGTTGCTGTTCGGGAGCATTTTCGGCCTCTGGCGGGGCTTTTTGAGTGGAACTGATGTTAACGACAGCTACGCCATTGGTTTTTACCATCTCGGTAAAATCCGGTAACTGTGCTAACGCGTTTTGACTGAACAAAACGATCAGGCAAAAACACCAATTAATTTTTTTGAGCATAAAAACCTCCATTTAATATCATGAGTGAAATAACAAAACGATCAAGGTATAGATATAGCTTGTAAAAGAGTTCAGTCCTGTTTTTTAAGGCTGTGACGCTTGTTAGTTTGGATGGTAACAGAGACAAAATATATCTGGATAGCTATATAAAAAAAATTGCTATCATACTAAAAAGCTATATTATCCATTAACAACAACTAAGCGTGTTAATACTATAAATTTTCTTTCATTTATTCTGCTTATATCTCTATCTAAATGCCTAATTCCCAAAATTACGATGTTCTTATTATTGGCAGCGGCGGCGCCGGCCTAAGCTTGGCGCTTAAGCTGGCGGATCATTCAATGCGTATTGCCGTTCTGTCGAAATTCGCTTTGACAGCGGGTAGTACCTATTATGCTCAGGGTGGTATATCCGCCGTTTTCGGCGCCGATGATTCTATCGAGTCGCATATTGAAGATACGCTGGATGCCGGGGCAGGTCTTTGTGATCCGGAAATTGTTAGATTGACTGTAACGCATGGCAAAAGCTCGATAGACTGGCTGAGAGAGCAAGGTGTGGTTTTTACCGAGGAGCAGACCGCATCAGGGGAAATAAAGCTGCATTTAAATAAGGAAGGCGGGCATTCTCACCGCCGTATCGTGCATACTGCCGATGCTACAGGTAAGGCCGTGTCCCTATCTTTAATTGAGCGCGCTCAGGAACACGCGAATATCGAGCTGTTTGAATGCCATAATGTGGTGGAGTTAATTACCAGCCCCAAGCATGCTAAAGAATCGGAAAAACGGATCGTGGGCGCCTATGTTCTGGATTCAAAAAAACAGCAGGTCAAGACTATGGCTGCTCGCATTGTGGTTTTGGCAACCGGGGGGGCAAGCAAGGCTTATCTTTACAGCACCAATCCGCAGAGCTCAACCGGCGATGGCATAGCCTTGGCTTGGCGTGCAGGTTGCCGCGTCAGTAACATGGAATTCATGCAGTTTCATCCGACTTGTCTTTATCATCCGCAAGCGCAGTCGTTCCTGATCAGCGAAGCGGTAAGAGGCGAGGGTGGTAAGTTGATTTTGCCGGACGGCTCATCCTTTATGCAGGATTTCGATCCAAGAGAGGAATTGGCGCCAAGGGATATTGTGGCTCGAGCTATCGACCATGAAATGAAAAAGCGCGGCATAGACTGTGTTTACCTGGATATTAGCCATAAATCGGAACAGTTCATTCGGGAGCATTTCCCGACGATTTATCAGCAATGTCTTGAGTTTGATATAGACATCACCAAACAGCCTATTCCGGTGGTTCCGGCCGCGCATTATACCTGCGGCGGCGTTTTAACCGACAGCTATGCACGTACCGACATTGCCAATCTGTATGCGATAGGCGAGGTTGCCTGTACTGGCCTGCACGGTGCCAATCGGATGGCCAGTAATTCGTTATTGGAATGTCTGGTGTTCGCAGAACGAGCCAGCGAGGATATTTTACAAAAATTGCCCGGTATTCTGCCTCCACCGCCTATCCCGGATTGGGACGAATCAAAAGTCAGCGATTCCGATGAAGAGGTGGTGGTTTCTCATAATTGGGATGAGCTACGCCGCTTTATGTGGGACTATGTCGGTATTGTCAGAAGCGATAAACG
>CAZJOY010000031.1:0-24725 GCA_964547705.1 uncultured Methylobacter sp. | reverse complement strand
AATCTGGGCGAAACCGCTGTACGGCGCTGATTAAAACAGGTCGAAGCCGAACAAGGCGGTCAGCCCGGCATCGGCAAGCCGTTGACCGCCGAGCAGCAACGCATTCGGCAACTGGAAGCGGAGAATCGGCAATTGCGAATGGACAACGACATCTTAAAAAAAGCATCGGCCTTCTTTGCCCGCGAACTGAAATGAACTACCGGCTGGTTCAACAGTTGCAACAGAAGGCCGTCCCTGTTCAACACAGCTGCCGGGTTTTGGCGGTCAGCCGCGCCGGTTACTATGCGGCGCGGCAGCGAGTCCGGCGTCCACGGCCGATCTGTGCGACGTCCGTCCGTTTACAAAGCACCTTCGAAGCTTCAGGGCGCTGTTATGGCAGTCGGCGTTTACAAGGCGTGTTAAATGGCCTGGGTATTCGGATTGGCCGTTATCGGGTGCGCAGCCTCATGCGTGCCCATCAGCTCAAGCCGGTATGGAAGCGGAAGTTCGTGCACACCACCGACAGCAAGCACAAGCTGCCGGTCTTCGACAACGTGTTGGATCGTCAGTTTGAACAGCCCTCGGCCAATCAAGCTTGGGTGGCGGATATTACCTATATCCGTACGGGGAGCGGCTGGTTGTATTTGGCCGCCGTACTGGACTTGTATTCGCGCAAGGTCGTCGGCTGGGCGATGGCGCCCAGCATGCCTGCCGAACTGGTGTGCACGGCCTTGCAGATGGCACTTTGCCAACGCCAGCCTTCACCCGGCCTGATCGTCCATTCCGACCGGGGCAGCCAATATGCCAGCCAGGCATACCGGAATTTGCTGGACCGTCACGGTTTGCTAGGCAGTATGAGCCGGAAGGGGAATTGTTGGGACAATGCCGTGATGGAACGGTTCTTTCTCAACCTGAAAATGGAGCGTGTTTGGCGGCGGGATTATGCGAATCATCAGGAGGCCATCAACGATGTCACTGACTACATTGTGGGCTTCTATAACAGCCAGCGCTTGCATTCCACATTGGGCTATCGGTCTCCCAATGGCTATGAACGGGAAATGGCCGCAGGACAACCTATCGTTGTGTCTGAAAAAACTTGACCACTACAAAGCACTTGGTTGATATAGCCGGGGTCTTTCTCCAACTGCTCATTCAGTTGCCTATGGAAGTTGTAAATAATCGCCATCGCAACCAGCAGCATGTAGCGGCGGTCTGGTGTCTCGATTGTTGATGGCGTGGTCAGTGGCGTATTTGCGCCTATTATGCTGCCTTTGCCCAATTGCAACGACAGCCGGTTGCTCAAGGCCTTAATTTTACGAGGATTAGCGGGTAGGCAATCGTAAGCTTGCAAGACATTTTTGATGGCTGTTAGATGGCGGTCTCTTAACTCTTCTTTTTGGGTGTTTGTTAAGGTGGTTTGGTTTCGGTCGTCAACATTCAGCTCCGCCAACAGATCCAACAAATAAGCGGCCTTCACCTGTTGATTGGGTATCGGCAAATGATGGATGTCTTGGCATATTTTTTCCAGATATTCCCGTGCTTGATGGGTATCTTTGGTTTCTAGCGCTTTACTCAAGGCTTCTTCAATCTGGCGCTGGTCCATGCCAAACACCAGTACGCAGTTGTTCAAATTTAAATACACCTTAATGCCTTCAAGCAGTTGCAAGGCCACTTTGGGCAGGCAACGGTCCAGGTCGTCGATGAAGATGACCAGTCGTTTAGCTGAGTTGCCCTCAGTGTTGTTGAGCGCCTGATTAACCGCTTGTTCTAACAATTTGCGTAAGTCTTGGCTGGGTAAAGGCGTTTCTCGATGATCGGTTTCCCATTGCCTGCCCAGTTCGGGGATTTTACCGATGTTGGGCGATAACACGCCGCCGCTGGCAACTTTAAGAGCCCCATCAATTGCGCCGAAAATACCCAATAGAGTGATGCTGCCTAGTTTTTTACTTTCTTGAATAAACCTTTGCCAATTGCCGATTTGGCCGCGAATCTCTTGGAGCAAGGCCACAATCGGCACGGTCTCGGATTGATAACGCCAAGCTTCGAACCAAATGGGAATAATATCTTCGTTATCGGTTGTGGCGCTGTAGTCTTGGTTAGGGGCAATTCCGGTCAGTTGTTGGTGTATCTGCATCAAGGAACTGGTTTTGCCGGTTCCCCAATAACCGTTAATGCCTATGCCTTTGGGCGGACGGCAGTCTTTAATCAAATCGCACATCTGAGTAATAAATGCTTGCTGTTTAAAAGCATCGGCAGCACTGGCGGTATCATTGTGACTAAGCGGAAGGTTGGGCATGACTTTAGTAAAGGTAATTTACGAATGCGCGGATTATGCCATAACTGTAAATCAGATAGACTTTATATCGTCCCAAATTACTGCGTCGGGCGATGTAAAATAGCAAAACGCGAAGTATCACCATAACGCGGAAAATCAAGCGGGCCATCGCTATTCGTATTTACAAAGCCAATACATTATATTAGTCTTGCTTATATGGATATTCACTACGAAAAAAACGGCGTCAGCTTTGTTTGGAATGCCCGCAAAGCGGCGGCGAACGCGGTCAAACATGATGGTATTACCTTCAACCAAGCTGCCGAAGCTTTCTTCGACCCGTTTTTAAAGCTGGTCGATGCAGGCCGCAATCATGAATCGCGCGACGCGGTTATCGGCTACGATGAAAAAGGCCGCTTGCTGTTTGTTGTGCATATAGAGGTTGAAGGTGAGTTTATCCGGCTTATTTCGGCCCGCAAGGCCACACTAACGGAGCGCAACGCTTATGATTTCTGACACAGTTAAAAAACGCTTAACTAAAGACCGCCCCATGACTTCCATCACTCTGCGCATTCCGGTCGATGTAGTGGAGTCGATGAAAGCTATTGCACCCTACAAAGGCTTTTCCGGCTATCAGGCCTTATTAAAGTCGTACATTAGCGAGTGTTTGCGCCGCGATGAGGCGCAGTTTACGTTGAGCAAAGAGGCCAAGTTGATTGCGGCATTAAAAAAACTCGGCGTTCCCGATAGCATTATCGAAGAGGCGGCGCGTGAAGTGGCGTAATTCCAAGAGCTCATAAAAGAATTCGTTTCTCCAAGCGGAATCGAATTCGTAACGCCGAAGCAAAAAACTCGTGGGCGACGAATTGTCGCTCTTCGAGTACGTTACGCCTTACTGTATATAAACGCTGTCAGTCCAAGTCCCGAGAGGCGGGATTGAAGATGATGCACTGCCGGTAAAATACCCATCCTGCGCACCATCGAATGAATAATAATCGAGATGCCCGGTGATCTTATCCCCTGCTCCGCAATAATACAGCGCTGAAGAAAGGCCGCATACATTGACTCTTTCATGAGTCCCGGCCGCCGCGTTAAGGGTGCCGCCACTTGCCTGACCGTAGCCGTATTGAAAAGTCACTACTTTTATCTGGGAACCGCCATGATCATGTGTTGTAGTAGTTTGGAGGTCCTTAAGATACTCCCAGCCAATATTGGATGAGCCGACCGCGTAAACTTGATAATACGATATGCCGACAGGCCCGGCGGCGACGGCTCTGCCGCTTATGCCCACATTCGGCAAGTTCAGGCTCTGTCCGTTTATTACATCGCCAGCGTGAACCTGACCGACTTGGGTGCCGGCTATCGCAACGATAGCGGCAATAGGCGACAAAAAACTCACCGCTAATTTGACGACCTTTTTCATTTGTAAAGTCCCTGAATATTTACATATTCATCAATTTAGGAAGAAAGCTTCTGTCTAATCCCGCTCAACATTGTTTGCCAATACCGGTTGATCCAGTAACCGCGACAACCAAATCTCTGCCGTTTCGCGGTTGATTTTCAGCACGCTATTCGGAAAAAATCCGAAAACCAATATCAACAATGCCGGTACGCATAATAAGGCCAGCTCTCTGGGGCGCAAATCGCACAATTGTTTAACACCGGCCTGAGTAACGGGACCGAAGAAAGCGCGGCGAGTAAAAGACAACATATAGGCGGCGCTGAGTATCGCGCCGATCAGGGCGGCAATGCTGATACTCGGATGCGCAAGCATCGTGCTGATAATCAACAATAACTCGGCAGGAAACCCGCTGGTTCCGGGCAAACCTATACTGGCCAGCGCGAATAAAAAGTAAAAACTGGTCAAGCGCGGCATGACTTTAGCCAAACCGCCCAGATGGATTGCTTCGGTGCTGCCCAAACGATGCTGGATAAATCCGGCCACCAGCATCAGCGAACCGGCAATCATAGTAAAATTCAACAGTTGAAAAATAGCGCCCTGAAAACCCGGCATATTCAAGGATGCGATACCGACAATAACCAGACCTACATGGCTGACGCTGGCATAAGCCAGCAAGCGGCGCAGATTGGTTTGCTGCAACGCAATCAATGCTGTGTAAACCAGCGTAATCGCGCCGAATATGCCCAACACCCAGCTGTATTGAACAGCGGCCGAAGGCGCTAACGGCATCGCAAAACGAATAATACCAAAAACGCCAAGTTTCAAGCCAGCCAGCAAGGCCGCCATTTGCGTCGGCCCTTCCATCGCCACGGTGGGCAACCAGGTATGAAACGGCACTAACGGCGCTTTAACGGCAAAACCGAGCATTAATAATAAAAACACCAATGCCTGCAAGTTATCGGGCAACGGTGTTTCTAATAATACCGGCAGGCTGAAAGCCAAATTCTGAGGAATACTGCCGCCTACCGCGGTAGCATGATTGACTGCCAATATGATAGTCGCAAACAGTAGCGCCGCACCGCTAAATAACATGAACAGCGTATATTTTATCGCCGCGCTGCGCCGCCCTGAACCGACTCCCCACAAACCGATTAAAAAGAAAATCGGCGGCAAGGTCAGCTCCCAGAATAAAAAGAACAACGCCATATCCAACGCCAGGAATACGCCAATGGTGATGCCTTCCAAGGCCAGCAATAAAGCCAGATGGAAACGAGGCAGATGTTGTACCGAATTCCATGAAGCAACGATCACCATCAAGGTCAGCAAGGCGGACATCGGTAAAAACAATACCGAAATGCCGTCCACGCCAACCAGATATTCGACATTCAGGCTCGGTATCCAGGCGTGATGTTCGAGCAGTTGAAAGTTATTGCCAAGGTCGGCATTAAACAGTTGCAGCACTATCCCTGTTGCGACTAATTCCATCACGGCAACTGCTAATCCAACGTGCTTGGCCAAACGGATGTTACTGATAGCGCCTACAGCAAGTGCGCCCAATAATGGGAGAAAAATGATCAAACTTAAAATGGGAAAACTTGTATTACTCATGTTGGCCATCCTTAGTATCGGCGTCTGAATCTTCGGCCGGTTGCTGTGTGCCGTGCATCGGAAATTGTTTGCCGATAGCGGCCGCATCCTGGTCGATGAAATTCAACCACGGCGTCGTGTAAAAACCGGTGCCGATCAGCAACAGGCAAATCACCAGCGTAATAATTCGCTCCTTCAAAACCGGGTGGTGGGCGCAATTATAGGGCTGTTTGGCACGCTTGGGGCTCGCCATGAAAATCCGTTGGAAAGCCCATAATAAGAATGCGGCGGACATCACGTTACCGATCAAAATAGCGATGGCAAGCAGCCAGCCGTCTTCCTCAATAATGCCTTCCACCAGCAAATGCGCGGCATCGAATCCGGGCGTACCGGGCATCACCATGGTGCTTAATGCGGAAATCATGAATAGTAAAGCCAGCGTACCGTTAGTATCGAATAGCCCGCCTAGGCGCGGCAAATACGAGGTTCGGCAACGCTCATAAATCAAGCCGACGCTGAACAGCATGCCCGCTATCGCCAAGCCGTACGCCACCGACAGCAATAAGCTGCCTTCCAAACCGTTCTCGTTAAAAGAAAAGGCGCCGATGACCAACATACCGGTTTGGCTGATCACCGCAAAAGCCAGTAATCGGCGGATATTGATTTGCATCAGCGCCAGCAACGCGCCGTAGAAGATGCTGATCAATCCCAGCGTGACCACAAATCCGGACCATTGCTCGGCAACGCCGGGCACCATCGGCAAAATGAAACGAATCAGCGCATAAATACCCAATTTCAAGCCCACCAGAAAAATGACCGCGCTGGCGACCGTGCCTTGCTCTGCCAACACCGGCAGCCAGCCATGAAACGGAAATAAAGGCATACGGACCGAGAAGCCAAAAAACAACAAGACAAAAATCAATACTTCATCGTTTAGGTAAGCATTATTCTGTTTTAGCGTCAGCCAGTCAAAAGTCAACGGATGCGCCGAATCGATTAAGCCGAAGGCCAGCAACAAAAACCCAGCCAGGGTCATCAACAAACCGCTGACCCAGTATTGCAATAATTGCGCAACAACCCAACGCCGGTTTTGCCCGGTTCCTGCGTGTATCGTCAACAGCGCCACAGGAACCAGTTCCAGCACGCACCATAACCAGAACTGCATTACATTCAGCGCGGCAAATGCGCCGATCAGTACAGTCTCATAGCCCAATAGACAGGCAATAAACAAGCGGTCGGTCACATGGCGGGTGATTAAGGTATAAATCAACGCCAGGAAAGTTAAAACAGCCGTTAGCGGGATAAATAAAATATTCGTGCCGTCAACACCGACACGATAACTGAGGCCTGCAAAGTGCGCTTCCTCAACCAGATGAATACCCGAAACCGCTGAATCGAAAACAATCAGCAGGTAGATGCTCAGCAATACCGTCAATGACGCCCCGGCAAAACCGAAACGCAGCGCAACTTTCGACGACGGCGAAAACAGGATAGCGATTGTAGCCGCCAGCGGAACCAGCGTCAGCGCAGTAAGCAGCGGAAAGGCCGCCGATTCCGACCATGGGGTAACCGTAATATCCATCAGATCCTCAAAATGCAACGAGCAATGTTATAAACACAAACAACACCAGGTAACGAGGCCTGAGCACTGATCGTTCAAACTTGTTGGCGATATGACCAAGCTCGCGGCCGTAATTGACAGTATTATTGCCAATGCCGCGTAATACGAAGCGGTCTTCAAACCAGTGCACGATGGCTGCCGTCCATTCGGTCAGTTTTCCGGCCAGTCCGCTGCCTTGGGCAAACTTATCCGAGTCATTTTCCAAATGAGCACCAATCATCCGCTCTTCCAGCTGAGCCAGTGATGATACTGCCTGGATTGCGGGAGCGGGAGATCCCATAACCCGGTCAACAACATGATCGTCAAAATAACTAAGATCATGCGCCAAGCCGCGCACCGGCTTGACTAGCGCCCAGTCGATGACCTGGTCCAGCCAGAAACGCTGTAAAGAAGCGACATAAACCCAGGGCGGAACATCGCCCACTCGACGCAGATGATGGGGGCGAGCGGGTGCGGAAGATTTGCGCCGCGAAGTTTCTATATGATTACCTTGCATATTATGCATCAGTGACGGCGCCGTCAGGAATTGATAGCAGCGAACCACCGCATGAGCGCAAAGATGCCATCCGGCCAGTTGCCAAAAGCCCAGGCCGCATTCCAAAAACATCAACCCCAGCTGGCCGGATGTCGCAAAAATCAGCGAGCTTTTAACGTCGGTCTGGGTTAGTCCAACCACAAAAGCATAAACGGCTGTCATCAAGCCCACGATCGCAACTATCGCCATTGCCAAGGGCGCCTGTTCAAAAACAGGTCTTAACAAGATGATCAGGTAGACACCGGCATGCACCATAACCGCACCGTAAAAGACCGCACTCGATGGCGTAGGCCCTTCCATTGCCCTGGCCAGCCAGGAAGTGAACGGCAGCTGTGCAGATTTGGCAAAAGCGGCTACCGAAAAACATAACGTAATTGCAGTAGCTTCACCTGGACTCATTTGTGCAGCTAACGTGTTGATCGCGTTCCAGTTAACACCGCCGCCCCAGGCGTAACTTAAACCCGAACCCAATAAAAAAGCGGCGTCGCCGATACGGTTGGTGATAAAAACGCGTGTCGCATTCGTGGAGGCGACCGGGCGATCATAAGCGTAGGCTATCAAAAAATAAGAACACAATCCCGCGATTTCCCAACCGATAAAAGTACCGATGGTATTACCCGATAACACCAGCAACAGTATTGCCGAAGAGAACAGACTCAGCATAAAAAAGAACCGGTGATAACCGGCTTCCCGATGCATATAGTTAACCGAAAAATGGGTGACTATCGCTAACAGTATCGAAAACAACGCCGCCAGACGGGCATTAAAGCCGCCGGTGATAAAATTTATCTGTATGTCCAGCGTATAGCTGCTCAGCCATTGCCCTATATTGTAAAAGCCGGTATTTTTACCCAGTAAATCGGCGCCCAGCAGCGTCAAGGCCAGCAGACTGGACATAAAAACCGTCCAACTGGCAATATCGGCTGTTACGGTCTCGCTTTGTTCGCCATCGATCGCGCCAAACAGATGCCCGATACCGATGACCGAAGCGCCGATCAACGGCATTAACGGAATTAAAACGACTAATGCATCCATATTAAATAAGGCTCAAGGACATAGATTTAAGCAGGGTGGGATTCAATTCATGCAGAGAAAAACCCTCTCCAGAGGGAGAGGGTTGGGTGAGGGGAATAATATAATCATTTTTCCTTGCCTGTAATCTCTAAAATAACCAAATAAATTCTTTCCAAAACACCTTCATTGTTTTCAATAACCTCATTATTCCAGAAACGAACTACCTTAAATCCACGTTGTGCAAGGTAAAAACTTCTTTCTTCATCATAGGCTACTTGTTCAAAATGCTGTGAACCATCTAACTCAATAATTAACTTTAATTCCAAACAGCAAAAATCAACAATAAAAGGATCAATAGGAAATTGCCGACGAAATTTGAAGTTTAATACCTGCCTATTTCTTAGCTTCTGCCATAACAAATGCTCAACATCGGTTTGGCTTTGTCTTAGCGATCTAGCCTTATTAGTTAGTTTCATTTCCCCTCACCCAACCCTCTCCCTCTGGAGAGGGCTATTCGTAGCGCTCTTTATAATAGGTTGTTTGATTAGGGCCGGCGCTACCGGCAGCGTTTGCTCGCGGTAACAATCCGGTGAGTTTTCGTGAACCGGCAAGTCTTTTGTCTCCGCCTGCCAAGGCACAAAACCGGCATTTGTTTGGAACACGAAAATCTCGCCGCTATCCGGGTCTTTAACGCTTAAATGTACCCAAGCGCCCGCGACCAGCTCCCGTATACTTGCCTGACGATGATAAATATCTTCCAACACCGCTGTTTTGGCCTCAACCAAAATCTGTAAGCGCATCGGCTCATGTATTTCAACCATTTGCCGAGGCAGGCCGGTGCGTAAATCGCTGCTTGCCCCTTCCATCACGCCGAAAAAACCGGTGACGTTATGCGGCACTTTAGAACCGCAGCCGAAACGTTCATTATTAACGGTGGAAAAATAATATTCCAGATTAATGCCGGCACCGACCGGGGCCACCGCCAGCAAAATGTTTTCCAGCACTTTGCCGTCCGGGTCTTGAGTCGGGTCGTAAGAAATCAAAAACACCCGGCGATCAAAAAACGCGCCTTGCGTTAATGAACGGCGACCGACTACTGCCGAGGCATTAGTCGCATGGCCAAGCTCCGGTCTAACCTGGGAGAAATCGGCGGAACGCTCCTGTATATGCGCCAAGGCCTGTGCGGGTGTCGGCTTGCGCGGAGCCGACGCCAGCCTGCGGCAGCGTTCGTGCGCCGACATCTGTTGGGCGTGCCGTAATTCCTGCTGAAGTTTCTTGAGTCCGCCCTGCCGCTCGACTGGCAGCTGATCGAGGTCATACCAGCTGATTTCCTCATTGCAGGTGTTATGCTCGGCACCGATAAACCAAGTATCTGCCGGAATATTGATGCCGCGTTCCTCCAACAGCTTGCGTATTTCAGGACGATTAGCCATTGCTGCAAACACCCTGGCATTGGGCCCGCCGTGCCGGCCGCTACAGGCGCCGCAATCATAGGCGGCCAAATGCGGGTTATTTTGGCTGATAGAACCGTGGCCCATTAAAACAACCAATTCCGAGAATCCATAAGTCAAGCCGGTATTACGCAAGAAGCCTGCAACCCGGTCGGCTTGCTCGCTATCGGTAAACCCCAATTTGGGACGCTCCGGCGTAGCAGCCGTTGAGGTATCGGTAGAGGTAAACAGCAGTTGCGTTTTAACGTCCGGAACGGCCAACCTAGCGATGCCGGAAACCAGGCTTTGTTGCGATTTGGGTAACAATGCCTTAGCCAGCAATCCGGCAAAAGTAACCGGTGCAATCGCATTAATAACCGGCTGCGACAGCAACAGGTTCCGGCGTAGCCCCTGATGCACCTGATTGCTGAGCCACTGCCCCAGCTTGCGTCCACGGTTATGGCTTTGCAACGCGGGTTCACTGCCCGGCTGGGGGCGTTCTTGAACTTCATGCGCCGGGGTCACCACTACCGGACACAGCGGCGTTACCTTGTTGTCATCCAGCCCTTTGTAATTCATCGCAATGCCGAAAAATCCGGCAGCCCCCAGTGTTTCAATAGCGGGATTGAGTTCTTCAAGATGGCGGCGAAAACCTTCTTCACGGTCATCCATACAGAAAATAATCTGCGAGTCAGGACGTTGCACACGTCCGGCCCAACGGCCGCGCTGGTGATTGGCGCTGATTGCCTGAAAGAAGTTCTCCCGGTAATGATGCTCGTAAGCAATCAGCCAAACTTTGCTGCGCTCAGCCGGGGTAAATTCATCCAGCACAGCCAACATGGCTTGAAGATCTTTAACGTCCAGTTGCTGCAGGTCTGAGTTATTAAGCCCCAGATGCTGGCACAACCGGAACAAACGCCAGCCGCTGTTATGCGGCGCGTGAGCGGCTATAGCGTGTTTATACCCAAAGGGCATAAGTTTCGTTTGAGCGGACAAGCTGTTCAACTCAGCTTTATCCGCTATCGGACTGCACCGCCAAGTCCAAATCAGGTCTGCAAGTCGCTGCCAATCATTACGGTCATAGCGCTCTGAACCGGCATGTAAGGTCAGCGATTCGGCCAAGTGTGCCAGGTATTCGGGCAAATTACCTTGGTATAAGCTGCTACGCACCATAAATTCCGACAGATTCTTGCGGAAATAGCTGTGAATCGAGCCCAGTTTGGCTTCAATCTTCCAGGTATCACGGCAAGCCTGATTCAGCCAGAGCCGATCCAGCGTCAGCCGTATGGCCAGATAGTCGGCCAAGGTTGGTGCTGCATCATTAGTCGTATGATAGTTGGGATGGTGTTGCCTCCAGTTGATTAACCCCGACCAGCCGGGTATTTCCAATGCCAATCGGCGAAGATAACCTTCCCATTGCGTTTGCGGTATTTCCAGATGGCTCAGTTGCAACATGATGGTATCGACCGCATCTTCAGGCAACTCGGCGATAATCTGTTGCCAGTCAGGTAATGCATGTAAAAAAGGATTGGCGTCATACTGGACCGCTGCGCGCCAAGCAGCATAAAGACCCAAGCGGCTACGTTCGGGCAACTGCCATGCCGCTATGCCTTCATCCAGTGCTGATGCACAAAAACGTATCAGCTGCGAGCGAACGGAATCGAGGATGTCTATGCCGCTCAATGCCAGAATAAACCCCCGCAAGCTAATGCTGCCGCCTACTTCGGCCAACAGCTGCTCCAGTGCCTCGCCGGCTTGTTGCCGCATTTGCTGATGTGTTGAGATGCTATCTTCGTTCTGGCGTGTGTCGGCCGTTTGCGCTGCCAGCCAATCTTCGGCTTGTTCCAGCGATAAATCCAGCATATTTTCCGGATGCAAAGCCGCCTGCTCCAGCCCGAGCTTAGTTAAAATAGCTTCCCATAAGAGCCGGATAACGTTGCTGTCGGTTGCGACCAAGCGCTGATGGATCGAGTTGGGCACATCGGCTTGTACCGCCTCCAGCGCGGCCAGCTCTTCTATCTGCCAATTCAATTGACTAACGCTAACTGCCTGCAAATCGAATAACAGTGCAATGCGATAAATATCCTGCCGGGTGACTGCTCTGTCTTTTAATGTGCAAACGGTTTGCTCAGCCTGCAAGTTTGGGGATTGAGCAAAAGCGGCAGATAGGTCTCTATCGTCAATGCGTCCCTGCCAATAAAAACTGCGGTTTTGCGCTTCGGGAAGATAGCCGCAAATACCGGTCAAGGCTTCAAATTCAGCCAGAGCCTGATCAAACGGCAGATGTTGAAAGCCATGCAAGGTATTGTGATGCACGAAATCGAGGATCGGCGCCTGTCCGGGCAGAACGTGATCCAAATGATTTAGCGCTGTAATTATTTGTTCACGTAAATTGTCTGGCTTTTGCATCTTATTGTTTATTTTTATTTAAAAATTAGCATGCGGATTACATAAATTTTTCTAATTAGCGCACAGCCCTTGGGCGATAAATCAACCAGCCGTATCTGTGTGCCATTACTGTAAAATCCGCTGACTGATAACACCGTTCATCTGGTTGATCGTAGCTGCGGACAAGTCAAGCAGAGGACCGGGCGACAAACCGAACAACACACTGCCTGTAACCAGTATTCCGGCCGCCAATAATTCCGGCACTTTCAAATCTTGAATTTGTTGCATTTGCGGTTTTACCGGGCCTGTAAATAACAGACCGATCGTACGCATCGCATAGGCAGCTCCGATCAGAACGCTCACACTAAAAAACATCATCAAACCCATTCTCATGCCGATGCCCGTCACTGAGCTGTATCCGCCAATCAATGTATGCAATTCGGCAATAAAACCGACCGAACCCGGCAGCCCCATCGCCGCCAGTAACGTTAAAGTCATGAATAGGGTAAAACGCGGCATCACTTGAATCAGTGAGCTGTAATCCTGGATGTTGCGGGTATGGGTGCGTTCATACAGCAGGCCGACCAGCAGAAACAGGGCCCCGGCGATCAGGCCGTGGGCCGTCATTTGCAGCACGGCGCCGGTAATGCCGACCTCGTTTAAGGTCGCGATGCCCAACAAGACAACGCCCATATGGCTGATTGAAGAATAGGCGACCATGGCTTTAAGATCGCTTTGCCGCCAAGCTAACAGCCCGCCATATAACATGCCGAACAGGCCCAGGAAAAGCAGGAACGGCTGCAACAGTTTCGCGGCCTCAGGCAACATCACCACCGCCCGGATTAATCCGTAAGCGCCCATTTTCAGCAAAATACCGGACAGCAAAACACTAACCGGGCTCGGCGCTTCAACATGCGCCAGCGGCAGCCAGCCATGCAGAGGAAAAATCGGCATCTTGACGCCGAAGCCGATCACGAACCCCAGCAGTACCAAAACCTGCTCGACTCTCGGCATGTCCTGCGCGGCCTGGTGCATCGACGACATTAGCGAGCCGGCGTGTTCAAGATCGTATTGGCTGACCGCCAGCAAACTGATCAACATGAAAATCGAGCCGCCCATCGTGTACAGCACAAAATTAAGACTGGCCGTATGCCGCCGTTTGCCGCCCCAGCGGCCAATCAAAAAGAATAGCGGGATTAAAGTCACTTCCCAGAAGATATAGAACAATGCCCAATCCTGGGCCAGAAACACGCCCAACATGCCGAATTCGAGCAGCAATATACAGATGTGGTAACCCTTAACGCCGCTGGATACGGTCAATGAGACCAATAATGCAATAGATGTGAGTAATGTTGCCAACGCCAGCATCGGCATCGACAAGCCGTCCACGCCCAACGCATAAGCGCTGCCCAACTTAGGGTTAAGCGGAAAGTATTCGTTAAACTGTAAATCCGCATCGTGTGCGTTATAAATGCTAAGTAGCCAGCAAACCAGTAAAAGAGCGATAGAGGCAAACAGATGCGCGATATAGCGAATGAGTTGAACATTCTGGCCGGGAGTTAAGACCAAGAGCAAGACTCCGGCAGCCGGAGTCCAGAGCAGTATGCTGAGTATCCCCATGATTTTTAGTGTTCCTTATGCTCTGTTATCGGGTAGTTTCAAGGCTTAGCAATTGTAAACTATAAATGCTTTTTTACCGATTATGGCTGACTGCAATTATAAACCCACAAACTAATGCTGCCATTTCACGGACTCCTCAGAACGCGTTTTGGCAGGCAAATTTCAGTTTAACATGGCAACCTTTCAGTATCCTTTCAGGGCAGATGCTGAGCATATTTGTATTTTTTGCCGGCTCAGCGTTGCTCACTCCAAACCGCATGCAGGCTATTTCAAGTTATCCGGGCGCAAAGCCTTGCTTCAATAACGCTTTAAACTGCTCAGCCGCTACCGGCTTGCTGAACAGATAACCCTGCATTTCATCACATTCCTGTTCGCGCAAGAATGCTTGCTGGCCTTCGGTCTCGACGCCTTCGGCAATGGTTTTTAGACCAAGGCTCTTCGCCAAGTTGATAATGGCGCTAACGATGGCCTTGTCTTCCGGATCGGTCGTGATGTCGCGGACAAAGGACTGGTCGATCTTTAGTTTGTAGACTTTAAATTTCTTCAGGTAGCTCAACGAGGAATAGCCGGTACCGAAGTCATCAATCGACATCCGAATACCCCGCTCATACAGATTATTCATAATGGCGATAGCGCCTTGCGGGTTGTGCATTGCCACGCTTTCGGTCAACTCCAGCTCCAGGTATTCGGGCGGCAAGTCTGCCTCGTCGAGTATGCGCGTGACCAGTTCCGGCAAATCGGGATGACGAAACTGCACCGCGGACAGGTTCACGGCCATAATCAATGAGCCTAAACCTTGATCCATCCAAGTTTTGGCCTGCCGTACGGCCTGTCTTAATACCCATTCACCGATCGGCAGAATCAGCCCGCAGCCTTCCGCGACAGGAATGAATTCTGCCGGGGATACCGCGCCCAGTTCAGGATGTTGCCAGCGCAGTAAAGCTTCGGCTCCAATCACATGCCCTTCGCGCATCGAAATTTGCGGCTGGTAATAAATTTGTAATTGCTCAAGTTCCAGTGCGTGATGCAGTGCATTCACCAACAGCAGGTTGCGTGCCGAACGCGCTTGCATTTCCTGGGTAAAAAAGCGATAACATTGGCGGCCTTCCTGTTTGGCTCGATACATCGCGGCATCCGCGCTCTTGGAGAGAGCTTCCAAATCCTCGCCATCTTCCGGGTACAGTGCAATACCGATTGAAGCGGTCAAACTCAAATCGTAAAGTTCAATCAGATAAGACTCGGCAATCGCATCCAATAATTTCTGCGCAATCAGCGCGGCACCGTTTGCATCGACACCGGGTAATAACAGAATGAATTCGTCTCCGCCCAGACGAGTCACCATATCTTCTGTTCGAAGCACTTTGCACAGACGTTTGGCCAACTCAATCAATAACGCATCACCGGTACTATGGCCGAGCGAATCATTGATGTCCTTGAAATGATCGAGATCGAGGAACATCAAAGCCAAATTTCCGTTATTGCGCTTCGTTAAGCTGAGAGCATATTTAAGATGATCATTCAGCTGGGTACGATTCGGTAATCCGGTTAACGAATCGAAATTTGCCAGATAGTGGATGCGTTCTTCGATCTGCTTTTGCTCGGTTATATCTTCGTAAATCCCCAGTATACCGATAGTTTCGTTAGCCTCATTCTGCAGCCGCACTTTAGAGGTACGCAACCAGATGTGGGTTCCGTCAGGCATGGTTTTCAGCTCTTCGACGGCAAGTTTAGGAATATTTAAATCCATCACCCACCGGTCATCGATTTGATAATGTTCGGCCTGCTCTTTCCAAGCCAGCTGAAAATCGTCCTTCCCGATAATATCCTGCGCGGACGCTTCTCCGGCATCCCTGGCAAACGCAGGATTACAGCCCATATAGCGTAGATTCGTATCTTTCCAAAACACCCGTATCGGGGCTGTATCGATGATGGTTTTAAGCAGTTTGTGCGAATCCGCGAGTAAGCTTTCAGCCTGCCTGCGTTGCGCCTCGCGCTCAAAACTGGTTAGCGCATAATCGATATCTATCACCATTTCGATCAACAAATTACGGGCCGCTTCATCGAAAGCGTTAACCTCTGAGGAATACAGTGTAAAAACACCAATAACCGCACCGTTTCTATGCAGAGGCAGTGCGGCGGAAGCTCGCCACCCGAACTTTGTGCCACGCTCGTGCCAAGGCTTGGTTGTAGGATCATGCTGAAAGTCCTGGCACCAGAAAGGCTGGTCTTTACGCACTGACATTCCGGTTGGACCACGCCCAACCGCCTTGCCTTCATCAACCGAAATTTGAATGCCTTCCAAATATTCAGTACCGACGCCATAAGAGGCAACCGGCTTAAGCAGACGGCTATGTTCGTCCAACAGCCCTATCCATGCCATCTTCATGCCACCGAAAGTCACTGCATCACGGCAGATTAGCGGAAACAATTCCTGTTCACTGCTACAACGCACAATAGCTTGGTTACATTGGCTTAAAGCGGCATAAAGTTGGGTCATACGCCGGTTTCTTACTTCGGTCTCCTTACGTAGAGCGTCACTCCAAGCAAGGTTGACCTGTGTTTCCGACAGCCAGCCCAAAACGCTGTTTTCCATACCTTGTGCGACAGGAACAGCGGATGAAAAATCTCCTTGGCCTAAACAGGTGATATGCCCATATAGCTCTTCCACCGATGAGCCCAGCGTAACATATAAGGTTCGGTAAGTACGCCACAGCACGAATAACAACAGCAAGCCGGAGGAAATGAACATCATGCGTAAAAGCATGGCCATATGCTCCGCAGTGCGAACGTCATTCAGAGTACGCTGGTTCATCAGTTGGTAAAACTCACTAATTGGCCGCATGATGTCAGCTTGAGCCTGAAAATAGGCCGCATCGCTCAGCATCTGGCTTGCTTTGAGGCGATTGAAGTCAGTAGGTACCGCTGTGGATTCGGTTAGTTTCATTGCTCTGTATTCGGTGCCGGTCAGCGCATCGGAATTGGCCTTGGCTTGTTCTAGTTTGGCGAACTCTTCCTCAGTAAAGCCGGCTTGCCGCATCAAGTCCAATAAGGCAATCCTTTGTTCGGTGTATGGGCGTGGCCTCCGATCGTCAGCTAACACCAGATCCCAATAAATATTATGGTAGTCGGCGGGGCGCGGCTTTTTGCCGTCGCGAATGTCGAGAATTTCCTGATAGTGTTGCTTATGGATGGGATTCCCGGTTATCAGATAATTGTGCGCCGTACGGCAAAGATCATCCGACGATTGGCGCAACTCATCCGCCAGCAAATGCGATTGAAGCCGCGACTCATTGGCGCGGTCCACCTGCTTTTCTGCTTTGACGTATATAACGAAGAGAATAGCGAAAATGGTAAATATCCCTAACGTCAGCCAGAGGCTGCGCGAAAATCGAGATGCGTGGCCGGGAGGCGTCATAATGTCTTTTCCCCTTCGTTCCTGGTAAATCGCCATAAGGAACGATATAAATTGTAATTACATTGTCGTGATGCGAAGGCGCTGAATTTTTAACTCTTTTTAAATTCAAGAGCAATGTTCGTTTCAGCGAAAAAAAGCATGATTGTCTGTCGATTCAAACTATTTTTATTATTTGATTGCGTCCGTCTATCTGCCTTAGCGGCATAAGGTACGTCATAGATAAACTTTACTGCATGCGTAGTCCATCTTTCTACAACTCATTAGCACGTTCGATTGAAATTAACGCTGTCTGTTTACAGCACGATACAGAATATTGTTAATGCACTTGAAAAACACGAAGGTCATCCATCGAAAATTTGAATCCGCTAAGCCTGTCGCAATGAATGAGGTGGCGTTATCTGCGATGCCAACGATATAAACGTTGTGTATTCTAGACGTGCCATAAAGCTGGGTTCTTTTAAGCATTTCCCCGTAAGCACTAGCAAGATATTAATAAGCTTATCAACTGCTTGCGAGTATACCATGAAAGCAAACACTGTCACTGTTCTTCATGGAGAACAAACTATAACCGTTAGTTTAGCAGGCAAGAAGGCTTACACACTCAGCCTGCGCGAAGACAATTAGCGATTCAGTAAATCGGTAACATTTAAAACAAGCGGCAAAATCCGCAGCTTGTAAAGACTTATGGGAAGTCCTGAACACTACTCTATGTTCTGTATTTGCTCGCGCATTTGCTCGATCAGTACTTTAAGCTCAATGGCTATTTTGGTCATTTCCTTGTCGGTCGATTTAGAACCCAAGGTATTAGCTTCACGATTCAATTCCTGCATTAAAAAATCCAGCCGTCTGCCGACCGGGACTTTTTGCTGGAGCACTCGTAATACTTCATTGATATGAGTTTCCAGCCTGTCGAGTTCTTCGGTGATGTCCAGTTTTTGAGTCAATAAAACCAGTTCTTGTTCCAAACGGTCAAAATCAGGCTGTTCGACCAACTCGGTAATTCGATCTTTCAGTTTATTCCGAATCAGTAATAATACTTCCGGCATGCGTTTACCTGCTGAAACAACAAAAATCAGCATTTTTGCGCAACGCTCTTCAATCAGCAGTTTAAGTTGTGCGCCTTCTCGTTCCCGCACTTCCACAAGCTGCTCCAGAGTTTGGCCAACAAGAGCAGTGATGCCCGAAGCCAGTTGCTCTTTATCAATATCCGGTTCCTGCTGGATACCGGGAAACGCCAGCACATCCAGTGCCGAGAAGGACAAGGGGCCCAGCATCTGCCGTTCAATACTGGTGGCAGCGGCAAGCAGTGCTGTTACCGCATCGGTATTAATAATAAAGTTTTGTCCGTTTTTGGCCTGTTTCTTATAGCTCAATGAACATTCAACTTTACCGCGGCTGATTTTTGCTGCAATGGCTGAGCGCAGATCAGCTTCAACAAAACGCAGACGATCCGGCAGTCTTAGGGTAATATCGCAGTAACGGTGATTGACCGAGCGCAATTCACAATTTATCGTTAAGTCACCGATTTCTATTTCATTGCCGGCAAATGCGGTCATGCTTCTAATCATTTTTCACCTATAATTAACGCGCTGCTAGTACAAACAATCAACACAATGGCTGAATACTACGATCCGCAAACTTACCCCAAAGAGTGGAATTACCTACAAACCGGCACTATTATAGACCAGTATGTCGTAGAGAGGGAGTTGGCGCACGGAGGTTTCAGTTCCGTTTACTTGGCGCGGCAAATAGCGGATCAAGTCCAGGTTGCCATTAAAGAATATCTGCCCCGAAAGTTTGCTCACCGAACCTGGAATAACATGGTTGTCGCCAACAGTGAAGAAACCGCCGCTTTATTCAAGCGCGGCAGGGTATTGTTCTTTGAAGAAGCCAAGGTCTTGTCAAAGTTAAAACATCCCAATATTGTTGAAGTCATCGGTTTTTTTAAAGCTAATTCCACTGTTTATATGGTAATGACTTACGACTATGGAGTTACGCTGGATAAATTGTTAAAAAATAAATCACTGCCTATTTCCGAAGATTTTTTATTCGGCTTATTCGATACGTTATTGGCAGGATTAGGCCATATTCACAGCCAACAGTTTGTTCATCTGGATATTAAACCCTCCAATATTCTGGTGCGTCCCGGTAATGATGCGCTGTTGCTGGACTTTGGCGCTATTCAAAGCTATCCAAAATCTCACTTGGGCAAACAAAGCAAGGTTTTGACTAAAGGTTACTCGCCGATAGAACAACATGACTTAAGCGCCCAACTTGGTCCATGGACAGATATTTATGCCGTGGGCGCCAGTATGCGCAATTGCCTGGAAAATAAAACTCCGGTTCCAGCACTAGATAGAGTAAAGCAAGATACCCTGGTTCCGGCAATTAAGGCGTTTAAACGTAAGTTCCCGGAACATCTGTTAAAAGCAATTGACTGGGCTATGGAGTTACAACCGGAAAATCGTCCACAATCAGTTGCCGAGTTACAGCAAGCTCTCCTCGACAGTTGATTGCCGATAAATTGAAAGCCGGATAGCGCACTGTCAGGTATACTGGGCGGTTTTCATTTTAGCGGAACAACTATGAGACCAAGCGGACGTAACCCGGATCAACTAAGAGACATCAAATTCACCTGCGGTTTCACCAAACACGCAGAAGGCTCTGTCCTGGTTGAATTCGGCGATACACGGGTGCTTTGTACTGCCAGTGTCGACCGAAGTGTCCCGCGCTTTCTTAAAGGCAAAGGCGAAGGCTGGATTACTGCCGAATATGGTATGTTGCCGCGTTCGACCCATACCCGGATGGGACGTGAAGCCAGTCACGGCAAACAAGGCGGGCGCACCCTGGAAATTCAACGCTTGATTGGCCGATCTTTACGGGCGGCGATTGATTTAAAGGCGTTGGGCGAACACACCATTACCATCGACTGCGATGTATTACAGGCAGACGGCGGAACTCGCACGGCGTCGATTACCGGCGGCTTTGTCGCGCTGTCGCTGGCCGTGCAAAAAATGCTCAAACGCAAGCAAATCAAGACTAATCCTCTGCATGGCCAAGTGGCCTCGGTTTCTGTAGGCATATATGACGGTGTGCCGGTGCTGGACCTGGATTATGCCGAGGACAGCACGGCGGAAACCGATATGAATGTGGTGATGAACGATGCCGCGGCGTTTATTGAAATACAAGGTACCGCTGAAGGTCATGCATTCAGGAAAGAAGAGCTAGACGCCATGCTGGAACTGGCCGGCTCAGGTATCAAAGAATTACTGGAAAAACAACGACTAGCGATAGAAAATCATCAATGACATTATCAATATTTCAATTTGGTAAAAGTAATCATGTATAAAATTGTTCTGGCCAGCGGCAATCCCGGCAAGATCCGGGAAATTCAGGCAATACTGGCGGATCATCCTATCGTTCCGCAATCCGCGTTTAATGTTGTTGATGTCGAAGAGACCGGATCTACGTTTGTAGAAAATGCTATTTTAAAAGCCAGAAATGCGGCATTACATTGTAAGCTCCCGGCAATAGCCGATGACTCAGGATTGGTCGTTGATGCGCTAGACGGCGCGCCGGGCGTTATTTCCGCTAGATACGCCGGAGTTGGCGCTAGTGATCAGAATAATCTGGACAAGCTGCTGAAGGCGTTGGCAGGCGTCCCGGATGAACTGCGTACAGCACGGTTTATTTGCGTGATGGTGTTTATGGAGCATGCTGCTGATCCTTGTCCTGTTATTGCTCAAGGTGTTTGGGAAGGCAGGATTTTGGATCATGCTGTTGGCGAAAACGGTTTCGGCTACGACCCGGTATTTTGGGTGCCAAGCCACAACTGCGCATCAGCGGAATTGTCGGCAACCGTTAAGAATTCGCTAAGTCACAGGGGCCAGGCTCTGAAAACGCTTACAGCATTAATCAAGGCCAGAGAAACTGCTTAACGAGGAGATACTCCTTCAAATAATATTTTGATGAACACACTGTTTCCTCCTATCGCCAACCAGTTCAGCAACGCCGTTACGGAGGTTACTCCGCTCGGCAATGGCCTGATTAATGATACTTATCTGGTCGCGACGCCGTCATCCTCTTTTGTTCTGCAACGCATAAACCGCACGGTTTTTCCTGCACCTGAGCAAATCATGGCCAACCTGATAACGCTTAATCAGCATGTGGCGCAAAAAAGCGGTACATCGGTCATACTGCAAATCCCGAAAGTTTTAAAGACTGGTGATAACAACGCACTTTATCAAGACCAAAACGGCGATTACTGGCGAGCATTAAGTTTTATTGCCGATACCGAAAGCATCGAGATAATAAGCACTATCAGTGAAGCTGAGCAGGCCGGATTTGCGCTGGGGCATTTTCATCGTTTACTTAGCGACCTTAACCCTCTTCTTTTACATGATACGCTGCCCGGCTTTCATATAACGCCGCAATATCTAAAGCATTATCATCAAATTTTGCAGCAACCGGCTAAATCCGGAAACAGCTATTGCACTGAATTTATTGCCCGGTTTCAGCATATCGCCGATGACCTTGAGGCCGCCAAACAGCAGGGATTGCTATCATTGAAGGTTATTCACGGCGATCCCAAATTGAATAATTTTCTATTCGATAAACACAGTAGAAAAGTCGTTAGTATTATCGATCTGGACACCGTCAAGCCGGGACTTGTCCATTACGATATTGGCGATTGTCTGCGATCTTGCTGTTACACCGCGGAACCGGTCGGCTTTGATCTGGACATTTGCGCAGCCTTGTTAAAAAGCTATCTGACCGAAGCCGGTGCGTTTTTTACCGAACACGATTATCAATACTTGTATTCGGCTATACGGCTAATCCCATTCGAATTAGGCATCCGGTTTTATACCGATTATCTGGAAGGCAATCGATACTTTAAAGTAGCGGAACCCGAGCAGAACTTACACCGCGCAACCGTTCAATTCCGATTGTGCGAAAATATCATGTTTCAGGAGAAAACAATTAAAAACCTGATTTCAATGTTACAAAAACACAAGTAAGCCATCAAAAAAACGCTCTCGATGTAAAAACATAGCCATTCTTTTTAAACATCAGCTACGTGATGTAAGCAATAAAGCTTTTCATTCCTCTAATAAAAAAACGGATCTTTTTAATTTTAAATTAATAGATTTGTTCTGCTCTTAAAAGTTCAGTTTTAAGAATCAATGCCGTGCTAATTAAAATAAACCTTACTTTTTTATTTAAATAGGAATCGTTTGCGTCTTTATAACTATTTAATTTATACTTCTTTTACCAACTAATTTGTTAGAGGCCGTATAAATGAAAAAACAACAATTATTAAAAAGCGGAATACTGAC
Source organism: uncultured Methylobacter sp. (assembly GCA_964547705.1). Classification (GTDB taxonomy): domain Bacteria; phylum Pseudomonadota; class Gammaproteobacteria; order Methylococcales; family Methylomonadaceae; genus Methylobacter_A. The sequence goes on along the minus strand of CAZJOY010000031.1, from coordinate 2,126 downwards.
AGCGCTTGTTGCGTTGAATACACCTGTCAATGCGTTAGAAAAACCACAGACTATGGAAGACATGTGGAAAATTATCCAGGCGCAACAAAAGCAAATCGATGAAATGAAAGCCGGGCTACAATCCGCCCCTGCTCCAGCCAAAACTGCCGGTACCGACGTCAAAAATTTAGAGCGGAAAACCGATGTTTTGAGTCAGGAAGTAGAGAAATTGCGCACCAACCTGTCCATTCCGGATGAGGTGAAATACAAAAGCGCTTATGGCTTGGGGCCTGCGGCGTCTAAGGTCTACCAAGTAGGCAAAGGTTTGTCGATTGGCGGTTACGGCGAAGCCAATTATCAGGCCACAGTCGGCGACGAAAAATCCAAGAGCGATAATGCCGATTTTGAACGGCTCGTGCTATATACCGGTTACAAGTTCACTGACAGTATCTTATTCAACAGTGAACTCGAGTTTGAACACGGTTCCACCGAAAAAGGCGGCTCAGTGTCGGTTGAATTTGCGGCCCTGGATTTCTTTATTAACAAGATGGCTAATGTTCGCGCCGGTATGGTGTTGATGCCAATGGGCTTTGTCAACTTGATTCACGAACCGCCGTTTTATTTCGGTAATAACCGTCCGGAAGTAGAGCGTCAGATCCTTCCAAGCACTTGGCGTGATATAGGTGCCGGCCTGTTTGGCGAAGTGCTGCCGAACCTGACGTATACCGCCTATGTTGTGAATGGCTTGAATGCCGCAAATTTTACTGCTGACGGCATCCGTTCGGGCAGGCAGCAAGGTAGTCAGGCTAAAGCCGAAGATTTGGCATTTGTCGGACGACTGGATTATGCGCCGGACTTTGTTCCCGGCTTGTCATTCGGCGGTTCGGCGTATTTGGGTAATTCAGGGCAAAACCAGACCTTTACCGACCTACGTACGGCAGCCAAACAAAATGTCAACGCTTTTACCCAACTGTATGAAGGCCATGTGCAATGGAAATATCACGGACTGGAGTTTCGTACTTTAGGCTCATGGGGACATATCGACGATGCAGGTGTGCTTAGTGCTGCCAAAGGTCAAACCATTGGCGAAGAAAACTACGGCTGGTATTCAGAACTCGGTTATGACGTATTACCGTTGCTAATGCCCAATACCACGCAATATCTAGCGCCATTTTTCCGTTATGAACAGATGGATACAATCGCCAGCGCACCGGTCGGCTATCTTGATGACGCTACAAAAGACAAGAAAATTTACCAGTTTGGTTTACAGTACAAACCTATTCCCAACGTCGTAATCAAAGCGGATTATCGCAACTTTACGGCGAAAAAAGGCAGCTTGTCCGATGATTTCAACTTGGGCTTCGGCTTTATTTTCTAAACCCTAAGTATTTTTCAATCAAGTAAGGACGCGAGTGGCAACGTCATGCAGCCATTCGTGTCCTTTGCGGTAAATAAGTAAAATCGATTGTTTGCCGGTGGTGTTAAACTATTTGCGTTTATCCACTTAAGTTTAATCAATTCTGCAAACGAGACACACTATGAAAACAATCAGGCAAGGGGGATTTTCTATTCTCTTTATATTGCTGATAAGCGCCGCAACCCCAAGCTTCTCCACAGTCTTTTACAGTAAAAACGAAGCACTGGAATTGGCGTTCGGCAAAGACGCCAGCGTCGAACAGTTATCATTATTTCCTGACCCGCAGCAAGTTGCCAAAATTGAAGAGCTAGCCAAAGTTAAACTGGAATCAGGCCTGTTTACTTTCTATGTCGGCAAAAATCAGGGCAAAGTGCTCGGTTACGCCGCAATTGAAACCGGCACAGTCAGAACCAAACCGGAAACCTTGATGATAGTGCTGACAACGGATGGCGAATTACGCAATGTCACGACCCTCGCTTTCCACGAACCACCGGAATACCAACCGCCTGAACGCTGGTTTGAACAACTCTATAAACGCCCGTTAGCCGAAATGGACTTTAATAAAGGCATCGACGGTATCAGCGGCGCGACCTTAAGCACCCGTGCAACAGTCAGCAGTGTCCGTAAAGTCATGGCGATTTATCAAGTTATGGTAAAAGAACAAGGCAAAAACTAATGCGTTATTTTGTTACCGGCGAGCAGCATCGCAAATCTTTAATCAATACCTTGG
>CAZJOY010000030.1:10639-25739 GCA_964547705.1 uncultured Methylobacter sp. | reverse complement strand
AAAACTTGGAATTGTATCTGTACCGCAAAGTTGCCGAGGAGAGATATTATCCGGCGATTAACTTCAAGCGTTCCGGCACTCGTGCTGCAGAGTATTTGGTCGAGCCCGATAGCCTGCAAAAAACCTGGATTTTGCGCAAAATTCTTCAACCTATGGATGAGACTGCAGCTTCAGAATTCCTGATCGGCAAGCTTAGAGATTTTAAAACGAACGCAGAATTTTTCGATTCGATGAAGCGATAAGTCATCCAACTAAAGGTTTTCCAGTATTTTGGAGTGCAAGCGCCACTTGCTTAGCAAGCGGCAGCCAATACAGAAACAGACCAGGAAAAAATATATGATTTTCTTGGTCAATGTTTAAGCCCGGTCAAGAGCGGCACCGGCGTTCCGATCCGCGAGTTAGACCTTCCAGGTTTTAAAAATCGGGCAGGTCTGCATAATCGCTAAATGAGGAACGGCTGGAATGACGGCCTTCCTCGGGTCTAGGCCGGTTTTTATGGCGTATTCCGGGCAACTTCCGGCAATGTAGCATCCGCACCGCCTCCTAGCGTTTTGTAAAACGCGATCAGATTCGTCGAAGCCTCCGCTTCGGACCGGGCCAGTTCGATTTCGGCGGCATACAGGGCGCGTTGGGCATCCAGCACGTCAAGAAAAGAAATCACGCCTTCCCGATAGCGCAGTTCGGATAAGCGCACCGACTCCCGCTGGTCCTCGACCGACTTGCCCAATATCTGCCTTCTCACCTCTTCCTTAAGATAACGCGTCAGCGCGGTTTCGGTGTCGCGAAGGGCTTCGAGCACTGCTTTTTCATAAGCCAGATAGGCTTCGTTTTGCTTGGCTTCGGCCAAGTCGATGCCGGCGCGGATGCGGCCGAAATTCAGCAGCGGCTGCATCAGGTTGGACGTCGTGCTGTAAGAAAAAGCCGCCGACTTGAACAGGCTTTCGATGTCGGTGTTGCGCAGTCCCAAAAAGGCCGACAGCGATATTTTCGGGAACAACTCCGCAACGGCCGCGCCGTGCATGGCCGTTGCCGCGGCAAGCCGGCGTTCGGCGATCAGCAGATCGGGACGATGGCGAATCGTCGCTGCCGGGGACGCCAGTAATTCGCGACCCGGCGAGGTTGGCACCGCGCCCGGCTCCTTTAGATCGGCCGCCAGCGCGCCGGGTTGCTTGCCTACCAACATTTCCAATTGCCGTAGCGCGGCGATCATCTGCGCTTCCAGAGCGGGAATCCGCGCCTCGGTATCCTCGACCAATGCCCGCGCCCTGACCACGTCATGCCGCGAACCGACGCCTTCATTGAACAATCGCTCGGTCAGCTTCAAGGTATGTTGTTGCGTTTGCAGATTTGTCCGGGTAATCCGTAGCTGATTCTGCACGTTGCGGTATTCGACGTAACTGCGCGCCAGTTCGGCCGTCAGCGCGACCAGCGCTTGGGCGTGCTCTTCATGCGCCGCATCCAGGTCGGCGCTGGCCGCCTCCAGACGGCGCTGTTGGCGGCCGAACAAATCGACTTCCCACAGCGCGTCGAAACCCAGCTCGAAGATGTTGAAGCTAAGGCCGCGTGAGTAGATCGGGGAAAGATTCAGGTTACGCTGAGCGCCGGTCCTGACGTCGACCTTCGGAAACAGCTCGGCCCTGGTCGAACGGCGGTCGGCGCGGGCCTGATCGATACGCGCCAGCGCTATCTTCAGGTCCAGGTTGCCAGCCAGCGCCAGATCCATCAAACGGTTCAGCCGCGAATCGCCGAAACTCTGCCACCAGGACTTCAGTTTTTCCGGGCTTATCGGTTTTAAATCCAGGCCGGCTTCCTGTTCGGCCTGCCAGCGTTCCGGGACAGCGGGTGTCGATTGTCGGTAATCGGGGCCCATCGTGCATCCGCCCAGAGCGCACAGCAGCCATACGGCGCCAATGTTAAGTTTCATAACGGTCCAATTCCTTGATCCATGTCGAGCAATAAGGTTCGGCGACGACGGAGAAATGCCCGCCATCGGCATGGACGACGTTAACGCCATCATAATAATCATCCCAGCAGTCCGGCTTTAGCCAGCTCCTGCTTTCCTCGGCGATAACCAGCGTCGGCCGGTGCGGCAATTTGCCGTGCGGATAGCGGTAATCGATGGCTAGAGAAGTCTCGACCACATTCCACAAATCCAGGAAATAGCCGGGCGCGATGCCCATCGCCGTATGCAGCAGTTTCGCCAAGCCGCTTTTCCAGGCCGGATAAGGGTCGCCATCCAAAACGGCTGCGATGGCCTGCTGCTGGCCGGACGGATCGACGCCGGCATTTTCAAGAATCATCCGGCAAAAGCCGATGACCGCGGATTTGTCGAGTTGCTTCGGCCAGTTGGCGACACCGCAGTCTATCAACACCAGCCTGTCGACAGAAATCCCGCTGTCTTGCAACTGCTTGAGCATTTCGTAAGCCACGGTTCCGCCGTAACTGTGGGCATAGAGCTTGATTGCGCCGCGCGCTTTAATGCCCCGGATCAGCCCGATATTGTGCGCGGCCATGTCCTCGACCGATACGGCCGGCTTGCTTCCGTTGTAGCCTTGCATTTGCAGACCGTACACCGGGCCGCAACCGCTGATCAGGGCCGCCAGTTGGTGGTAACCGTCGCTCAATCCCGGCATGCCCGGAACGATGAACGTCGGAATGCTGTCACGCAGATTCGCGACATAAGGCGAAGCGCCCGCTTTACCGCCGACGTCGCCGATGCGTCCGGCCAGTTCGCGCAAGGTCGGGCATTGGATAATATCGGCAATACCGATTCGCGACGACGGCAGTTGCCGGTTGATTTCATGGACCAACTGTATCGACAGCAGCGAATGGCCGCCAAGATCGAAAAAGTTGTCGTTGAGCCCAACGCGGTCCAGTTCCAGCGCGTCTTCCCATATCCGGGCCAGTTGCTGTTCGAGCGGCGTTTGCGGCGCGGCGTAGTGTTCGCCGGCGTCGAATTCCAGCTTCATCCGTTCCAGCTGTTTGCGGTCGATCTTGCCGTTGCGGGTCAGCGGCAGGCTTTGCAAACGGACAAACGCTGCAGGAACCATGTAATCGGGCAGGCAGCGGCGCAACGGCTCGCGCAGCGCTTCGGCGTCGATGTCCGCCGCATCGCTGGTGTAATAGGCCACAAGACGCTCGCCAACGACTACAGCAACCGCGCTTGTCACGCCCGGCAGCGCGGTTAGCGCATTTTCGATTTCGCCCAGCTCGACCCGGAAGCCGCGAATCTTGACCTGATCATCGGTTCGGCCCAGGTAGGCAATAGTGCCGTCCGGCAGCCAGCGTGCCAAATCGCCGGTTTTATAGAGCTTGCCGGGCGCGTAGGGATTGTCGATGAACTTTTCGGCGGTCAGCTCCGGATTGTTCAGGTAACCCAGCGCCAGCCCTTCCCCGCCGATATGCAATTCCCCGGCAACGCCGATCGGCTGCAATTCAAGGTGCTTGCCCAACACATACAACTGGGTGTTGGCGACCGGTTTGCCGATGCTCAGGCGTTGCCCGTCGCCAAGCTCGGCAATTGCCGCATTGACGGTGCATTCGGTCGGACCGTAAGCATTGAATATCCTGACGCCGCGATTTTGCACGGCTTGCAGCGTCGCGTCTGGCAAGGCCTCGCCGCCGAAAGCTATCAAGCGTAATTGGCTGAATAGCTGCTGTTGCCGTTCCGGTTCCAGCGCGGCGATCACGCCGTAGAACTGCGGCGGCAGGTTGAGTATCGACACGCCGTTATCGACGACGAGCCGGAAAAAATTGTCCACTTCAATATCGTCGTCCTGGCGGATCACGATACCTGCACCAGCCAGCAGGTACGGAAAGATTTCCTCCACCGACATATCGAAGCTCAGCGAAGCGAACTGCAAAATCCTGTCTCGTTCGGTGATGCCGTATTGCGCAGCCATCGCGTGGCAAAGATTCAGCAAAGACCGGTGGGCGATGACCACGCCTTTCGGTTTGCCGGTGCTGCCGGACGTGTAAATCACATAGGCCGGATGTTGCGGTCCGGCCTCGCGGCGCAGCTCAGCATTGAAAGACTGGACAGGTTCATCCACGGCCAAAATCCGGCAGCCGCAACCGGACAGCTCAGGCTGCAAATGGGACTGGGTCAGCAACAGACTGACGTTACCGTCGCCTAGCATATAGCGGATTCTGTCCTCGCCGTTGTGCGGGTCAATCGGCAGGTAAGCCGCGCCGGAGCCAAGCACGCCCAGCACCGCAATAATCATATCCGCCGATCTGTCCATGCACACCGCGACCAAGCGGTCCGGCCCTATCCCTTGTGTTTGCAGATAGATAGCCAATTGCCGGCTGCGCTCGGCCAAGCCGGCATAACTGAGCGTTTGACCGGCGAATATCAAGGCTGTGTTGTCAGGAGATTGCGCCGCCCTGGTCTCGAACAGTTCGTAAAAACTGTTTTGTTTGGCAAATTCGCCGGCGGTATCGTTGAAATCGTCCAGCAGAAGGCTTAGTTCTTGTTCCGGCAGGCAATCATAATCGGCTATGCGCTTGCCGGGATCTTCGGTAATGGCCGCAATCAGTGTTTCCAGATAGCCGAGATGACGGCGAACGGTGTCGGCCTCGAACAAATTGCGCTGATACTTCAGGTGCAGTTCTACCGTATCTCGGAAGTCGTAGACTTCCAGCATGTAGCTGTCCATTGTTTCCTGGTACACGTCGTAGCACAGCTTGACGCTGCCCAGCTGCTGTTCCGACTCGAGTATGCTGTCGAAAATATTTTGATAAGTAAACGATACCGAAAACGGCACGTCATTTGGGTTCAGCAGCGTCAGTCCCAACTCGGGCATTAACCGGGCAAACGGGTAATGCCCGTGATCCAAACCTTCGGCAAGGTTTGATCCGATCTGTTTGACCAGTTGCAAAAAGCTGTCATTCTCGCGGATTTGCGTCCTGATTATCATCAGGTTGATGTAGCAGCCGAGCGTATTTTCATGGCGCAGCAAGGGCCTGCCGGCGACCGGCATGTTCACGGCAATGTCGTCCGCGGCGCTGAGCCGGCGAATCAGCATAGTGAATACGCCCAGCAATAATACCGACAGGTTTTGGTTCAGCGTGGCGCCGAGATATTTCAGCGCGGCCAGCGTTGCCCTGTCCAGCGTCAGCGTTTCGCAACCCATGCCTTCGTCGGCTAAACCGGGTTGCGGCAACGTATCGTAAGGTAGCGCGATGGACGCCGATACAGCGTCCAGACGGCTTTTCCACCAAGCCAGGTCGGCTTCGGCCCGCGCGCTGTCTAGGTAGGCGCGTTCCCAGGTGATGAAATCGAAAAAAGCCGTGTCGGGCGTTTGTTTGTTAAGCGTTTCGCCGGCAGCCAGCGCGTGGTATTTGCCCCAGAATTCATTGGCGAACAACATGCCGGAAAAGCCGTCGATGACGATGTGGTGTATGACGAAGAACGCATAGTAACGCTGGTCGTCCGGACATTCCACGGTATATAGCCGCAGCGGTGGATCGGCTTCCAGGTTGAACGGCCGGTGCAGCAATTGGCGCAGGAATGGTTCAAGCTGTTGGTCATCGTGCAGGTTCAGATGCTCGATCGCGAGGTTGTCGGCGGCCGTGCCGACTATTTGCACGATGTCTTCCTGCGATGATTTATACCCAGAGGGCATAAGTTTCGTTTGAGCGGACAAGCCGCTCAACTCAGCTTTAAAACGGCAGCGCAGCAGCGGGCGCTCTTCCAGCAGCGCAAGCAAGGCTTCGCGCAGGCAATCAGGATCGGCCGGAGCTTTAAGCCGGAAAATCATCGGCACGTTAAACCCGGTGGACTTCGGAAAGGTTTGCTGGATGTACCACAAGCCTTTTTGGGTTTCCGATAGCGGTTGCGGCTCGGCCGGAACGTTTGCAGACGTTTGTGGTGCATCAGGCGCAAGCCGGTTCCGGCAAGGCGTTTGCCGCGCCAGCAGCTCGAAAAACTCGCCGAAGTTGTTCGCGCCCATTGCCTGGGCGACCTTGATCGACAAGCCCAGCCGTTCGTTCAGGCGCTTGATGAACTGCACCACCTGGATCGAATCGAAGCCGTAATGCACCGGCGATAAAGAACGGTCGATTTCCGCTAAATCGATGGCAAACACGTCGGCGACCAGATCCGCCAGCGCCGCTTCGACAGCGTCGGTCAGATCGACAGCTTGCGGCGCTTCGTTTGATCGTTCGGTAAAAACTGTAGCGTCATCGTCTGCCGTTTGTCCGCAATATTCTTCCAGCACGATATGTGCGTTGACGCCGCCGATTGCGTAACTGTTCAGAGCCACCCGGCGCGGACCGGCGCCGTGTTGCCAGTCCGTGGATTGGTTTTGCAGGATCAGCGCATGATCGGCCGGCAATTCGCGATTGATTTCACCGAGACCGGCAATGCCCGGTATCGCCCGGTATTCCAGCGCTTTGACGGCCTTGATCAGCGAAGCCATGCCCGACGCGATTTCCGGATGACCGATGCTGGGCTTGACGCTGCCGACGAACCAGTTTTTATCGGGATTCGCGCTCAACAGCCGGTAAACATCGCTGATCGTCGTTAATTCCAGCGCGTCGGCCAGCGTATTGCCGATGCCGTGGGCTTCCACATAATCTATCGTTTCGGTGCCGATGCTGGCCTGGTTGATGCTGGCGGTTATCGCGTGCTTTAACCCCTGCACGTTCGGGGCTTCCAGTGAATAACCGCGGCCGCCGTGATGTATGGCGCTGCTTTTGACAATCGCCAAAATCCGGTTGCCGTCGGCTAGGGCTTGCTGCAGCGGCTTGAGGATCGCGACGCCAACGCCTTCGCTACGGACGAAACCGTCCGCTTCCTCGCTGAAACTGCGCGTCCGGTTAGCGCGGCTCAGCAACGCATCATAAAGGCCTTGCCGCGCCAGCGAAGCGAATTCGTCGGCATCGATCAGGTTGACCGCGCCGACAACGGCCTGTTCGCATTCGCCGGAGCGGATGCTTTGCACGGCATGATGCAGCGCGACGTGGACGCTGGTGCAAAAAGTATTGATGACTTCGCTGGGGCCTTTCAGGTCGAGTTGGAAGGATAGCCGGTTGGCAATCGGGACTTGATAACCGGCATTGCAGCAGCCCGGACGCTCAGAAGCCGATTGAGCGGCGATGAAAACGCCGGTCATCGGCATCGACAGCATTATTTGATAATCGTCCTGAACTTGGGCAATCAGCCGGACCAGGAGCTGCAATTGACGCTCGGCAATGTCGGTGCTTACGCTGTCATCGATACGGCCGTATCCGAACGCGAGCCCCGGTGTGGCGGGGGCCGGTTGCAAGCATTCTCCGGTCATGGCTTTGCGCCATAGCGATTCCGCGCTATCGGCTCCGGGAAAGCATCCTGCCAAACCGATAATCGCAATCGGCTGCGTCTCGGATAGCGGACGCTGCGGCGTAATAGCGTCTGCGTTTCGCCTGGATTGCGTTTGATCCAGCGGCAAGATGTCGTCGATTAAATAATCGACCAGTAAATCCATGCTCGGCCGGTCGAATAATAATGTCGTGCGCAAGGAACAATCCAGGTTCGATTCCAGTTTGGTTTTGAATTCGACGGCTTGCAGCGAATCGGTGCCGAGTTCGATGAAGCTTTGCTTGGGCGGGATGTCTTCCGGGCTGTCCATGCCGAGAAAGTCAGCCAATAACTCGCGAATATAGCGGTTCAGGATGGGCTTTCTTTGATCCGGTTGGGCGTGTTGCAGGATGGTGATAATCGAGCTGGAATACATAATTTGTAGTGAAAAACCGAGGCGTTATACACAAGTGTCCGCGAGGTGTCCGTCATCTTACCAAGCTCGCGTAGGGCGTGCCGTGCGCGCCTGGGGAGTGGCAGAATTTAACTTTTGCCCGGTGGCCGTTAAACAGCTCAAGCCGCTCAACTGATTTCATGCGTGTTATAAGGCGCGCACGGCACGCCCTACGTCGGCTGTCCGGTATCACGCCGGCTCTTGAACAGTGTTGCATATAACAGCGTGAGAACTATGGCAAAAATTCAGTTAGCAGACGCCCTTCGACAAACTCAAAAAAAATCGTCGCCCATTTTCCGTTCCTGAAACTTGGGAGTCATTCCGGGTTGTGGAAAATGGGCGACGGGTTCGGTGTTTATGGCGCCAGTACGGCGAGCGTCACTTCTCCAGTGCTTCTGCCGTCGGCATCATCATGAAAATGGCAATAGGTTTTGATGAACGTGCATTTTGACGTTTTCTTAATCGCATTGATGCCGTAAGTGCCGTAAAAACGCTTGGCGTTCAGCTGGCTTTGATAACTCGAAGCCAGTTTTGCAATCAAGACGTTCGGCAGCTGTTTTTCATAGAACGTATCCATATCGTAATCGTCCGATAATTCCGGTATCAGCGCGTTTTTAATGCAGTGCGCCATATGCACGTAACAAATCTGGTTGAAGCAGATGTTGTATTCAACCGCGTTAAAATGCCCGGTATCGTCGATATAGCAAGACTCCGGTATCGCAAATTCCCCATTCATGATCAGGCTTTGCGGTTCAAGGCTGTCCGTCTGCTGAAACGAGGCATGTTTCAGGTAGCGGCTGTGCTCGTAATAAGGTTGCAACACCTTGCCGACAAAACCGTCGTCAATCGTTGAAATGCTGATGCTGTCGTGGGGATCGACCATCCTTAACATATTCATGGTTCAATCCCTACATAGAACGGTAAATTGTCATACACGCCAATGCGGTACATCCTGCTGACTTCGCCGGGTTTGGCCTTGGAACCTTTATGGATCAACGAGCGGTTGTCCCAGATTAGCAAATCGCCCTCTTCCCAGAAATGCGTGTGTATGAATTTCGGTTGCTCAACGAACTCGAACAAGGCTTGCATGACCCGCTCGTTTTCTTCAAAGGACAGCCCTTCCAGTTTGCTGGTAAAGCCGCTGCTGATATAAAGAATGTCTTCGACGGTCACCGGATGTTGAATGATCGCCGGGTGGGAGATTGGCGGGCATTCGGCCTTGAAATTCTCGATCAGTTCCGTAATCGAACGGTCGATGTCGCACTCCTGTACCTTGTAACGCGGCCAGGCTTCCTGTACCGCCCTTGCGCCGTCGACATAAGCCCTCAATTCGTCGGGCAGTTCGCGGTAGACGCGCGCCATGTCGATATACGAAGTTTCCCTGGCCGATTTCGGGAAAATCAAAGGCCGAACCATCGTAAACGACAGCGGATGTTTTTCGAAAGAGCAATCGGTATGCCAGTAGCGGCCTGTTCCGGAAACGCCGAATTTTTTGCCGTCTTCGTTCAGGTTGTTGGAAACGAAAATCTCGGGATAATCGGGATGATGATAATTCTGTTGAAAATAGACCTGAGGCCGGCCTATTGCATGAGCGAAATCCACATATTGCTGCTCGTCCAAGTCGTGTTGATCGCGAATGACGACCACTTTGTTCCGGTAGATCAGCTGCCGGAGCGTTTCCATTTCAGGAGAATCCTTGGTGAAATCTCTAACATCCCAACCGCTTACCTCGGCGCCGATTTTCCCCGGCACCGCCTCGATAATGGATACTTTTTCTTCTAACACTGCATTCATTCTTGATTACTCCTTGCTTGGATTGTGAGTTAACTAACTTGTCTGTCCCTGTCTTGCCAAAACGGCGCTCTCAGCACCCGTTTAAGGACTTTGCCGCTCGGGTTTCTCGGCAAGGCATCGACAAACGTTATGGATTTAGGCACTTTGAAATCCGCGATACGGCTTCTGGCGAAATCGATCAACTCGCGTTGCTTGATTTCGCCGTCCTGCCGAGGCACTACAAAGGCTTTTACGACTTCACCCCATTTCTCATCGGGGATTCCTATCACAGCGACTTCGGCAACCGCCTCATGTTCGCTCAGTACGGCTTCAATTTCGGCAGGAAACAGGTTCTCTCCTGCATAGATAATCATGTCCTTGATCCTGTCGCAGACATAGACGTAGCCTTCCTGATCCATGTAGCCTACGTCGCCGGTACGCACCCAGCCACCGTCCAATGTTTGCGCGGTGGCCGATTCGTTCTTCCAGTAACCCAGCATGTTGGCCGGGGATTTAATGCAAATTTCGCCGCTACGCATCGCCGGCAAGGTGCGGCGCCCGTCAACGATTTTGACTTCGACGCCGGGAAATGGCCGGCCCGCGGCTTTCATGCGTGGATTGCCCACCGGATCGTGGTCAGACGGGCGCAGGCACACCGCGCAGTTGCCAGTCTCGGTCAAGCCGTATATCTGGAAAAAATCGCAGCCGAACGTTTCCATGGCCTTGCGCAACAGCGATGGGGCAATCGGCGAACCGCCGTAGACCAGCCCTTTGAATGACGAAAAGTCGGTTTGCGCGCAGCCGGGTTCCGCCAGCATCAGTTGGATCATCGACGGCACCAGCACTGCTTTGGTGACTTTGTGGCGCTCGATTAACTGCAAAGCCTGCCAAGCGACGAAAGTATCGACGACGACGCCAACAGCGCCGACTGCATAACCCTGTATCGCCCACCAAAGCCCGCCGATATGAAATTGCGGCAGCGATAACAACAAGGTGTCGGCCGGATTCAGCGACATCCACGGATCGCCGGACGCCAGAATGCCTTGCATCAGCCTGAAAAAACTGTAATTCGCAAGTTGCACGCCTTTCGGCCGCCCGGTCGTGCCGCTGGAATACATTTGCACGGCGACATCGTCGGCGTCGTATTCGAAACCCGATTGATTGTTTGGTTGAGAGGCTTTCCACGCCTCGTAGCCAGGCCAGTTCGGATGGCCGTCGTCCAGGGCGATGATTGTCTTAATGGTGGTCAGTTGCGGTAGTAAGGATTCCACGACCGGAAAAAACGCCTGCGCGATGAACAATACTTCGGTTTCGGCGTCGTTCAATATATAAAGCAACTCCAGAGGTGCGAGCCGCCAATTCAGGTCAACTAATACCGCTTTGATCTTGGCGCAGCCGAACAGAATCTCATAATGGGCAATGGTGTCCTTGCCCAATATCGCCACCCTGGAACCCGGTTTAACGCCCGCCGCAGTCAATCCATGGCCGACTTGATTGCTGCCTAGATCGAGTTGGCGGAATGTCCGGCTATCATCGCCCGCTATAAAAGCAACGGCATCCGGCCGCGCTTTGGCTTGTCCGATACACATCTCGGCAAGGGTCTGAAACTCATTGGATTGCGTGGTGGAAAAAGTCATTCTTTCGGCCCGTACTGGAGGGAAATGGATAGTGCTTAACTGGCTAAAGCAATGTCTGGGCCAACTGATAATTTAAGTCCGGTTTGGTGGGCGCCGTTATTCAGCGTTAACGGCGCTTGCAGCGGTTATAAATTTTTTTCGCCGGGTATCAGTCAGGACGTTTTATCCGGAAAATTTTCAGAAAATTTATCGGTTTCGAGCAAATGAATGCGGTATGTGACTCAGTTATTTGAGTGATTTGCCGACAGTCATATATTTATCTAACAAAACAAAGGCTTATGATGTGATTGATGGTTTTTAATGCGGCATATGACTTGTTTCGGGAATCAGTGGACCGTAGTAAAATGAATGCCTACCTGCAGGCTTTTCCATAGAAAGAAGGGATTAGCATAATCGCAGCTGTAAGCCGAAATATATATCAGTATCCGGATCCAAGCTTCCAGTTTTGTTTGACGCCGGAGTGCAGGCTTCGCCTGCTCTGGGCAAGCGTAGCTTGCACTCCAAAATACCTGAATAACTGGATTATTTAACGATGATTAATCCGGATTTACCGCGATAAAAACCATGCAATCAATAAAATCCAAAACATTGGGCCACCTTTTGGACCAAACTAAATTGTTTAAATAGACCAGAAAAAACATGCACTTCTCCCCCAAAACAATCCTGATTCTTCTAATACCGATGTCTGTAATAGCGGCCAGCACCGTATACTGGCTCAACGCGATCCACCCGTTCGAAACCACCGACAACACTTACCTCAAATCGCACCTGAGTCTGGTCAGTCCCAAGGAAACGGGTTACGTAAAAGAGGTGCTGTTCGATGATAACCAGAAAGTGATGCCGGGCGATCTACTCGTTGTGATCGACGACCACGATTTCCAGGCCAGGGCCGCCCAGGCGGAAGCGCAAGTCTTGCTGGAAACGGCGCACATCCAGACCCTGGAAACGGACAAGCGCACGCAGAGCGCTAAGGTTCGTCAGCAAGAGGCCAGCATCGCCGCCGCGGAGGCCGACCTGGAACGAGCCGTCAAAGACGTCAAACGTTTCGGCAACCTCGCGGCGGACGGCGCGGTTTCGGCGCAAACGCGCGATACTGCCGAATCCGCTCAAAAGCAGGCGGCCGCCCAGCGCGAAAAAACACATTCGGCACGGCAGGAAGCGGAAAGCCAACTGGCTTCGCTGGATGCCCAAGTCGTCGAGACCCGAGCCAGGCTGAAAGCTGCCCAAGCCGCGCTGGAGCTGGCGCGGATTAATTTGGCCAATACCCGCATCGTGGCCCCCATCGCCGGCATCATCGGTAACCGTAGCGTCCAGGTCGGACAACTGGTCAAACCCGGCAGCGTGCTGGCCTACCTGATTCCGAGCGACGGCCTGTTCGTCGAAGCGAACTTCAAGGAAACCCAGCTCGGGCGCATGCAGCCGGGCCAGCCGGTGGACATCCTGGTCGATGCTTACCCCGACAGCCGGTTCGAAGGCACGGTAGACAGCTTTGCGCCGGCCTCCGGTTCCGAATTCAGCCTATTGCCGCCGGAAAACGCGACCGGCAACTTCACCAAGATCGTCCGGCGCGTGACGGTGAAAATCCGCTTCAAACCCGGCACCGACCTGAGCCGTCTAAAACCGGGGCTTTCCACGGCGGTCAAGATCAGGGTTGGGTAAACCGTCATGACAACGGAAACAAAGTCCGCTGTACCCGAAAAGACGGTCAGCCCCCGACAATGGATCGGCTTTTTCGCAATGGTTTTCGGGATGTTCCTGGCGCTACTGGATATCCAGATTGTCGCCAGTTCGCTGGAACAGATCCAGGCCGGACTTTCCGCGACCCGCGACGAAATTACCTGGGTGCAAACCGTCTACCTGATGGCGGAAGTGGTGATCATTCCGTTGTCCGGCTGGCTCGGACGGGCGCTGTCGATGCGCTACCTGTTCGTGCTGTCTTGCGGCGGCTTCACCTTGATGAGCCTGCTGTGCGCATGCGCCTGGAACCTGCCGTCGATGATCGTATTCCGCGCCTTTCAGGGATTTTTCGGCGGCGCGATGATTCCATCGGTGTTCGCCGTGACCTACACATTGTTCCCGAGCCGCCTCCTGCCCACGATGGTAGTCTTCGTCGCGATGGTGGTGACGGTCGCGCCAACAGCAGGGCCGGTGTTGGGCGGCTATATTACCGAGGCGGCATCCTGGAAAGGGCTGTTCCTGGTCAACCTGGTTCCGGGCATACTGGCGACTGCGCTGGTCGGCCTGTTTCTCCGCGTCGACGAGCCCGACTGGTCGCTGCTGAAAAAGATAGATTTTCGCGGCATCCTGTATATCGTCGTGTTTCTCGGCAGCCTGGAATTCGTTCTTGAAGAGGGCGTGCGCGAGGAATGGTTCGAAAGCCGTAAGATCGTGTTCTTCAGTGCGGTCGCCGCCGGCGCAGGTGTTGCGATGTTCTACCGGGAACTGACTATCGATAATCCAATCGTCGACCTGTGGGCGTTCCGCAACCGCAATTTCGCGATGGGTTGTTTATTCAGCTTTATTCTCGGCATCGGACTGTACTCGATCATCTACCTGATGCCGATCTACCTGGCTACTGTCAAAGGCTTGAACAGCCAGCAGATCGGCCAATACATCATGGTCACCGGGATGTTTCAGTTCGCATCCGGCTTCATCGCCGGGCGCATCGCCAAAAAGCTGGACCCGCGCCTGACCTTGGCCTTGGGGCTGAGCGGTTTCGGTATCGGGACCTTGTTGAACGGCGATTTGACTCACGAGGCCGCTTACTGGGAATTTTTCTGGCCGCAGGCTCTCAGGGGTTTTTCGCTGATGTTCTGCTTCCTGCCGATCAATCATCTGACCTTCGGCACCTTGCCGCCGGAAGAAGTTAAAAACGCCAGTGGACTGTACAACTTGATGCGAAATTTGGGCGGGGCCATTGGCTTGGCAGTCGCCAACACCCTGATCATCCGGCTGAACAAGGAACATTACGCGGTATTGCGCGAGACGGTGAAGCCCGGTTCGGCAGGAACGCAAGCCCTGCTCGGCGGCTTACAGGAACAATTTAGTGGTGCGCTGTTGCCGGACAGCGATCTGGCCGCGTTGAAGCAGGTTTACAGTCTGGTGATGCGCGAAGCGGAAGTACTGACCATCAACACCTTGTTTCATATGTTGGCCTTGGTTTTTTTCCTGGCGTTATTGCTGATACCGTGGGTTAGACTGAAGAAAGCGTGATAAAGAGAAATTCTTAAGCGGTTTATCTTGAGTTGGCGCGTGGGCTTCATGCCCTGCCCGGCTTTTGTATTGACTACAACCTTTAGAACGGCGCTATGTAGACCTTCCAGGTTTTAAAACCTGGAAGGTCTACATAGCGCCTAACGCTAGCCGCCTGAATCGTTAAATTGCCAGTCTGAGCTTTTCAAGTAGTGGCGCGAATATGCTTTTAAGATTATCTCTAACGAACGGATCGGCCTTTTCAGGCGAACCTGCATCGTAAGGCGGGGCCGGATCGTAATCTGCCTCAAGCTGAATCGTTTGTGCATACACTTTCCCGCGTAAGGCGGCAACAATTTGCAAGCCGAAATCAATGCCGGCGGTTACGCCGCCGCCGGTGATCAGTTTGCCATCCCAGACCACCCGCTGTTTTACCGGTATCGCGCCAAACTCCGGCAACAGCTCCAGCATAGTCCAATGAGAGGTGGCTTTTTTTCCTTTCAACAACCCGGCCTTGCCCAACAACAAACTACCCGTGCAAACACTGGTTACGTATCTGGAAGCCGCCGCCCGGCTGGCGATGAAGTCGATCAATTTAGCGTTTTTCATCGCCTCAAGCGTGCCGTTGGCGCCGCCCGGTACAAAGAAAATATCCAGGGCTTCGGGACATTCGCTTTGGGTATAGGTCGGCACAATCGCCAGGCCCTCGCCGCTGACTACCGGTTTTAGGTCATCGGTCGGAGAAATCAAAAAGATCTTTGC
>CAZJOY010000030.1:0-10629 GCA_964547705.1 uncultured Methylobacter sp. | reverse complement strand
ACCAGATCCAACGCGGCGAAACCGGGGTATAACAGCATCGCAATATGCTCTTCCCCCATCATCTTGAAATCTTGCCCGTTGACGCTCATAAATGCTTCGTGAGCCTTATGGGATGCGGCCTCCGCTTCATCCTTGCTTAAATGGGGCGAGGCCGTTGCCGGCTCGGCACTAGGTGCTTGCTGCCGGCTAAACGCTTGGCAGCCGGGCAAAAAAGGAGCCAATAAGGCTAGCTTGCTAAATTGACGGCGATCCACGGCAGCTCCTTAAAACTTGACCGATCCGGTGACGTAAGCGGATGTGCCCTCTGAAGGTATGACGCGCCCGTCAAAGTATCCGTAAGGTTGGAAATAACGTTCATCGGTCAGGTTTTTCACCGTCGCCGCCAATTTGTAATGTTGATATTCATAAGCAATGCTCGCATCGAAACTATGGTAGCCGCCGCTTTTGAACGTATTGTTGTTGGACAGGTAGGCTTGGCCTTGAGCATAAACTCCGCCGCCAATACTCAAACCTTTGATAGCCGGCTGTTGAAAACGGTAGTCGACCCACAGCCGGCCGGAGTTTTCCGGCACTAAAGCCAGTTTGTTGCCTTCAGGAACGCCGGCTAAATTGTCTGTAAATTCGGCATCGGTATGCGCGTAGTTGGCAAGGATACTCAGTGCTTCGGTTGCTTGCCAGGTCAGGTCGGTTTCAACGCCGCGCGAGCGCTGTTGCCCGGCGGCTTTATTGCGGCGTCTCAGGTCGGTTGGATCGGTTACCGCGACATTGCTGCGATCGATTTGATAGCCGGCTATCTGCCCGGTTAGTTGATGCGCGATATTGAATTTAAGGCCGCCTTCAATCGTTGTCGATTCTTCCGGTTCGGGAGCGCCGACAAAATTGCGGAAAGGTTGACCGCGCATGCCTTCGCTATAATTGACAAATAACGAGAATTCATCGGTCAGGTCGAAAACGCCGCCTGCGCGGGGCAAAATCTTGGTCTTGCCGCCGCTCAAATTGACGCCCTGCAAGGTCGTGTAATCAATACCGACATGAGCGGCTCTGACACTGGCTAATAAATGCAGGCGGTCGTAGATTGTGCTTTGTAGCTGGGTATATCCGCCGTAAGTGGTGTTTGTTACGAACTGGTTATCGACGCCAGCGCCCGGCTGACTATAAGGCACATTAAACGAAGGCCTGGACAGGTCAACATTGCCTGACAATTTAAAATCCATAAAGCCCCTGTCGTCTAAATCGCTATGGTCCGCACCGAATAACAAGGTGTTTTTAGTGGGGCCATAATTAAACTTTGCCGTTGCATTGCCTAAAAAACTCCGCTCTTCCTGCTTTTGCAGCATATCGGTATTGTATAAATACCAAGTCGTGCCGACGAACGGCCGGTCGGCAATAAATAAGTCCGCACCCGCCAGCGATTGAACTTTTTCTTTGAATTCCGCTTGCGAGTAACGGGCTTTCAAATTCAATGACCAAATACTGTTGAATTTATGATCGAATTCGCCCCAAACAGCATCGGATTCGCTACGGCTGTCAGGCGTGTTGGACGGACCTAAATAACTGTGGCGAGGAATCGAAAAATTACCGGCTATTGTGCCGGTGGCCGGCAATCCTTGGTATTCCGGCTGCTCCCATCTCGATATTTTGCCATGCACGGTGAAAGAGGTCGTATCGTTGTCGGTAAACGTTAAGGTCGGATTGAGGTTATAGCGCTCTGTATTGATATTATCGAGATAACTGCCGGCATTCGTGTACTCGCCGGTAAAACGCGCCAGGATGTTTTTAGTCAGCGGCTGGTTAATATCGAGATAGGGCTGATAATAATTGTCGGTGCCGATTTTAAAACCCAGCTCACGGGAGGCAACGGCTTGGGGCAGTTTGGAGACGATATTGACCAAGCCGCCGACAGGTGACCCGGCACCGCCGCTGTAAAGTACGCCATTGACGCCTTTCAGGACTTCGATCCGCTCGACATTAACAGTGCTTTCCCGGTCGCCGGGGTTGCGGTATTGATTAAAACCGTCAAGCAGTTGTTCGGCTGCAAAACCGCGAATCCGAAGGGTTTCACTGGCAGGCGTAAACGCAGGATTATTCGGAACCACGCCGCTGACGTTGCGCAAGCTTTCGCTGATGGTGATATTTTGCTGATCGTCTATCAATGCCCGCTTGATCACCTGGATCGATTGCGGCGTTTCCATAATCGGCGTGTCGGTCCTGGTTGCGGATAACGTCCGGGTGGCGGTGTAAGACTTTGGATCATCCTCTATTTTACCGGTCACCGTCATTGGCTTTAACGTGACAGGGTTTGTGTTTGAAGCGGGCTTAACCGTCACCGTGCCGTTTTCGGCGACGCTGTGGACCAGGCCGCTACCGGCGAGCAATTTACCAGCCGCTTCAGCGATCGTGTAGTCGCCGCTCAAGCGCGGACTTTGTTTGCCTGCCGCGGTCTGTTCGGCATAAAGCATCGGCGCGCCGGATTGCGCGGCGAGTGTTTGCAACGCCGAGCCCAACGCTTGCGCAGGAATGTCAAAGTGATGCTTTTGTTGTGGCTCTGCATAGGCAGTGCTTGCCATTGTTGCCAGAATAGCTGCGCTCAGCCGCTTCATCTTTACTGTCATTATCCGCTTCTCCTTTGTTGAATGGTTTCATTGGAGTAGACGCATGACGGTAGAAAATTCGTCAGGAATTTGAGTTTATTTTTTTCCCTGCCTGACCTCGAGAAATCATTTCGTCCACGAAATACACGAAAAGCACGAAAAATTTAAAGACTTATCAAGCCAAAGAGCATCACCCAAAGGATGAATAGTTAAATTAATGCAGGATATTGATTATTTCGTGTGTTTCGTGCTTTTCGTGCTTTTCGTGGACTGACTGGCTTTTAGGCTCAAGCTAAAGCCCGCTATTTGTTGCGGATTTCAGCACTATTTCATGGGTGTTGATGTGGTCGATGTGAACCGGCAGCAGGGTGGCGATAGCGTTAAGCGTGTCGTTCAGTTCGGCGGTATGGAATGTGCCGCTCACCCGCAGTTTGCCCAGGTTTTGATCCTGCAAGCGGATGCGGGTGTCATGGTAACGCCCTACTTCGGCAATCACATCGTCGAGGCGGCGGTTGCGGAACACCAGATTGCCTTGCCGCCAGGCGGTGAGCGCTGCAACATCCTGGCCTTGCAGCGTTTGCAATGCGCCGCTGTTGTTAAAGGCAAGCTGCCGGCCTTCCGTCAGTCTGTGCGTTTCGAGGGCTTGCACTTCGACGATGCCTTCCTGTACCGCAACGATGACTTGTTCGGGTTTGATATAGACCTCAAACGCAGTGCCGATGTCGCGGATGCGGCCGTTGCCGGCGCGTACTTCAAACGGCCGTTTGGCATTGTGAGCCACGGTAAAAAAAGCTTCGCCTTTAATCATCTCGACGTTGCGCCGCCAACGGTTAAAACGAACGCGCACTTCGCTGTCGGTATTCAGTTCAATGCTGGAGCCATCGGTTAGCGCGACGGTTTGGCGGCCGCCTTTTTCGACAATATAAGTTTGCGGGACGCCTAGCCAGCCGTTCGGCGAAAAAGCGGTCAAGCCCAGCGCCAGTAACAGCGACGCGGCGGCGCTATAGATCAATAAACGGCGAGGCGATTTTTTGCGATATTGCAAGGCCGCATTCCGTGCGGGAAAATCCATGGCTTTAAACGACTCCATCCATTGCCAATGTGCCTGTACCATCTCGTAGGCTTGCCTGTGGCTCGGACTTTCTTCTAGCCAGATTGTGAAGGCGCGGCGCTGTGCCTCCGTGCAATTTTCCGAACGGAGGCACAGCAGCCAATCGATAGCTTGTGTTTGCGCTGAATCGGGAGTGGTTTTCACGCGGGTTGAGAGCCTTGCCGGTTTTGTTTAAGTCGATGTATTTTATCGTAATAATACTATAGACGTTCGACAGCTCAATTATCGTCACAATTTTAAACGTGTATGGCGCCAAGACGCAGGCTGATATGCTGCATCGCATTTTTTACATAGCGCTCTGAACTGCTCATGGAAATACCGAGACGCACGGCGATTTCGGCATGCGCACAGCCTTCGACGCGATACAGGACAAAGGCATGGCGGTGCAGTTCCGGCAGTTCGTCCAGCCATTCGGTAAATCGCTCAAGTGCTTGGTGGGCTTCCGAATGGCGGTCGGGAGACAATGGATCTTCAGCCAGTTTTTCAAGATCGGCCTCCGGCTCGGTATATCGCTCGCGGGTTTTCAGGCGGCGATGGCGATCCACGGCAATATGGGATGCGGTTGTAAACAGGAAGGCTCTCGGATTAACGATGGTTTCGGGGTTGGAGACTTGCGACAGGCGCAAAAACGATTCCTGCAAAATATCGTCAACATCCTGCTCTCTGGGCCAGCGTCCTCGAATAAAGGCGTTGACTTCGTGGGCGTGTTTCAGGAACAGATCATGCAATAGGCTGTGTTTGGGCATTGGCTGTATGCGGCAAGATTAAAGGGAAGTACTGCCGGTACTAACGCAATATCCATGCCTGCTTAAATATCAGTCGATTGATTACGACGGCCGGGTAATCGCTCCATCATGAAAAGGCCTGATAAATCAAAGTGCTATATTACTTTAGAATAATGCTGACTTAAAATGTAGCCAATTGAATTACCAGACTATTTAACGTAAGAATCTACTTGTTTGAGGGTTATGCCGTAGAAAAGTGCGGCATATGCCGCACTTTTTGGCGTTGTGGCCGTATAAAGCCGGAAAATCGGTAACGGATTAAATCCGTTGCTTGTTGGGATATTAAGTGCGTATAGCGCGTAAGCGACCGAAAAAGTATTAGCAAAATAGTTTAAAAGCCTATTTCCCACGAAGGTACGAAAGAAAAGTCAGTGTTTAAAATTAATGTATTCAAAACTTCGTGTCTTTCGTGCCTTCGTGGTGAATATTTTTGCTAACAATACTTCTATAGTCTTATAAGCTTGAGGACTAACGATCAAGCTTTTGGCGGCACATAACCTTCCGGCATTTCATTGTTGCCTTCAAACAGGAATTTGTCTCTTTCCGCGGCTAAAAATGCCCGGGCTTTCGGGTCGAAGCTGGCTAATCTGCCTTCGTTAATCAGCATGGTTTGTTTGGCTAACCATTCTTTCCAGGCTTGTTGGGATATTTTTTCAAATATTTCCTGGCCTTTAGGTCCCGGAAATGGCGGAGTATCCAGGCCTTCGGCTTCTATTCCCAATTTTACGCATTTAACCGTTCTCGTCATTTTATTTCCGTGTGTGATTGTTGCAACAGTCGCTTAACCGGGGCGGCTAAGCCAAGCTTATTAATTTGTCCGGTTTTATACCAGACAGTTTGATTGGCTTCCATCACAAAATTTATAGGGTTATCCGATTGAATCAGCAACGGCGTGTAATCCAAATGATAGTGGGAAAAGGTGTGGCGTCTGGTTGCCAGTATCTGTTCGTCGGCAATATGAATATTTCTGCTGAAGCACCAGTCTCGCGCCGCTTCAACGTTGTCGAATTCAGGCAAGCTCCATAATCCGCCCCAGATGCCGGTCGGCGGTCTTTTTTCCAATAATATCCGCTTATCGGTATTGCTCAACACCAACAAAGTCAGTTGTTTAACCGGTAAAATCTTGGCCGGTTTCGGCGTTGGATAGGCCGAACTATTACCGGCAAGCCTAGCCAAACAGTCGGCGCTCAACGGACAGGCTTCGCAGGCCGGTTTGCTGCGGGTGCAGACCGTCGCGCCCAAGTCCATCATGGCTTGGGTGTAATCGGCGACGCGCTCGACAGGCGTCAGTCTGGCGCTGATCTCCCACAGTTTTTTGTTGACTGCGCTGTTGCCCGGCCAACCGGCGACGGCTCTAAATCGGGTTAGCACTCTTTTAACATTGCCATCCAGAATCGGATGACTTTTATTAAAAGCGATGCTCAATATGGCTCCCGCTGTCGACAAGCCTATGCCGGGCAGATTGACTATTTCGTCCAAGTTATCGGGGAAGCTGCCCCGCTCGGCAACCAGCTGCGCGGTTTTATGCAGGTTCCGGGCGCGTGCGTAATAGCCCAGTCCGGACCAAAGGTGTAAAACCTCATCGATAGGCGCATTCGCCAGACTTTCTATATCGGGAAACTTTTCTATAAAAGTGTTGAAATAAGGGATGACGGTAGCGACCTGGGTTTGCTGCAACATGGTTTCCGAAAGCCATACGCGATAAGGCGTAAGGTCTTTTTGCCAAGGCAGGTCTTTACGGCCGTGTTGATCGAACCATGCGAGGATGTTGCGTTGAAAAGCGGATGGACTCATTACGGTTACTTTAGAAAATTTTCTTTAACAGATCGCCAAGGCCGCCAGGGCCTAACTTTTTGTCGATTTTATTAATCAGTTTTTCAACTTTGGCTTTGTTCTTGTCGGTTAATAATGAAGCAATGTCTATTGTATAAGACGGCTTATCGAGTGTTCCTGCAACATTAATTGCCACCGCGCCTTTAATTTTGTCCGGTTCAGTGGCTGCTGCGTCCGAATCAAGCAGCTTGGCGTCGATTTTATAGTCCAGCGCTTCAGAGACCAAGTTCAGGTTGCCCTTGCCGTCGACCCGTAATTTGGAAGATTTGGCGACAAGGTCGTTATTCTGGATCAGGCCGTTAGCGACCGTAGCCGTGCCGCTCATTTCCGAAAATAATGTTTGGTCATTTTTACTGTCCGATGGCAATGCAGAACCTTTAATCAGCGCTTTGCCTTCATCGATAATTTTTTGCAGATTGAAACCTTTGATGACGCCGTCTTTAAACAAGAAGCTTAGTTGGCCGTTCAGTGATGCTTTCAGTTCGTCTGGCTTGCGGCCCTGCCCTTTTAGCTGTGCGGAGGCATTGACAGTGCCGCTCATTGCCGCTGAGCCTTTGTAATCTTTTAATAAAGGTTCGATTTGTACATGCTCTACTTTTTCGGTTACAGCCAGCGCCGGTTTATCGCCATGCGCATCGACGCTGAGATTACCGGAATAGCTGCCTTGATAAAGTTGCTTGACCGATTGCTGCGCAGTGAATACGCCGTTTTTGTTGTTCAGGTTGACATGGATGTCCTGCATCGTCAAACCGTTGATTTTAAGTTTGCCGAGCGAGACGCTGCCATCGGCGTTCAGTTTTCTCAAGGTTTCAACCGGCAAGGCGGAAATCCCGGCAGCCAGCGCAATGGCTGGACTGGCGATAGGTTTGGATGACTTATCGGCAGCCGATAAATAACGATTGGCATCCAGCGCATCAATGTTCAAGTTGAAGTTGATGATCGCTTGGGCAAAGTCCTTAACATGGATAGCGCCATTAATTTGTGTGTCGTCTAGCGTTATGCCCAGATTTTGCAAGTCGGCCGAATCGGGTGTCGCGGTCAAGTCAAAGTTGACGGCCAGCTTGCTTAGCGCATTGACATCCTGCATCGCGGGCAAGGCGATTGCGAGTTGCTGCATCACTTTGGCCGGACTGAATGGTGCAACGGTCACCGGCCCCTGAAAAGAAGGTTTATCCTTGATAGAGGTGCCGGTTATTTCAGCGGCAAGCGCCACATCGCCGGATATGAGTTTCAAGCCGTTGATCTTGGCGGTCTGCTGATTCATATCCAGCGCTACATCGGCGGCGGTTAATGCCGCTGTGATCGATTTGCCGGGGACGTTTTCGCCTGAGCTGGTTAGTTGCAGATTACTCTGATGTAGAGCAAACGTATCGAGCTTTTCGTTAACGCTTAATTCGGTGTTCAGTTTGATGGTCTGGGTTGACTTGGATCCCTGCTTCAAAGCAGTCAGAGAGGCAGTAATCTCAACCGGTTCATCAAAGGTAAATTTATCGGTATTCAGGTTAAGATCTTTTATTTCGATGTGCTTTTCGGCTTTTAGGTCGTCCCAATTAATCCGGGCATTGTCAATAGTCATGCCGTCAACGGTAAAAGTCATTGGTGTTGCAGTGGGTGCGGGTTGTTCATCCTGCTTGCCGGCGACAGCAGCAGGCGCCGCAGTTTTGCCGGTTAGATCATCCCAGTTGCCGATGCCCTGCCGGTTCTTGGCAAGATTTAAAGTCAGGCCTTTTAAGACAATGCGGCTGACTTCCAGTTTTTTTGATAATAGCGGCAGTAAGCGCACTTTTATGTCGCTTTCTTCCAAGGTTGCAAAAGGCCGGTCTTGAAACCCCGGCGCATTGCTGAGTGATAGTTTTCCTGTAGAAATTCCGATCCAGGGCAATAGCGAGAGTTTTAGGTCGCCGTCCAGTACCAGTTCCCGGCCGGTTTTATCTTTAACCGCAGCGGTAATTTCGGGCTTGAAATCGTTGGGGTTGATGATGAACGGCAGGATGCCGATAGCAGAGACCAGCAGCAAAACTATTGCGGCAAGTGCCGATAAAATGATTTTAAAGCTGAGTTGAGCAGCTCGTCTGCTCAAACGAAACTTATGCCCTTCGGGTATAAACGGTTTTTCCACAATATTCTCCTAGGCTAAAAATGTAATAACGATCAATTATGGAATATGATTGCTGATAACAGCAGTTGCCAGTTAAACGCTAATTGGGTAGAGTCTAAATGACTGTTTGTTCATTATAATTAAAAATGAGGTAGGAAAATGTTGCATTTAGCTAGATTCGCTGCGATTGCCGTGCTTGTATGGTTTTATATGACCGCAAAGGAAAAAGGAGAGCCGCCTATAAACTGGGCTATCACCGGCTTGATCGGTTATTGGATTGCCTGGTGGGCGGTTAAGTTGACAGTGGTTTCCGCTTTATCAGGCATGGTTGCTAAAAATCCCACAGGAACTTTTTTGCTTTTTCAAGTACCCGCTCTATGTGCGATTGGCGCCGCTTTTTTAATCAGGAAGAAATTGTTGTCGAATGCGGCTGAAAAAGACGTAGATTAAGTAGTATAGATAAGACGCGGCCCCTATCCTTCTTATTAATAGAATTCAAAATAAGGATTACGCTGTAAAACTCCAGGTATGGCGGGGTGGCGTTTTCCACTCTACTGTGGAAAAAATAATTCCCGATGACGATATGAACCAAAAAAAACGCTTGGAAATTTTTGACCGGCTGGCTGCGGCTATCCCTGATCCGACTACGGAGCTGAACTATACCAGCGCTTTTGAATTATTAATTGCGGTCGTTTTGTCAGCTCAGTCAACCGATAAAGGTGTCAATAAAGCGACCGCCAAATTATTTCCGGTTGCTAATACGCCTCAAGACATTTTGGCTTTGGGTGAGGCAGGTTTAAAAGAGTACATCAAGACCATCGGCTTATTTAACAGCAAGGCTGCCCATATCATCACGCTCTGCCGGCAGTTGCTTGAAAAACATGGCGGACAGGTGCCGCAAAAGCGGGAAGAGCTGGAGGCGCTGGCCGGCGTCGGCAGGAAAACCGCGAATGTCATATTAAATACCGCTTTTGGGCAGCACGCGATTGCAGTGGATACGCATATATTCAGGGTTGCCAACCGTACCGGTATTGCTCCCGGTAAAAATGTGCTGGAGGTGGAGCGCAAATTGGAAAAATTCGTGCCCAAAAAGCATATGAAAGATGCGCATCATTTACTGATTCTGCATGGCCGTTATACCTGCATTGCTCGAAAACCGCGTTGTCCAAGTTGTGTCATTGAAGATTTATGTGAGTATCGGCATAAAACCGAATATCAGGGTGAATGACAGGTCAAGCTGATAATCTGAAAGCGGTTTATACGAGAATAGGATATTCGTTTTTTATTGAGTTGATTTTGATATGATAAGTGGCATTCGATGCATTTATATCGATTTATCTCTCGGGTTAACGCCGGGAACGAATTGAAGCTCGATGTTTTTATACCAACACTCTGGAGTCAATATGAAAAAAATTAATAAAACACCTTTAGCGACTGCAATGGGCGCAGCCTTCCTGTCTACTGTTGCTGCAACTGCGGTTAACGCTGAAGCTAATCCTTTCGGTATGACAGAAATGTCGGCCGGTTATATGCAAGTTGCAGAAGCCGGTAAAGCGGCTGAAATGGCATGTGGCGCGGCAATGGGCGGCATGGAAAAGCCTAAGGCGGCGGAAGGCGCATGTGCAGGCAACAAAAAAACCGATGGCGCTAAAGCGACTGAAGGAAAATGCGGTGAAAGCAAATGCGGCGCTATGATGCAAGACGGTAAAATGAAACCCGGTATGGAAGCAGCTTGCGGCGCGATGATGAAAGGCAAAGAAGGTTCATGCGGCAACATGTCTAAATAAGCAGCCGGCAAATAAGCTTAAGTTTCTGATTTAGCAAAAGGAGGGCATGATCATCATGCCCTCCAATTCCCCTACAAATCACAGTAAGGTGTTCTTATGGACACAACCCAAAATCTTGTTCACGGCGCCGGTTTAGGTCTTAGACGGTCTTTTTTAAGCCAGATTGTTGAAACGCCCCCGAAGGATGTCGACTTTTATGAAGTCGCGCCGGAAAACTGGATCACTATCGGCGGAAAGTTAGGCAAGCAATTTCGGGCAATGACCGAGCGCTTTGATTTTATCGGCCATGGCTTATCGCTGTCGATAGGCAGCACCGACCCGCTGGATGAAAAATTCGTCCGCGAGATCAAACAGTTCAACGCCGAACATCAAATCAAGTTTTACAGCGAACATTTAAGTTATTGCAGTAAAGACGGGCATTTAT
>CAZJOY010000029.1:0-26541 GCA_964547705.1 uncultured Methylobacter sp. | reverse complement strand
TTACTACTTTCAATCCGTTAAAATCGACTGCGAATGGTTTTTTATGGTGGATGATTTTATCCACTAACACGGCGCTGTAGACAGCAGCCGCGCCTTGTTCCCGGCAATATTCGTAGATGGCTTCAAGCGTAATCCCTTCATCGAGAATGTCGTCAACGATAAGCACAGTCCGGCCTTTAATCGGCGTTTCGGGTTTAACCAGCCATTTGATGGTGCCGCCTAAAGTCTGGTTTTGATAACGACTGGCATGGATCGAATCAATCGTTAACGGGATGGTTAACCGGGTCAGTAATTTGCCGGCAGTGACCATGCCTCCGTTTATAACGCAGAGTAATAGCGGATTGTGATCGGCAAGCGTGATATTGATTTCCTGAGCCATATTATCGATGGCAGCTTCAACTTCCTGTTCGCTATGCAGCAAATCGGCCGTTGCCTGGACGTGTTTTATTTCTTCAAGCATATTTTATAGGGTGTGGTTGATGATGAGGGTTGATAATTGCTGCCATTTTTCGGTGAGCATCAGTTGCTCGCGGTTCATTTGCGGTTTGCCGCGCATCCGATCCAGTCTCTGCTCCCTGATAAGATCTTGGCTTATCGGCAAGGTATCAAGGACTTGCTCGGCGGCGGCCGGGTTGTTGCAAACCAGGATCATATCGCACCCGGCAAGTTGAGCGAGCCGGGCTCGCTCAGGAAAATCACCGACCGATGCGGCACCTTCCATGCTTAAATCGTCGCTGAACACGGTGCCGTTAAAGTTTAATTCCTGGCGTAAAATCTGCTGTATCCAGAACGGCGAGAAACCGGCCGGGTTTGGGTCAACTTTAGAATAGACGACATGCGCCGGCATAATGCCTTCCAGACCTTCGTCTATCAGTTGTTTAAAAGGTAACAAGTCTTTTGACCTGATGCTGTCCAACTCTCTTTCGTCTACCGGCAAAGTCAAGTGTGAATCCAGGGCGACCGCGCCGTGTCCGGGAAAATGCTTGCCGGTTGCGGCCATGCCGGCTTCGTTCATGCCCTTTCTAAATAAACTTGAAAGACGTGTTGCAAGCGTTGGATCGGTTGAAAATGATCGGTTGCCGATAATTTCGCTAACACCGCAATCAATATCCAAGACTGGAGCAAAGCTGAAATCGACGCCGACTGCCAGTAATTCGGCCGCCATCAGCCAGCCTGCGGATTCAGCTAACTCAGGGTTTTGCGCGTAACTTGATGCAGGCGGTAAGCGGGTGAAACCTTGTCGAAAGCGCTGTACTCTGCCGCCTTCCTGATCGACCGCAATCAATATATTGCCATTACGCGCAGCACGAATGTTGTTAATCAGTTGGGTAACTTGTTCGGGATCTTGGTAATTGCGCGAAAAAAGAATAACGGCCCCTGTATTAGGATGATTTATTTTTTCTTCTTCAGCTTGCGTCAGGGTTAAGCCCGCAACATCCAGCATTATTGGGCCGATGGGAAGTTTAGTTGTTGTCACTTGGATTCGTTTTTAAATTGATGGGGTTGGCTTTATACTAGACAATTATTTTCTAGTTACACGGAGTCTGTTATGCGATTATTGGTTTTGGTATTAAGTCTTCTGTTTATGTCTGTAGCCGTTGCGAATGAAGGAGCAAAGGAGTCGGAAGCAGAAGCCGGTGTAAAATATGTAGAAATGACTCCTAAGTTTACCGTTAATTTGGCCGAACCAAAAAAGTTTTTGCTGGTAAATGTTCAATTATTGGTTGAAGGCGCCAGCACGATTGCTGCGGTAAAAAAACACATGCCTGCATTAAGACACGAATTAATCATGTTATATAGCGGTAGGCCGTCTGAAGGATTACAAACCATGGAGCAGCGAGAAGCGTTGCGCCAAGAAACGACCGATATTATTCGCAAGACGCTGGATAAGATGAAGGAAGCCGATAAAGGACATGGTGCAGAGGAGGAAGAACATGCCGAAGAGGGCAAGGCAGGGCATGAAGGTGGCTTTAAAGAAGCTTACTTTACTGAGTTTTTGGTTGATTAACATTTTTGAGCCATAAGGATAAAAACCTTATACCTATTTTACATTCCCAACTGAGCTTTAATGCGAGTTAAGTTGTCTGCAATTTGCCGTTCCGTATAAGGAACGGCATCAAACTTTCCCCACACTGGCGCCGGCCAGGCTTTATCGGTCCGGTAGCGGACTATATGATGAATGTGCAGTTGCGGAACCATATTACCTATCGCCGCAATATTCATTTTGTCAGCTTTAAAAACAGTAGCCAGGTTTTCGGCAAGATAGCTGGACTCCTCGGTCAGCAATTCACGTTCGGCTTTGCTCAATTGATAAATTTCCTGCAAATCCGCTCGTTCCGGCACCAGTATAAACCAGGGATACTGGCTGTCATTCATCATTAATAAGCGGCATAACTCAAAACGGCCGATGGTTATGCAATCCTGTTCCAGGCGCGGATGTAGCTGAAATGTCATGATTTTGTCTATCTTAAAAAACTAAAAGCAATGCTTGAAAAGAGCTGATCAAAATTTCAATTTGATAGCAACCGTTACAGTGTAATAATGACGAGTCGCCAACTGAGTAACAATGTTATCCGTTCGCCGTATAACTGACACCATACCATAGAGAGATAAACATGAAAGTTTTCATTAGCCACGGACAAAACGAATTAGCCAAGCTTAAATTAAAAGACTTTGTGCGGGAAATGCTCAAGTTCGAACCCTTAATTCTCGCAGATCAATCGAATAACGGTTTAACTATTGTAGAAAAGTTGGAGAAATACGGGAGACAATGCGAGTTTGCTCTTATTCTTTTGACTGCCGATGACGAAACTGCTGGTGGCGGTCTAAGAGCCAGACAAAATGTTGTTCATGAATTGGGGTATTTTCATGGCTTGTTAGGGCGCAATAAAGTTTTGCTATTAAAAGAAGAAGGTATTGAACTTTTTACTAACATATCTGGAATAGTTTACGAAGAATTTCCAAAGGGGTATATCGAAGCTACTTTCGAAGGTATACGCAGAGCTTTAGAGCAAGTAGATGCTATTGAGATGAACAAGAAAGAAACGTCATCTTCGCCTTCTAATCCAAAGGGAAGTTTTGGCAACAACTTAAATTCAACTAAAAGTGTATTTAGAGATAGTCATATTCGAGATGTTATCAATGCACCGGGCGGTTCAGTTACTATTAACAAGTAATTCAATGCAGTGTAATCACTTGATGTAATACGAATTCGGAGAATCTTATGAGCGACGATGTCGTCGAAAGAGAAGCGGAACAAAATGCTGCCAAGCCTATTTCCGAACCTAACAAACCAAATCCAGAGACTATTGACGAAACTGGTTTACAAAATGACGAGACATCTAAATCTTCTACAATAGACATTCCCGATTCACATGAAGAAAAAGTTTTAAAGCATAGCCGAAACAGTGTTCATTCTACTAGTGAGGACGAAACGACTAACCCTTCCACAATAGATATTACCGGTTCACATGAAGAACAGGGCTTAAAGGAAAGCCAGAGCAGCGTTCAATCTACTAGTGAGAGAACTTCTTTTTCCAATTCATCTGAAAACACTTGTGCGAATAGTAGTATACGAGACGTATTTAACATTCCAGGTGGCAGTGTATATTTCAATGAAAATAGTAAAAGTGAATCAATTGAATATCCAAAATCATGCGATGAGCTTGGTGGCGAGATTATTCCGAATTATCCGTATCCGAGTGATATTGAAAAAGCCGCCCAAGCAATTATTAATGATCGGATTATTGTGCTTCGATATGACTCGAGGCATAGGTCGAATATAAAGGACACCGCTTTTGAAGCTTTAAGATTTTACCTGAAAGAAAAAGGCTACCGTTGCTGTGACGGACGTCTTGCCGTTAGGTATTTTTCTAAAAAAGACGAAAACCTTAGTTATAACGTCGAAACCGTAACAAGACTAAGTTGTGGCAGTTTGCCTGATATGGTACAGCAGTTAGCAGATGAGACATGGGTAGCACATCTGCAAAATACGTTGAAAGAAGCAAAAAATCACCTGATTATTGTTACTTGTGTTGATCTTGAAAAAATTGCCCAGAGGGAAGGTTATAAAAAGTCAAATCTGTATGAATTCAGACCCAAGTCATTTCAATCGGATCAGCCTAAGCCTCAAGAAAATTTTTCTCTAACTGATGACGATGTATTTAATAGCATTAATTTTGTTGCGGCATTTTTTCCAGATATGCCTAGGGAAATTTTTTGCTTTATAATCAAAAAAATTCTATTACAGCTGGACGCAGAAAATCCCTTACCTGTGCCCAAAGACGAAAAAGCCCCCCCTCCACTAAGCCGCGTATCACGCTGGGTGTTGCAAAGCGATGAGGCCATACTAAAATGTGGCGTGAAGCTTATTGATTCCAGCAATGGCAAGAAATACCACTTTGTCGATGACGGCAGAGCAGAGCAGATAAAAACCGTTTTACTTTCGGATTATCCAAATTTTGTAGCCGAAAAAATTGATATACTCACTGAGTGTTTTTTTGACATATGGCCTTCACAGGACTATCAAACTAGTTACGATGGCTTTGTAAGACTGCTGGTTGATGAAAACCTTAAAACAATCGATGAACAATGGTTAATGCTGCTTTTTAAGCATCATGTACTTGCACCGGAAACACCAAATAAAATTTGGGCTTTTGCGGATATGCTGCGATCTGCAATTTTTGTGTCCGGTATCGAGATGCAAATACATGCTTTTTTTGATGCTATAGCGCATGAACCTGCTAGCTTGGGAGATGATAAATCTGGAGTCATTGTGTATACTCTGTGCTATCTCATGCAGCGTTCTATGGGGCTCGGATCAAAAAAGACCTTGTCAATTTTGTTTTACTTGCTGAATAAACCAGAGCATATAGATTTTGTTTTACAGTATCTACACGATGCAATGAGGACTGAAAGTTTAAGAGAAGAGTTTTTTACGTTTTTAAAATCACTCGTGGATTCTGCTAACGATCCTCTTTACATAAACAATAAGAAAGAACTTGACGTTTTGTACCAAAAAACTGCGGAAATATTTGAATATAATGCGTTCCATCCTACGACTCTTGATGCCCAGGATTTCTTCCAGTCATTGTTTGCATTCCAACTTGCCGACTCAAGTCTTGAATATCACGACCCAATAGCCAGTATGCTGACTTCTGCTGCTATTACGGATTTCTTTGCAAATACCCAGCTATACGCAGGATGGTTAGTGAGTGTGTTGAAAGGCGTATTTGAGGCGGGTTTGTTGATCTATAACAACGACGAAAGTTTGGCAGAAAAAATGGCGGGCTACTACATTCCTTATGTACGGCGGCAATTGAAACGCCCTCAACGTATTGTAGTATTGGATTGTGCAAGGCGTTGCACAGACGACATAAAACAAAATTATTTGAATGATAAACAGACTCGTAGTGGCAACCTTGAGCTATCAAAAAGGCGATGGCTAGCTCATCAACTTTTTTTACGTTGCTGGCGTAATGTTAGCGAATAATACTTGTGTTAGGAGACACTAATGACCCGACTAAACGATAAGCAAATTGCCGATGTGATCAAGTCTTTTGATCCTGCCAAGTTTTCCCCAAAAGGCCATGATGAAGGCTTTGAAGTGATTTATGACCGAAAAAACAAACAACTGCTGCAACAACGCCCAGGTTTTATGCGTACATTGTGGGGAAATAGCTCTGATCTGGCTTATTTTTATGTTAAAAGAACAGCGCTTCCGTGTAATATTTCAGGTGTTTCTTTTTCATGGAAAGATGGGAGAACTGATTTTTCCCTTGATTTTTTAGGATCGTTTTCCTTGGAAATAAAAAACGAGACAGATGCACAAAATTTGGTTAAAGAGCTTCATTACCAAAATGGACCTGCAGAAAGCTTGCAGCTGTTAATCGAGCGGGCTATCCATGACACTATTCGCGAAAAATTACCAGAACTCTCAGTCCATACAGACACTAGCAATAGCGTAGACCCTTTATGGAAGTTCATTCATGAGGAGTCCAAGGATGGCTTGGCCCATAAAGTCTCCGATAAAATAAAAAAAACTCTTAATATTCCTCATTTTGAAATGGGGTTACGTTTGCTTAATCTTCCTCCTGAAGACATTTCCATTGAAGACTATATTACAGAGTTTCGTTTGCAAGGGAGTGACCGTAACTGGTCGTTGAAAACCACTGCCGATTTACGCTTACACCGCTTACAGAATGTCAAAAAAAGCGGTTATCACAATCGGGACCAGATTAAAGATTACATATGCGAGTCCATCAAATTAGCTGTACGTGATCATATTCAAGGTAAGACTTTTTATTCGTTTGTCGAGCATTTTGACACTGAAAACAAGGCGGATTCTGCCGAAACTGTTATAAAGGAGTTGATTAAACAAGATATCTCAAACAAGGCTGAAGCAATCGGTTATCGGCTGAATATTTTTCATACTCTTCCAAATATCCAAAGCTTACAGCTTAAAGATGGTTTGCGAATCGAATTGCCAGGCACTAACTCTACAGCGGAAGCCAACGGTAAATGCGCTTTCCGCACGAAAGACTCTACAGCCCCCGTTAGTCTTGATTTAGCGCTGAACGTATTTGCAAATGATTTTTCGAAGTTGAAAAGCTTAATGCAACTAGGCGACGACAATCTTTTGTTCGAGATTGAGAAGCTTGTTCTCAATACTTGCCGTGATGTCATCATTAAAATACCTCGTAAGGGTTTTAATCTTAACTTTTCCGAACCCCCAATTTTAGGTGGTAGTGCTGTTTCCGATAACGTACTTGAAGATAATAAATCTGTAGAACGGCGGCTGATAGAAGCACTTGTTCGCGCTTTCGAGCGTTATGGTTTGCGCATTGAAGTGATTCACATTACTCAAGCCCAGACCGAAGATGCCGGACGCTATGACGGCTTAGTCGGTAAAAGCACAAAGTTTGAACTGAAAATTTCAGCACAAGCGGATTCTGGTAAGGGCGACGATGTGGAATATGACGGTGTTTTTGAAGTATTGGCTTTAGTTGAAAATGGCTGGGAGGCTTTTGAACGTAAAGATAATGGATTTCGGCGGCAATCACCTGAGCGTTCAGGGGTAAGAATGGCTGAGTTTTTAGAAATGAATAGTGCAATGGCATGGCAAGATGAATTTGAAAATGGATGGAGAAATCAATGTCTGAAGGATCAACTTAAAGATATCAGCAGGCGTATTTCTGACATAGTGGAGGGGAAGCTATCTAAAATCCCTAACATTGCTAATAGAGGACGAACGCTGAAGCAAGATCAGGAAATTATGGAAATTGTTTCAACACTAGCAAAAAGTTCAATTGCAGATGAGTTCGGACTGGAAATTGCCATCCGTTCACTTAAACGGTTGGATAGTGAAACGGAAAAGACTGAAAAAGTAGTTAGACGTTTGCTACTCGATAGTGAAACAAAAACTCTTGAAAAAACACTTGAGCACGACTTAGCTAAACAAGATCACAGTAACAAGAACGAACTTGATCTCATGATAGAAGAAGAGACCATTTTAAACTCAGATTCAGACCGAGCAAATCATATCAAAAATCTGTCGAGTACAAGTGGTTTGAAAATACGTAGCGAAACTCCCATAGACGACAGTTCATTGCGTGATGAGTTTATTTCAGCAGGACACAAATTACCTAAACCACCTGAATAGAATTAAAAACGCAATTCTAATGATTCTTGACCTCTTTCTTTGGGAATTTCGGGAGTGTCGGGGCTGGGAATAACCTCACTTAATTGTATCGCCCATAAATCCATTTCATAAATACCGGTTTTGGCAAACTGCTCAAAATGCTGTTTCATCTTCATGGTGGCATCACGTTGAATAGTATTGCCCAGCCGGTCTAAGCTGGCGATGCGGTTATCGATAGCGACCATTGAAGCTTTGTATTCCACGTTAGATAAATCCTTCAATAATCCATAGTACTTTTCCCTTTGCCTAGTCAGGTTGCCTTCATTAATCTTATATTGCTGAATCATTTGGTCGATTATGCTTTGCGTTTTCAGCTGAGGGATTAGATTGTTTAGAGTAAGTTTACGTTTGTGATACCTGCCAACATTTTCTGCTGTTACCGATAAAGAACTAACCAAAGCCTCAGCAGCGGAAATGCTGGTTTTTTCAGGTACAACCGGTTGTATGATAATTTTGGCTTCGGGCGTATTTTCCACATTCGTTAGAATTAGACTGAACGCTCTGGCATTTTGATCGAAATCCTTATTGCCTAATAAAGGAATTGAAATGGTTTGCAAGTTATTGGTTGTGTTATCAAATACCAATATTCCGTTTGTGTCAGCGTAATCAGTGCCAGCCAAAGCCGTACCATCAACTGTATGGTATTTGATTGAAATTTTGTTTAGTAATTTAGCGTTGCGTTCCATGACGATAGGAGCAACTGAACTGCCCGCTTTTACATACACGATCATGTTTTTGAATGTGACACTATCGGCTGGGTAAGGTCGATAATAAAAATATAGTGCATATGCAATGCTCGCTACAAGTAAAGAAGATGCTGAGGCTAGCCTCCATTTTTCTTTACTTGCAGGTAATGGAACTCTCTCATCTAAGTCAGAGCCACACTCGCTGCATTTGCACGCACATTGTTTAAATTCCTTTAGCGAATACCAATCGTCTTTAAATGCCCGATCACAATTTTTTTCATTGCTACAATAAAATCGCCTAGTCTTAAAAAAGCCAGCCTTCTGCATTATCAATCCGTATTCAAAGCTTTAATGGCCTCAACCAGTTCCTGATTTTTTCTATCCATTATTTGCTCGTTGAGCGTAGTTTGTTTTACTTTGGCGGCAACGGGAGTAATGCGTAAATGTTTTAATTTGGACATTAGTTCGTTTTTTTTCTTGTTATTCAGATTTTTTTTTCGGATCAACCGGTCTAGGTCAATCAATAGTTTTTGATTTTCCTGGATTTGTAGCTCAATGCGACTATCTAGGGCAACTTGCTCTTTTACAAGTTCTTTACGTTCATCTGTTGCCTGTTTCAAGAACTGATGTTCTCCGCCTACAGCTTGCCGATTTGCATAAGCTTCTTGGTTAAAATGGTTCAACCTGTCCCGTGCCTTGTCTTCGCTCCACCCAAATAGCCCGCCTTGGTTAGGGTCTCCTGAAGTGGTACAGCCGCTCAGTAGCAAGAATAAAAGAACAGGCATTTTGTAAGAATATTGATTTAATATCATTGTTTATGGCTCCAGAGGAACATTGGTGCTGGCAATTTGTGTTAGGGCTTCTTTTAATGCTCGTTGTTCTTGTTGAAGTTCACTGACACGGGTACTTGCCAGCATGATAGTTTCTGGGGCGCTTGACTTTGCTTCTTGTTCAATAACGTGTTGTTGTACAGTGATTTCATTATTAACACGAGTTAAGGCTGCTTGACTTGAGGCCAAGATATTTTTTTGGTGCTCTTTTTTATTGAGAATAGTCTCTGTATTGGCTTGTGCAGTTTTTAAACGACTTCGTTTAATTTTTGTTTGCTGGTTCAGGCTATTAATTTCTTGCTTAAGTTGTTGCGTTGCTACATGGGTTTCATCTCTGACCTTGGTTGATTCAGCGATAACAGCGTTTAAATATTCTTCTTGGTTTTTGTAAGCCGTTTTTTTACCAGCAATATGGTCGCCATAAGCAAATCCGGCCGCCCCGCCTGCTACGCAACCAATTGCTGCCGCAGTTGGATTTTGTTTAATTAAAAAACCAACTAGTCCACCAGCAAGACACCCCGCCGCTGCTCCCTGGGCTTGTGTTAGAGTTTTATCGTTTAAGGAGGCGCACCCATTTATTAGTGTTAACATAGACATGAGTAAATAATAGCGCACGCTCAAACGTGGGAAAGGGGCATTGAAGTAAAGCATTTTTATCTCTCCTATCTATTTCAGGCAATCACAAGTATAAGAAAAGGCTCACCTATGGGTCTTTGTCATGTTTTATTTCTACCAAAATGCCATCTTGCAGTTCCATAAAGTGATGACTCTTCCGTGAATTATGCAAAGTTTAATTTTGCGTGATGTTTTGATAGTCGACTAATAAAAATTGATGATTAGGTTAACGCTTGCTCAGAGTCGCGTATAGTAAATGGTTTTCGTATCGCTAGCCACTTCTTTGTCGGCTGAGCCAATCTGTACGGCTTAGGTGATATAGAGCTGAACATAACGGTTTTAGTGAGCTGTTGTCTTGATCATCGCCAATGTGTAATATGTGAGCGCATTAAAAGTGTGCTTTAAGACGTGTACTAAAAGATGAGTTATTACTTACGCGA
Source organism: uncultured Methylobacter sp. (assembly GCA_964547705.1). GTDB lineage: Bacteria > Pseudomonadota > Gammaproteobacteria > Methylococcales > Methylomonadaceae > Methylobacter_A. Next base: position 16,271 of record CAZJOY010000029.1, on the reverse strand, counting down.
AATATAAGTCAAGTGGTTAATTAATACAGTATTTAATGCTTTGAACTGAAGATATAACAATAATAGGAGGATAGCTTTATGTCTGCCCAAGCCATTTCAGCTCAAGATATACCTAACGATAATCAGTTGACCGTCTCGTTCCGGCTGTTGTTGGGGCTGTACTCAATTATTCCGTTGTGTTTGTTGCTACAGTTATTTGACGGTTGGTTCTGGCACGGGTTTTTACAGCAGAATCTACCAAGCAGTCCCAAGCAGTTTTTATTGTTCCAAATCATTTTCGGAACCCCGCATATCGTTGCCAGCTCCATTTTGTTGGTCAGCAATAGTGAATACCTGAAGTTCTATAAGCTGAAAATCCTATTGATGACTGCCGCTATTGTCACTGTTTTCGGCATAGGTAGTTTATTCATTCCCTATAAAGTGCTGTATGTCACAGTGGCCGCTTGGACTGTTTACCACGTACTCAAGCAGCAATTGGGCGTGGGGCGCAGTCTGTATCGTCTGCCCGATTGGGCTTTTTATTTGCTATTGTGGTTCAGCGTGACCGCAGGCCTTTTTGTTTACATCGGTATCTTCTTAAAAAATAACTTGGATTTGCAACAGATGGAGTTGATAAAACTGGTCGCGGGCGTTTTGTGCGCAGGGCTGGTTTGCAGTGCGCTGTTATGCGAACGCTATCTGACCACACCATCCGGCAGGTATTTCTTGTGGTCTAATGTGTTATTGGTGCTGAGCACTTTTTATCTTTTTATTCAGCAGTATTACTTCCTCGCGATTTTGGTGCCAAGACTGGTGCATGATGCGACCGCTTATATTTTTTATGTGGTGCATGATTACAACAAGCATCATCGGCAACCGCAGAATTTCATGTATCGCTATGCGGCGCGCTGCCGTTTGCCGATATTTATCGTGTTGCCCCTGTGCTCATTTGCGCTGGCCTTTGTGTTGCAGTCATACGGGGACAGCGTGGTAAATGCGTTATCCGAGTTCTTTTTCGGCGTGGAAGTCCATAAAGCGATTACCTTGGGCTTACTGGGCTATCTGGCGTTAATGCATTATTACAGCGAAGCCTTTACCTGGAAGCAGGGTTCGCCTTACCGGCGGTTTATTGCGTTTTCGAAGTAGCAAAAGCGGATTATTTCTAATAGATTTTGAAAAAGTTACACCACGAAGACACGAAGGACACGAAGTTTGTATTTCTTCGTGTCTTCGTGGTGAATTAATCTAAATGCTTATTTAATGTATAGCCTCATCGCTACTCAACTCCCTAACCGCATCTTCGGTATGGAAAAAGGCTTTGCCGGGTTGCAGTTGCTTGATGAAGTCGGTTTTTTCAAGCTTATCGAGTACCGGACCTTTCGCTTCCGAGATATGCAAAGTGATTTTTGCGTCTTGCAAGGTGTGGTTCAGGTTTTCCAATATCTCCAGCGCTGTGGTGTCTATGTCGCTGATTGAGGTGAAAATCAGCACAATATGCTTAAGGCCCGGCTGCCGTCTTAGTTCGGTGTTGATGAACTCCTCAATATAATTGATGTTGGCGAAAGTGATGCTTTCGTCGATACGCAGCAGCAGCAAATGAGGCCAAGTTTCCACATGATGGCGTTTGATATTGCGGTAATGCGCAGTGCCCGGTATGCGCCCGACCACTGCAATATGCGGCTGGCTGGTTTTACGCAAGTGGCTGACCAGGGTCAGGATAATGCCCAGCGTGATGCCTTCTTCAATACCGTAGACTAAAACGCCCAGTAAAGTCGCGGCTTCGGCAACGCCATCACCACGGTCATAACGCCAAGTATGGAAAATGTCGTTCAGTTTCACCAACGGAATGATGGCCACCAGAATGATTGCCGCCAACGCTGCTTTGGGAATGTTTGCAAACCACGGGCTAAAGAACATAACCGCCAAGGCTAGAATACCGGCGGCGATCAGCATCGCCATTTGCGTGCGCGCTCCGGCCGCAAAATTGACCATTGTGCGGCTAAATCCGCCGGCTACCGGCATTCCGCCGGAAATGGCAGTGGTCAGGTTAGCGATGCCTAGCGAAATCAATTCCTGGTTCGGGACGATTTTTTCGCCCCTGAAATTGGCGGTAACTTTGGCAATCGCGACGCTTTCGATATAGGCAATCAGTGCGATAAAGCCGGAGTAGGGCAGTAGCGCGTACCATTTTTCAATCGGGGAAAAATCAAAATTCAATTTCGGGAAGCCGGACGGAACGTTGCCGACTACGGCGACATGCTGCTCAGCCTTCAGGTTGAAATAAGCGACTGCAAGCGTTGCCAGCATGATGGTCAACAAGGGGCCGCATTTACTGATCGCAGTGATTAAGTAAGGTTGCATGCCGGCATTTTTAAGTATAAAAACCAGCGGCTTGCCGAAAAATATTAATAAACCGATCGCAATCAGGCCGATCAATAAAGTGGCTGGTACGATGTCTGCAAGATATTCGCTGTAGCAGGCAACCTCAACGCCGCATGACGGTGCTTTTAGGCCTAACAATTGCGGCAATTGACTGCCGATAATCAACAGCGAGGCGCCGCTGGTAAAGCCGGTCAGTACCGGGTGGCTGATAAAATTCACCAGTCCGCCCATGCGCAACAGCGCCATCAATAGCATGATGATGCCGCTTTCCGCCGACAGGATAAGCGCGCTTTGCACCGGGTTGCCGAGCGCGCTGATTTCCGGTGCGGATAATGCGCTGGCAATCATAATCGCGGCAATCGAAACCGGCCCGACCGACAGCGTGCGGCTGGTGCCGAACAGTGCATACGCTACCGGCGGCAAGATGCTGGCGTAGAGTCCAAGTTGAGGCGGCAAGCCGGCCATGATCGCGTAGGCGATGCCTTGAGGAACCAACAAAATAGCAGTGATGGTGCCGGCGAATAAGTCGCTGTTAAGTTCCTGGCGAGTGTAGGATTTTAGCCAGCCTACAATCGGAAATAGCTGTGTTAATCGTAAGTTATTGGATTTTGAATGAGGCATGGGCGAAAGACGAAGGGCAAAGGACAAAGGACGAAAGGCAAAGGACACAGGGTCTAAAGCGGTTTTTAGCCTTTTGTCTTTCGCCTTTCGCCTAATAATTTATTCTTCTTTCAAAAACTTTTTGGCATAACATTCCAAATGCGGAATATCAATGCGATAGCCTTTGATCATCAAGTGCCAGTACAGCCAAGGGAAGCCGGTGGTTTTGCCCCACCACCAAATAGAACGAGGTTTTCTTGGGTCCAGCAGCGGGAACGAAGGCGTTACCCTGCCGTCATAGGCAAACTCTGCCAGCATGACTGTATTTAACGAGGTGGTTAGTGGGCATGAACCGTAACCGTCATAGCCGCCTTCGACATCCTTGCTGTTCTTCAGGCTCAGAATATTGTCAACCACTACCGGTACTTGCTTGCGCACTGCTGCGGCAGTTTTGGCATTAGGTGTTGAGCCGGCATCGCCCAGACCGAAAATATTGCTGTATTTATTATGTTGCAACGTGTTTGGGTTCACATCAACCCAGCCTGCCGCATTCGCCAGCGGGCTTTTTTTAATGAAATCCGGCGCGCTTTGCGGTGGAGTGACATGAATCATGTCGAATTCACGGGTAATCCTTTCCTTGTTGCCTTGGCTGTCGGTAACTTCGAACGTCGCAATTTTGGCAGGACCATCGATAGCGACCAGATTGTGGTTGAAAGAGGTCTTAATGCCATAGTCGGCGACGACTTTGCTTAATGCTTTGGGGAAAAAGGGGAAGCCGAAAAGGTCAGGGCCGGCATTTAAAAATTAAATATTGAATTTGTCCAGCGTGCCTCTTTTGCGAAAACGTTCGGCCGCCAGGTACATGATCTTTTGCGGCGCGCTTGCGCATTTGTTCGGCATCGGCGGTTGGGTGAACAGCGCAGTACCTTCTTGGATATTTTGGATGCATTCCCAGGTGTATTCGACGGTTTCAGCGGAATAATTGCTGCAAACATTGTTTTTGTTCAGCGTTTCTTTCAACCCTTCAATTTTGTCCCAATCCAGTTGCAGGCCGGGGCAGACGACCAGGTAGTCGTAACTGATCGTATCGCCGGAACGTAAGGTGACGTTGTTGTCGTCCGGTTGAAACGTTTCGGCATAATCCTTGATCCAGATGACCGATGGATGGATCAGGTCGGCTTTATTGCGCATGGTTTCTTTCAAGGTATAAGCGCCGCCGCCGACAATGGTAAAGCCCGGTTGGTAATAGTGGACTTCGGACGGTTCGACGATTGCAATATCGATCTCGCCGTTTTGTCTGCGCATGTTGTTGGCAATGGAGACGCCGGCTGCGCCTCCTCCTATGATAAGTACAGTATGGTGTCGATTTGTCATAAATTCCTCGCAATTTGTGGTTAAGAGCGGTTAGGTGGTCTTGGCCGTGTAACCGTTCCCTCTTTATTATTTAGTTATACCCAAAGGGCATAAGTTTCGTTTGAGCAGACGAGCTGCTCAACTCAGCTTTATACCCAAAGGGCATAAGTTTCGTTGAGCAGACAAGCTGCTCAACTTAGCTTTAATGTCTTAAGATATTTGGCTTTTTTTCCAGGCCTCGAACCCTCCAGCCATAGAGAGTACGTTAGTGTAACCCAATTGCTGCATGGTTTGCGCCGCCAATGCAGAGCGATTGCCTAAGCGGCAATAGACCAGCACCGCTTTCGATTTGTCGGCCAGTTCGGGCTGGTTGCCGACTTTAAATTCCAGCATGCCGCGAGGTATTAATAAGGCTCCTTCAACGTGCCCGGCGGCGTATTCGCTCTCTTCACGGGTGTCGATCAGTGCGATGTTGCCTTCCGCAAGCAGTTGTTTCGCTTTGGCGACATCGATTTCAACGATCTGTTGTTTGGCTGCAGCTACCATATCTTCGGTTTTTGTCGTAGCGCGGACCGGCAGCGTAGCGTCCCTAAGCGCTACAGCATCCTGGCGCTCATTTTCATCTAAGCCGCAATAACGGTTGGCGGGCACGGCTTCATCAATCAACCGAGGCTTAGGCAGGTTCAGGTTGTTCATGATCTCAATAAACTGTTCACGGGTTTTACCAGCCAAACGGGGATTGGTTGTCCGTTCCTGCATGATGCAGCTGACCCAGCGTTGTTGATAATCGTGGCCCGGATAGACCAATGTTTCATCCGGCAGTGTAAACAGGCGTTGCATAATACAGTCGTAGAGCGCTCCGGCATCGCCGCCTTGGAAATCGGTGCGGCCGCAACCGCCTATTAATAGAGAGTCACCGGTAAACAAACGGTCGCGCCATAAATACGAAACACTGCCGCGCGTATGGCCAGGCGTGGCGATAACTTTGATTTGTTCGTCGCCTGCAAATTTAAAAATATCGCCGTCCTGAATTTGAATGTCGGCGTTTTCTGCGCCGCATAGTCCGCTGACTGCAGTTTGCGCGCCCAGACGTTGGCGCAGCAGCCCGCTGGCGGTGATATGGTCCGCATGAACATGGGTTTCCAAGGAATATTTCAATTGCAGTCCGTGTGAGGCCAGCAGCTCTATATACTCGTCAATATGCGTGTTGACCGGATCAATCAGGACCGCGTCTTTGCTGGTCGGGTCAGCAATCAAATAAGTGTAAGTCCAGGTTTCCTGATCGAATAATTGTTTGAATAACATATTGTGTCTCCGGTTTCGGTTATGAGGTAGATGTATATGCTTAAAGCAAAGCCTGTGCCAAAAAGCGAGGTTCAAGGTAAAAGGTTCAAGGTTCAAGGTCCAAGGATTACAAACCTTTTACCTTGCACCTGTCCCCTGTTTCATATATTGTTTCAGTGAAACATGAATTTGATTCGGTGAAACACTTATGAAACAAACGAAACAGTTTTCCGAACCCTTGTCCGACTGGTTGGCGCAACAGCCGTTGCAGTCGCTGTTTTTTAAAATGCTCGATCTTTGCGATGTTGCAGGTCTGTATATTATTAACCGGGATCAACAGGTTATTCATTGGAGCCGAGGCGTGGAACAGTTATCGGGATTGAAATCCGGGAACGTTACAGGTAAGCCCTGCTTGCAAGAATACGCCATTACTGAGGGCGACGACCATAAAAAACAACTCATAAAATTAATTCAAGCTGACGGGCAAGAGCTTGAGCTAAACAAAATGACTCAGGCTTTATATGATCAAAAGGGCGCTTTTTCCGGCGGCTTGGGAGTGTTGTCCCCGGTTTCGGAGCGATTGGCCGGCTCGACTTTAGTCAATGAAGCGCCTAAAACCGACAAGCAAGGTTTTCAAGGTTTGTTAAGCCGGTCGCCGGCCATGCAGGCTGTTTTTCAGATTATTCAGAATGCCGCGGAAACTGAAGCCACGGTATTGGTCAGGGGCGAGAGCGGTTCCGGCAAGGAGTTGGTTGCCAAGGCCATTCATGATCTGAGCGCTCGCCGTAATGCACCTTTTCTGGCAATCAATTGCGCGGCTTTATCCAGTAGTTTGCTGGATAGCGAGTTGTTCGGGCATGTGCGTGGCGCCTTTACCGGCGCGGTTAAAGACCACAGCGGTTTGTTCCAGCGAGCGCATGGCGGAACTTTGTTTTTGGACGAAGTCGCGGAATTGCCGCTTGAATTACAAGCCAAGCTGCTTCGGGTGATACAGGAAAGGAACTATATCCCGGTCGGCGGCGACCGTTCGATTGATGTCGATGTCCGTATTGTTGCGGCGACTCATCGTTCATTGCGGGAGGAAGTAAAAAACGGTCGTTTCCGTGAAGATTTGATGTATCGGCTCAGGGTTGTGCCGATTTTTATTCCGCCGTTACGGGAGCGGCGCGAAGATATAAGCTTGCTGATCTGGCATTTCATCCAGCAGCATAATGCCGCGAATTTCAGGAAAATTGAAAAAATCGATCCGCAAGCGATGCGCACTTTGCTGGATTACGCCTGGCCGGGCAATATCCGCGAACTGCATAATGTGGTGGAATATGCTTTTGCAGTAGGTCGAGGGACAACCTTGCGCTGTTCTGAACTACCTCCGGAGTTTAGGGAGGCACGCATGGTAGAGCCGCAACCGATGCAAAATTCGCCGTTGTCTGCGGCAGAGGAATCCGCCGCAATTCGTCAGGCGCTTGAGCAGAGTAATGGCATGGTTAGCTTAGCCGCACGATCACTAGGCATGAGTAGGGCGACGTTTTGGCGTAAACGCAAAATTTATGGCGTTTAACAGTCTTCACGCAATGGTTAAACGCTATGTGTGTTTGATTTAAGAGGACATTCATGTCCGCTGTACTTATACACTTACGCCTCTCCTAAAACGGTTGACTTGTAAGTTTTATGGTTATTTTAGTGAAGGCGAGTTAGTATTAGTGTTAGGTGGCTTGGCCTTTATCCTTGGAGAAATACTATGCAATTAACTCATCGTTCAGCTGACTTCAATAAATTGGTATATAAAACTGAAAAATCGTTATTTTTGCTTCATGTCGTGTTGGCAACGCTACTCTGGTTGGTGCTGATCATCAGTACTATGGGCGTGGCATTAGTCTATCTATTGGCTTTCTCTATCAGCTATTTGTTTGCGCAGTCCGCGCTGATTGCTTGGGTTAAAGGTAATGGCGTACAAATCAGCAAAGAACAATTCCCCGATCTCTATCAGCGTTATTCACATTGCTGCGAAACATTGGGCGTAAAGTCTTATCCAGATGCTTACCTGATAAATGGAGCTGGCGTATTAAATGCGTTCGCGACACGTTTTTTGGGGCGGCATTTTGTCGTTTTATATTCCAATGTGGTCGATTCAATGGAAGACAACCCGGAAGCCATTAATTTTTATATTGGGCATGAACTCGGGCATATTCAAAGAAAGCATCTTCAATGGGGCGCATATATTTGGCCTTCGACCATTCTTCCGTTGATCGGTGCGGCATATTCCCGATCCAGAGAGTATACCTGCGACCAGTTTGGGCGCGCATGTTGCAGCGAATCTCAAGCAGCAGTGCAAGGTTTGGTGGCCTTGGCAGCCGGAGAAAAACGCTGGGCTACGTTGAGCGTTCCAGCCTATTTAACGCAAGCGGAAGCTACCAGCGGTTTTTGGATGTCTTTTCATGAACTTCTGGCTGACTATCCTTGGCTGGTCAAGCGTGCTGCCCGCCTGAATGATCCTGTTTATGCGGCACCAAACCGTAATCCATTGGCATGGTTGTTGGCGTTATTTATTCCTCGTTTTGGTTTAGGGGGAGGAATGGCTGGAATGATGTCTATGATCGTAGTAATAGGCATCGTTGCCGCAGTTTCAATTCCGGCTTATAAGGATTATGTCAAGCGCGCACAGCTAGCCCAGCCGTCTGCACAAATGTATAGCCCGTTAGGCAATAGAGATTAAGCGGAAGGATGCCGTCAAGAGAATAGGCCGGGAAAATATTGTAAAAGTCTCTGTAAAAAAACTTTTCTTGGTTTTTAATTTGTTGGTTTTTAGTAGAGTGCCCGGAGTACGAATCTAGGTTTGTACTCCGGGTTGTAATGCTTTCACCGTCTCATACGTGTAACTTACCTCGCAAGGCTTAAAATCTTGCAGCCGAATGATAACGCGGCGAATTTAAAGCTTAACCTTTTGCAACCGTCCGGTTTTTATTCCTGATCCATTCGCTCCACGATCCGGCATATAGCTTGGAACCTGTTAACCCTGCGTGTTCCATCGCCAGCAGGTTGTGGCAGGCGGTGACGCCGGAGCCGCAGTAATGCACGACCTGTTCTGGCGCGGCCGAACCGATCAGTTGTTTGAATTGTTGGCGCAGTTGTTCGGGCGGCAAGAACAAGCCGTTGCCGTCCAAATTTAATTGGAAAGCCCGGTTTAACGCGTAGGGAATATGGCCTGCAACCGGATCGATCGGCTCCTGTTCGCCGCGGTAGCGTTCCGGCGTTCTTGCGTCGATCAGGCAGATGGCTTTTGCCGCCAAGCTGTTTTGCACCTGTAGCGCACTAAGCCATGCCGTTTCGTTTATATAAGGCCTGAATACGGCGGGTTTGACGACAGGCAATGCGGTGGTGACCGGCAAGCCTTGTTTTTGCCATTGCTTGATGCCGCCGTCCAATACCGCAACGTGATCGTGGCCCAGGCTGCGCAACAGCCACCATAGGCGTCCGGCAAACGCGCCGCCGGCATCGTCGTAAACGACCACTTGGCTGCTGTTGCCGATGCCCCAGTCGCCGAGTTTTTTTGCCAATAAGGAAAAGTTCGGCAACGGATGGCGTCCGGTAAAGTCGGTGATTTGCGACGACAAGTCTTTGTCAAGGTGGGAGTAGCGGGCGCTGGGAATATGGCCGTGCCGGTAGGCTTTGGCGCCGGCTTCGGTGTCGGCCAGCGAGAAGCGGCAGTCGACGATGACCCAGTTTGGGTTGTTCAGGTTTTGATTCAGTGTTTGTGCAGAAATGAGTGTGGTGTAAGCCATGTTTTTATACCGTTAAGATGATTTTGCCGATGTGTTGGCTGCTTTCCATGAGTTGATGGGCTAAGGCAGCCTCGGTCAGCGCAAAAGTTGAATGTATAACCGGTTTGATTTTACCTGATGTTAACAAGGGCCAGACTTTTTGTTGCAAGTTCGCGGCGATTGCGGCTTTGAATGCATCGTCCCGTGCGCGTAATGTCGAGCCGGTGATTGTAATGCGTTTGATCATCACCGACCACAGGTTGATTTCGGCTTTGGCGCCTTGTTGTATCGCGATTTGCACCAGCCGGCCATCGTCGGCAATGCATTTGAGGTTGCGCGGGAAATAGTCACCGCCGATCATGTCCAGGATAACGTCGGCCCCTTTGTTGCCGGTCAGTCGCTTGATTTCTTCGACAAAATCCTGCTCGTTGTAATCGATAGCCGCATCCGCGCCCAGTTGTCGGCAAAAGTCGCATTTGGCTTGCGAACCGGCCGTGACGATGACGTTGGCGCCGAAAGCCTTGGCCAGTTGTATTGCCGTCGTGCCGATGCCGCTGGAACCGCCGTGCACCAGTAGCGTTTCGCCGGGCTGCAATCGGGCGCGGTCGAAGACATTGCTCCAGACGGTGAAAAATGTTTCCGGCAACGCGGCGGCTTCGGTAAAAGACAGGCCGTTGGGCAGCGGCAGGGATAAGGCCGCCGAGGCCAGGCAATATTCGGCATAACCGCCACCCGTTACCAGTGCGCATACCTTGTCGCCTTCGTGTAGATGACTGACGTTATCGCCCAGCGCAACGATAGTGCCTGCGACTTCAAGTCCCGGAATATCGGAAGCGTCGGCAGGCGAGGGATACAGGCCTTGACGCTGCATCACGTCAGGCCGATTGACCCCAGCGGCGGAGACTTTAATTAAAACTTGGTTCGCCGACGGCGTTGGTCTGTCGAGCTTGGCCGGTTTTAAAACACCGTTGTTGATTTCAATGGCAATCATTTGTTTGGGAAGCGTTATTGTTGCGGCATCGTCAATAAGTTGAGTTACGGGTATTATATGCGGCAGCTATTTTCATCGAAACACTTTACAGTGTCTAAAATATTCCGGTGGAATCGGGATTTTTAAGTTTGACGACGATAGGCTGGCAGGGTTTCATCCGGCTGAGGTCGGGTTGGATTGCAACATAAACAATTGTAGGTAGGACAAAAACAGATGATTCGTGCAGGTATTGTAGGCGGAACCGGGTATACCGGTGTTGAGCTATTGCGGATTTTAGCGTTGCATTCGGATGTCGAGGTGGCGGTTGTCACGTCGCGCGCCGATGCCGGCGTCAGGGTGGATGCGCTTTATCCCAGTTTGCGCGGCTCTATCAATGCGCTATTTAGTTTGCCCGAAGTAGATACTTTAGCTGAATGCGATGTGGTGTTTTTCGCGACGCCGAACGGTACGGCGATGTTGATGGCGGAACAGTTGCTGGCCCGCGGCGTAAAAGTCATAGACCTGTCCGCCGATTTCAGGCTGAAAGACGCCAAAGAGTGGAGCAAATGGTACGGCATGGAGCATGCCTGTGCCGATTTGATTGCTGAAGCGGTTTACGGTTTGCCGGAAGTGAATCGTGAGGCGATCAAGAAAGCTAATTTAATTGCCTGTCCTGGCTGCTATCCTACTGCGGTGCAATTGGGATTTTTTCCGTTGCTTGAAAACGATCTGATCGATATTAAGCATTTAATCGCCGATGTTAAATCGGGTGTCAGCGGGGCAGGGCGCAAAGCGGAGTTGGCGACGTTAATGAGCGAAACCGGCGAGAGTTTTAAAGCTTATGCGGTTAGCGGGCATCGTCACTTGCCGGAGATTAGGCAGGGGTTGGAATTAGTGGCAGGTAAAACGGTCGGATTGACCTTTGTGCCGCATTTAACACCGATGATTCGAGGCATACACGCTACCTTATATGGTCAAGCGATCGGAAGCCTGGATGATGTGCAGGCTTTGTATGAAAATAGATATGCTAATGAAGCTTTTGTTGATGTATTACCGCAAGGCTCGCATCCCGATACCCGCAATGTTAGAGGTAGTAATAATTGCCAGATTTCGATTCATCAACCGCAAGGCGGACAAACTATTGTGGTGTTATCGGTCATTGATAATCTGGTTAAGGGCGCGGCAGGGCAGGCGGTGCAAAATATGAACTTGATGTTCGGGCTAAAAGAAGATCTGGGGTTAAAGACAATTGCCCTGTATCCATAATTCTTGACTAAAAAGATAGGTATAGTCATAATTTATTTAACTTCATTTTACAGTGCTAAATATATGTCTAATCCGATAATTTTTACTGACAGTGCCGCTTCTAAAGTGAGCGAGTTAATCGCCGAGGAAGGCAATGATAATCTGAAACTGAGGGTTTATGTCTCGGGTGGCGGTTGTTCAGGATTCCAATACGGCTTTACTTTTGATGAAGAAGTCAATGAAGATGATACCTGCGTTGAAAACGGCGGTGTCACTGTATTGATTGATGCGATGAGTATTCAGTATTTAACCGGCGCTGAAATCGACTATAAAGAAGATTTATCCGGCGCGCAATTTGTTATTCGTAACCCTAACGCGACTACGACTTGCGGTTGCGGGTCGTCTTTTTCAGCGTAATTTCATTTATTGTTCCCCCCTATTCGGGCGACAGGATGTCGCCCTTTTTGTTTCCCTGATAAATTCCTCCTAAAATGACAGAGTTAACCGCTCCTGTTACTTCTTTAAGATTGCCGGGTAGATTGTTTAATGTTTGTCTGGCTAACCATGCAAAAGCCACTGCCTCAACATGATCGGGATGAAGTCCGTATAGCTCGGTTGATTCAACCGGACATTCAAGCTGCTGCCGGATAAGTTCCAGCAAGTAATCGTTATGCATGCCGCCGCCGCAAATCAATACGCGCTCAGTATCCGGCGCGTGTTTTTTAATCGCATCGCAAATTGTTGCCGCCGTTAACATACACAAACTGGCTTGTATGTCTTCGGCTTTGTAGCTGAAGGCGTCGAAGTACTGATACATCCAAGGTAGAGAAAAATATTCTTTGCCGGTGCTTTTAGGTGGAACGGTGTTGAAATAAAGGTCTTTTTTGAGAATATCGACCAAGCCATAGTCGATTTTTCCGCTTTTGGCCCAAGCACCGTTTCTATCATAGGATTGGTTTTGCTGTAGCTTGATCCATAGATCCATCAGCGTGTTGCCGGGGCCGGTATCAAAACCGATGACTTCCGCTGACGGATCCTTAGGGAGTACGGTAATATTTGCGATGCCGCCGATATTTACTATGCAGCGATGTTCATCTTGATGGTGAAATACCGCTTTATGGAAAGCTGGAACCAATGGAGCGCCCTGACCTTTGGCGGCAATATCCCGCCGTCTGAAATCTGCTACGGTAGTAATACCGGTAAGTTCGGCAATGACATTAGGATCGGCAATTTGCAGAGAAAAGGGGAATTTGATCTCCGGTGCATGGTAAACGGTTAAGCCATGGCTGCCGATAGCACTGACCGATGATGCGGAAATACTGTTCTTGCTAAGCAGTGTGTTAACAATGTCAGCGAATAAGTGCCCAAGGCGAGCATCCATTGCCCCGTATTCTTTGAGTGAGATTAGCGAGTCAGGTTTGCTGAGCCGTTGAATCGCGTTTTGGATGTCGGCGGGAAATGGCTGGTATTCAAAACTGACAAGCTGAACTTTATCGTCTGTAAAATCGACAAGAGCGGCATCAATTCCGTCCAGGCTGGTTCCGGACATGAGTCCAATATAAAGCTCAGACATTGTTTTAATTAATCGAAATGAGATGGCTGCGCCGGTGAAGGAGGCAAGGTGTTGCTTGGAGCAATTGGCGGGGGCGTTTCGGCAAATAGACTCTGGGCTTTAACTTGGTTAAGTTGCGCGAAAAATGTTTGGGTTTGTGCTTTAAAGTCAGCCTGTAACCCGCCACTGATAGGCATTGAGTGAGGTATTTTGACTGTCTCCGGATCGCGGTAAACGCCATCGACGTGGAACTCATAATGCAAGTGAGGGCCGGTAGCTAGGCCGGTTTGGCCGACATAGCCAATGACGTCGCCTTGCTTGACATGATCGCCAACCGTTAAGCCTTTTTTAAAGTCGGACATATGAGCATAAAGTGTTTCATAGTGATCGTTATGCTCGATAATGACGACCTGCCCATAAGCGCCGTTTCGACCGCAGAAAGTAACGATTCCGTCGCCGGTTGTTTTTACAGGCGTGCCGGTCCTCGCTGCGTAGTCAATGCCTTTATGTGCGCGGATCCTGTTAAGTATAGGGTGCTTGCGCTGCATATCAAAAGGAGAGCTGATTTTTATAAAGTCAACCGGCGCACTCAAAAAAGCCCTTTGCATGGATTGTCCATCGGGCGTGTAATAACTGGCAGTTCCTGACTCATCTACGTATCGAACAGCTGTATACGGAACTCCTTGGTTAATAAACTCAGCAGCAATAATTTCGTCGATATCGGTTTCTTTACCATCGACCATTTTTTTTCCGTAAACAACTGTAAACTCGTCGCCAGGACGTAAGTTAGTCGCAAAATCAATGTCCCATGCAAAAATTTCGGTAAGTTGCAAAATAAGCTCTTTCGATAGGTCGGCTTCAAGTCCATCTAAAAATAGAGAGGTTTCTATAGATACATGTGCCGTATTGATTTTTTTAGGTTGTGGATAATCAATTGGAATTGAGTGGAATTGCTTATTATGATTTGTCTCGGCGATGAGATCCGGTTCAGTATTATCTAAGTTTAAATCAGTCGGAGCATTTTTATCGGACTTTTTATAAACGGATGCAGATTCAATTGACTTGGGGGGAATAACGGTGTGTTTTCTAGAAGATGAATCAATAGAAGCAACATTTTTGGTTTTTTGACTTAATTTGGATGAGCCAATAGATTGCTTGTCGTTTTTTATTTTGGTAGAAACAACAGTGGCTGACTTTTTTTCAGCGGATTTTTTGATCGGCGGCTGTTTATTATTTTTTAGTTTGGCGGAGACGATAGGTTGATTTTTGGTAATAGATTTAGAGTCTTCGATAATTTTTTTTGCGACAGTCTGCTTGGATGAGGTGGTAGTTTTTTTTTCAGTGGCGCGCGATGGTAAAGAAGGCGCTTTTTTAGCGCTTTGTTTAGTTTTTATGGGGACTGCGGATTTTTTATCAACAGTTTGTATGGATTTTGAGTGGGTAGCTGAAATAGTTTTGGCTGTTATGGGCTTCTTTACTGATTTTGTTTGTGTGTGGCCGGTTATTGAAAAGGCTATGCTAATCCCAAAGAGTAAGGAGGTGTAGATTCTGTTTTTCACTAGGCTATGCTAAGTAATTGAAAGTTGGATAAATCAGAAAAGACTTAATTGATTTACAGATTTATTCTAAGTGGTTTTGAGGTTTTTACCAATATTAGGTTAGATAAAAGTTTTATTCAATGGAGGAGGTAATAACTTTATAATGAAATAATTTGTAGATAACTGGAGAAAGAAATTGCAAGAGGACGTACTGGCACACCTTCTTAGAGGGACTGACGAAGTTTTAGTTAAACAGGAGTTAATTAAAAAGCTGGAAGAGGGGCGGCCTCTTCGGATTAAAGCCGGTTTTGATCCGACTGCTCCCGATTTGCATTTAGGACATACGGTTTTAATTAATAAATTAAAGCAATTTCAGGAGTTGGGGCATGAGGTGTTGTTCCTGATTGGTGACTTTACCGGCATGATAGGTGATCCAACAGGTAAAAACGCGACGCGTAAACCGTTGACTCGAGATGAAGTTATTGAAAATGCAAAAACCTATGAAGAGCAGATATTCAAAATTCTTGATCCGACTAAAACGTTGGTGATGTTTAATTCAAGCTGGATGAATGCGATGTCTCCAGCTGATTTAATTCAACTGGCTGCAAAGCATACCGTTGCCAGAATGCTGGAGCGAGATGATTTTAGTAAACGGTTTAAAGGTAGTCAGCCCATAGCCATACATGAATTTTTGTACCCTTTGATTCAGGGATATGACTCGGTCGCGATGAAGGCGGATGTAGAATTGGGGGGGACGGATCAAAAGTTTAACTTGCTGGTTGGGCGGCAATTGCAGGAAGCTTTTGGGCAAAAGCCTCAAGTTGTTATGACCATGCCCATTTTGGAAGGGTTGGATGGTGTGCAGAAAATGTCTAAGTCTCTCAATAACTATGTGGGTATAGCCGACTCTGCCGATGATATGTTTGGTAAATTAATGTCTGTATCTGATGAATTGATGTGGCGGTATTTTGAATTGTTGAGCTTTCGGCCTATGACTGAAATAAAGTCATGGGTAGAAGAATGTAAGCAAGGCGCAAACCCTAGAAATTATAAAGTAAAATTAGCTCAGGAAATTATAGAAAGATTTCATGATTCATCTGCCGCTGTTAAAGCATTGGAAAACTTTGAAGCCAGATTTCAGCGCGGCGCAATGCCCGATGAAATGGATGAGCTGGAATTAAGGAGCGATAGTTCAAGTTACGGGATAGCGAACTTATTAAAGGATGCAGGTTTAACGGAGAGTACATCCGAAGCTAATCGTATGATAAAACAGGGAGCGGTAAAGATCGACGGAGAGAAAGTTTCTGATCAAAAACTGGAAATGCCAATTGGAACCAACCATATATATCAAGTAGGAAAAAGAAAGTTTGCTCGAGTAAAAATAACTTCTTGACGCAGGTCGAGAAAGCTGTAGAATGCGCGCTTCTTTCAAGGCAGGGTCTTTGGGAGCGCAGGATGCGAAGTAATAAAATGACAAGGTTGTTGACAAGTTGACTAAGCAGGTTATAATGGTCGGCTTCTTCGGGGTTGGGTAATTGGCTCCGGCAGGGACGGAAAGAAAATAAAGTCAACAAAGAGGTTGACAAACTGAATTGGATCGGTATAATAGT